>JBOIAB010000246.1:0-2260 GCA_050738635.1 Steroidobacteraceae bacterium
GCGCAGTTCGGCGTGCGCGACAACAACGAGGCGAGCTGGACGCAGGTCGTCGACATGCTGGAGTTCATGGCCGACGCGAGCAATCTGCCGATCCTGCTCGACGGCGACACCGGCTACGGCAATTTCAACAACGTGCGCCGCCTGGTGCGCAAGCTCGAGCAGCGCGGCATCGCCGGCGTATGCATCGAGGACAAGCAGTTCCCCAAGACCAACAGCTTCCTCAACGGCGATCGCCAGCCGCTCGCCGACAGCGGCGAGTTCTGCGGCAAGATCGCCGCGGGCAAGAGCGCGCAGCTCGACTCCGACTTCTCGATCGTCGCCCGTGTCGAGGCGCTCATCGCCGGCTGGGGGATGGAGGAGGCGTTGCGCCGCGCGGAGGCCTACCGCCGCGCCGGCGCGGACGCGATTCTCATTCACAGCAAGCTGTCGAAGCCCGACGAGATCCTCACCTTCGCGCGTGAATGGGCGGGACGCGCGCCGCTCGTGATCGTTCCGACGCGCTACTACAGCACGCCGACCGACGTGTTCCGCAAGGCGGGTATCAGCGTCGTGATCTGGGCCAATCACGTGCTGCGCTCCGCCACCGCGGCCATGCAGAGCACGGCCCAGGAGATCTTCGAGAGCGAGACACTCGTCAATGTCGAGGATCGGATCGCATCGGTCGAGGAGATCTTCCGTCTGCAGGACGCCGACGAGTACTCCGCGGCGGAGCGCCTGTACCTGTCCGCGGCCGCGTCCTCCCGCGGCGCAATCGTCCTCGCCGCGAGCCGCGGCAGGGGCCTCGAGGCAGTGACGGTCGATCGACCGAAAGTGATGCTGCCGATCGCCGGCAAGCCGCTCCTGCGCTGGCTGGTCGATGCCTTCAAGAAAGAGACCGTCAACGAGATCACAGTCGTCGGCGGGTATCGGGCGGATGCAATCGACACGGCCGGCGTTCGGCTGGTCATCAACGAGCGTTACGAGCAGACCGGTGAGCTCGCTTCGCTCGCTTGTGCGATCGACGCGGTCGAATCGGATACAGTGATTTCTTACGGCGACCTGCTCTTTCGCAGCTACGTGTTGCGCGACCTCGTCGAGAGCGAGGCGGAGCTCGCGGTGGTGGTGGATTCCTCACCGACGGGTGAGAGCAATCGCACCGTGCGTGATTTCGCTTACTGCTCGCGCCGCGATGATCGCGGGCTCTTCGGCACGCCGGTGCTGCTCAAACGCGTTTTCAGCGCCAGCGATGCCGGCAATGCGCCTGGCGCGCAGGACGCCGAGGCAAGCGTTTCGGCAGGCGCGGCGCACGGGCGCTGGATCGGGATGTTGAAGGTGAGCCGCACGGGACTCGTGCGCCTCAAGGAAGTCCTGCGCGAGCTGCGCGCCCGTCCCGACTTCGACACGCTCGACGTTCCTCATCTTCTGAATGAGCTCATCACGCAAGGCGCCGCCATCGAGGTGCAGTACGTGCATGGGCACTGGCGCGGCGTCAACGACCTCGAGGACTTTCGCCGGGCGGCGGATTTCGCCCATGCTCAGCGACGCTTCGGCGACTCCGACGAGACGGAGCCCACGGCGCCGCCGGGCCCATGATCGAGGCGCGCGATTTCATCGAGGTGGCCCGTGAGCGCGGCTTCGGCTGGTACGCCGGAGTGCCCTGCTCGTATCTCACGCCGTTCATCAACTATGTGGTGCAGGATCCCTCGCTGCGCTATCTCTCCATGGCGAACGAGGGCGATGCCGTCGCGCTGATCGCGGGCGCCACGCTCGGCAACGGCGGTGCGCCGTGCGGCGTGGCGATGATGCAGAACTCCGGCCTCGGCAATGCGGTGAGTCCGCTGACCTCACTCACCTGGACTTTTCGCCTGCCGCAGTTGCTGATCGTCACCTGGCGCGGTCAGCCGGGCGGCACGGATGAACCGCAGCACGCACTGATGGGGCCGATCACCCCGGCGATGCTCACGACCATGGAGATCCCCTGGGAGCTCTTTCCGGGGGAGCGGTCCGCCCTCGGTGCCGCTCTGGACCGTGCGCAGGCGCACCTCAGCGAGAGCGGACGACCCTATGCGCTCGTGATGCCAAAAGGCTGTGTCGCGCCGTTTGCGCTGGAGGCGGAGACACGCCCTGGTCGGCGCGGCGCGCCGGCCGCCGCCATCCTGGAGCCGCAGCGCCATGCGCCCGCTGCGCGGTCCTCGCGTCGCAACGCTCTCGAGACGGTCGTCGCGCATACGCCGGTGGCCTCGACGGTCGTGCTCGCCGCGACCGGCTTCTGCGGGCGGGA
>JBOIAB010000247.1:0-2446 GCA_050738635.1 Steroidobacteraceae bacterium
GCTCGAAGCTGTGCGCCGTGGTGAGCGACAGCACGATGGCATCCTCGGTCGCCGCCGCCTGCAGCTCGAAGTTGAACGAGCGGCAGAAGCGCTTGCGCAGCGCAAGCCCCCAGGCCCGATTCACCCGGCTGCCGAAGGGCGAGTGGATGACGAGCTGCATGCCGCCCGCCTCGTCGAAGAAGCGCTCGATGACCACCGTCTGCCGCGTTGGCAGGGAGCCGAGAGCGACGCGCGCCGCCGCGAGGTGGCCCGCGGCCTGCACCGCCGCCGGGCCGGCGATGCCGACTTCATCCTCCAGCCAGCGCAGCGCCGCCTCGAGGCCATCGCCGAGCCGGCGCTCGATCTCGTCACGCAGGCGCGACACGCCCGCGGACAGCTCATCGGTGCGGCCGGGCGCTTCGCCCAGCCAGAACGGGATCGAGGGCGGCTGGCCATGCGCGTCCTCTACCCGCACCGTGCCCTGCTCGACGCGCAGGATGCGATAGGAGGTGTTGCCGAGTTGGAAGACGTCGCCCTGCAGGCTCTCGATGGCGAAGTCCTCGTTGATGGTGCCGACGGGCTGCGATTGCGGCTCGAGCAGCACGGTGTAGTCGGCTGTGTCGGGGATCGTCCCGCCGGAGGTCAGCGCGGTCAGACGCGCGCCGCGCCGACCGCGCGCTTTGCGGTTGACGGCGTCGTAATGGATGAGAGCGCCGCGGCGGCCGCGCCGCGTAGTGAATCCGTCGGCGAGCATCCGGACGAGATCGTCGAGCTCGGCGCGCTGCAGGTCGCGATACGGATAGGCGCGCTGCAGCAGGGCGAAGAGCTCATCGAGATCCCACTCGCGCGCGGCGACTTCGGCCACGATCTGCTGTGCCACCACATCGAGCGGCTTGGCGGGCATGCGCAGGCGATCGAGCTCCCCGCGGCGCACACAGTCGAGCAACGCCACGCATTCGATCAGATCGTCGCGCGACAGCGGGAAGACCCTGCCTTTCGGCGTTCCGCCCAAGCTGTGACCGGAGCGGCCGACGCGCTGCAGCAGCGCCGCTATGGATCGTGGCGAGCCGATCTGACACACGAGGTCCACATCACCGATGTCGATCCCTAACTCGAGCGATGCCGTGGCGACGAGTGCCTTGAGCTCACCGCGCTTCAGACGCGACTCCGCCGACAGGCGCAGCTCCTTCGCCAGACTGCCATGGTGCGCCGCGACCAGCGTCTCGCCCAGGCGCTCGGACAGATGGCGCGCGATCCGTTCCGAGTGGCGGCGCGTGTTGACGAAGATGAGCGTCGTACGGTGCTCACCCGCGAGCTGGGCGAGACGATCGTATACCTGCGTCCACACATCGCCTGACATGACCGCTTCGAGCGGCGCCGCCGGCACCTCGATCTGCAGGTCGCGACGCCGGACGTGACCGATATCGATGATGGCGCAGTCGGCCTGCCCGTCGGCGCGCAGTTGCCGGGCACCGACCAGAAAGCGCGCCACTTCCTCGATCGGGCGTTGGGTCGCCGAGAGCCCGATGCGCGTCAGGCGGCGGCCGGCGAGAGCTTCCAGGCGCTCGAGCGACAGCGCCAGGTGAAGCCCGCGCTTACTGCCCACGAGCGCGTGGATCTCATCGACGATGACGCTGCGCACGCTGGCGAGCATGGCGCGCCCGGATTCCGAGCCGAGGAGAATGTAGAGCGACTCCGGAGTGGTGACCACGATGTGCGGCGGCCGGCGGCGCATGCTCTGCCGCTCGTGCTGCGGCGTGTCGCCGGTGCGCGCGAAGGTGCGGATCTCGACATCGGGCAGCTCCATGGCGCGAAGCTCATCACGAATGCCGGCGAGCGGCCCCTCGAGGTTGCGGCGGATGTCGTTGGAAAGCGCCTTGAGCGGGGAGACGTAGACGACGTAGGTCTCGTCCCGCAGGCCGCCGTGCTCCAGGGCCTCGCGCACCAGCAGGTCGACCGCGGCCAGGAATGCGGCGAGCGTCTTGCCGGAGCCGGTGGGCGCGGCAATCAGCGTATGCCGGCCCGCCTGGATCGCCGGCCACGCCTGCTCCTGTGCCGGCGTCGGGGCCTCGAAAGCACGGTCGAGCCAGCGGTTGACGGCGGGGTGAAAAGCCTGGCGCATGGGTGGCAAGCGTGGGTGACGCTCAAGTGCGATCCGGACGCGATCAGAGTAGAGTATCTCGATTCGTCACTGTGCGGAGAGCCGCTGGATGTGGAACAAGGCGACGGACCCGGAGGAGTCTTTTCGGGACAAGGCCATCTGGTGGTCGGCCGGAATCGTCATCGCCGCCGCCATCGCCATCGGGGTGTACTTCCGCTATTACTCGCCGGCGCCGGCAGCGCCGCCGCCGCAGCCGGCGGTCACCCCGCAGCCGGCGGCGCCGCCCGCACCCGCCATCCAGCATCCGATCCCGTCGACTGCTGAGCAGCAACAGGCGCCGCTGCCGCCGCTCGACCAGAGCGACCC
>JBOIAB010000248.1:0-16125 GCA_050738635.1 Steroidobacteraceae bacterium
GTCGCCGTACCGATCGACCAGGTAGACGAGCGACCCGCCGATGCCTTCTATGCATGGGATGTTGAGCTCCATCGGGCCCGCGCTCTGCGGACCGGGCTTGGCGCCGAGCTCGATCGCACGCCGGTAGGCGTAGGCCGCATCCTTGACGCGGAAAGCCATGGCGCAGGCGGATGGTCCGTGGTTGCGCGCAAACTGTTGCGCGAACGATGCCGGCTCCGCGTTGATGATGAAGTTGATGCCCCCTTGGCCATGCAGCGTCACGTTCTTGGAGCGATGCTGGGCCTTTACCGGGAAGCCCATACGCTCGAAGAGCGTGCGCAGGAGCTGGGGGTCGGGTGCGGTGTACTCGACGAACTCGAAGCCGTCGGTGCCCATAGGGTTATCGCGGGACTGGGTCATCTGAATCTCCGCCGCCATCTGGTTGCGCTTGCAACTATTATACCGCCACCAGGCCGTCCATGCCCATGCGGTGCCGCCGCAGGCCGCCCAGATCTATATAATTGTGCCCATCATGCATGAACCTGATTCTTCGTCAGACGACCGTCGTCTGCTGCGCAGCATTCCTCCCGGTCGCGTCGCGCTGATCGAGCGCATTGTTCGCACACGCGTTACCCCTAAAAGGGGCGCACCCGCCGCCTCGGACGCCAGCTCCCTCCGTGAGGTGCAGCAGCGATTCCTGAGGGCGTACTTCCGTGGCGTGGGCGAGGAGGACCTCGCCGAGCGCACGCCTGCGACGCTCGCGGGGGAGGCCCGCTCCCACCTGGGGCTCGGCTGGCGCCGGGCGCCCGGGCAATCCCTGATCCGGATCTTCAACCCCGACCGGGAGCGCGATGGCTTCGAGTCGCCGCATACGCTGGTGCAGATCGTCACCGATGACCGGCCCTTTCTGGTCGACTCCGTCGGTATCGTCTTCGCTCGCGCCGGCCTCGCCATGCATCTCATCGTGCACCCGGTGCTCGAGGTTCGCCGTGACGGGCGTGGCCGCCTGACAGGGCTGGGCACGAACGGCGGCGAGCCGCAGCGGGCGGAATCCTGGGAGCTTTACGAAGTCGACCGCCAGACCGATCCGGCGGTGCTGGAGCGGCTGCGCCACGATATCGAATCGACGCTCACCGATGTCGCCCTCGCGGTCGATGACTGGGCGGCGATGCGCGAGCGAGTACGCTCTCTGGTCGCGGACCTGGAGCGCAACCCCCCGCCCCTGCCCGCCGAAGATCTCAGCGAGGCCCGCCAACTCCTCACCTGGATGGAGGAGCGCCATTTCGTCCTCCTCGGCTACCGATACTACCGGCTCGAGCGCGAGGCTCGCGAGGATCGCCTGAGCGCCGACGCGCGCAGCGGGCTCGGCATCCTGCGAGCGCGCGGCAGCAAGCCCACCGTGACGGTGCTGACGGGCGATATCCGCGCTCGCGCGCGCGATCGGGAACTCCTCGTCCTGACCAAGGCAAACTCCGTCTCTACCGTGCATCGCGCCGAGTATCTCGACTACGCCGGCGTAAAGACCTTCGATGCGCGCGGCCGGGTCACCGGCGAGCACCGTTTCCTCGGTCTGTGGACCTCCAGCGCCTATCACCTCAGTCCACGCGACATCCCGCTGCTGCGGCGCAAGGTCGATCGCGTCATCGAGTATTTCGGCGTCGACCCGCACGGTCATGACGGCAAAGCCGTCCTCAACGTGTTGGAAACCTATCCGCGCGACGAGCTATTCCAGGCGAGCGTCGAGGACCTGATCCGCATCGCCCGCGGCGTCGTCAATCTCTACGAGCGGCGCACGGTACGCCTGCTCGTGCGGCGCGATCCCTATCACCGTTTCTACTCCTGCCTGGTGTACGTGCCACGTGACCGTTACAACACCGAGGTGCGCCAGCGCATCGAGCAGATCGTGCTCGAGGGGTTCGCCGGCGGCGCGGTGGAGAGCCAGGTGCAGATATCGGGCTCGAGCCATGCGCGGGTGCACGTGGTGGTGCGCACGGAGCCGTCCGGGCCGCGGAAGGTCGACATCGCGGTGATCGAGCGGCGCATCGCCGAGGCGGCGCTGACCTGGACCGATCGCCTGCGCGACGTGCTGGTGGCGCGCGAAGGAGAGGCCGCCGGCATCGCGCTCGCGACCCGCTACCGGCACGTCTTCCCGCTGGCCTACGAGGAGGATGTTGCGCCCGCCGATGCGCTGGCGGACATCGCCGACCTCGAGGGGCTGCGCGCGGCGCCGGAAGCACGACGGCTGAGCCTGCATCGGCCGCAGCAGCGCAAGCCGGCGCTGATGCATCTGAAGATCGCGCGCATCGGCGATCCGGTGCCGATCTCGGATCTGCTGCCGATTCTGGAGAACTTCGGCCTGCGGGTCATCGCCGAGCGGCCGTACGAGCTCACCTGGCCCGAGGGCGGCGCCGCCTGGATTCAGGACTTCGAGCTGGAGCACCGCGACGGCCTCGCGATCGACATCGGCCGCATCGAGCAGCGCTTCAAGGAAGCGCTGACGATGACCTGGAGCGGCGACACCGAGAACGACGGCTTCAACCGCCTGCTGCTCGGCGCCGATCTCAAAGCGCGCGAGATCACCGTGTTGCGGGCCTATTGCCGCTATCTGCTGCAGACGGGCGTGCCGTTCAGCCAGGCGTACATGGAGCGCGCACTGGCGGCCAACCCAGCGATCGCAGCCGGCCTGGTGCGCCTCTTCGAGGCCCGTCTCGATCCTGCGGTGCAGCCGGCCGCCGGCCGTCGCGGCCGCGCGCGCGCCAACCCGGCCGAGGAAATCGTCGCCCAGATCCGCGCCAGCCTGGATTCGGTCACCAGTCTCGACGAAGACCGGATCCTGCGCGCCTATCTCGAGCTGGTGCAGGCGACCCTGCGGACCAATTTCTACCGGCGCGACACCGCCGGCGGACCGCTCCCCTACCTTTCCTTCAAGCTCGATCCCAGTGCCATCCGCGACCTGCCGCTGCCGCGCCCGAAGTTCGAGATCTTCGTCTACAGCCCGCGGGTCGAGGGCGTTCATCTGCGCATGGGCTACGTGGCACGCGGCGGCATCCGCTGGTCGGACCGGCGCGAAGACTTCCGTACCGAGGTCCTGGGCCTGATGAAGGCGCAGAACGTAAAGAACACGCTCATCGTGCCGGTCGGCGCCAAAGGCGGCTTCGTGCCCAAGCGACTGCCCGGCGGCAGCCGCGAGGAGATTCAGGCCGAGGTCATCGCCTGTTATCGCACCTTCATCCGCGGCCTTCTCGACCTGACCGACAACATCGCGGGCGGTCGCGTGGTACCGCCACCGCAGGTGGTGCGCCGCGACGGCGACGATGCCTACCTCGTGGTCGCTGCCGACAAGGGCACCGCGACTTTCTCCGACATCGCCAACGCCATCGCGGCCGACTACGGCTTTTGGCTGGGCGATGCGTTCGCCTCCGGCGGCTCGGCCGGCTACGATCACAAGAAGCTCGCCATCACGGCACGCGGCGGCTGGGAATGCGTGAAGCGGCATTTTCGCGAGCTCGGCATCGACATCCAAAAGACGCCGTTCACTGCCATCGGCATCGGCGACATGTCGGGCGATGTGTTCGGCAACGGCATGCTGCTCTCGCGCTACATCCGTCTGCAGGCCGCGTTCGATCACCGTCACATCTTCATCGACCCGAGCCCCGATGCGGCGGCGAGCTTCGCCGAGCGGCAGCGCCTGTTCGATCTGCCGCGCTCGAGCTGGGAGGACTACGACCGCGCACGCATCTCCAAGGGCGGCGGCATATTCGCCCGCAGCGCGAAATCGATCACCCTGTCGGCGGAAGCGCGCACCCTTCTGGGCCTGGAGTCGGCCACCAACGCTCCGACCGAGATCATGCGCGCGATTCTGCGCATGCCGGTGGATCTGCTGTGGAACGGCGGCATCGGCACCTACGTCAAAGCCAGCCGGGAATCCAACGCCGAGGTCGGCGACCGCGCCAACGACGGGCTGCGCATCAACGGCCGTGACCTCAGGGTCAAAGTGGTCGGCGAGGGCGGCAACCTCGGCTTCACGCAGCGCGGGCGCATCGAGTTCGCACTCGCCGGCGGCCGCCTCAACACCGATTTCATCGACAACTCCGCCGGCGTCAACCCCTCCGACGTCGAGGTCAACCTCAAGATCCTGCTGAATCCGATCGTGCAGGCGGGCGCCCTCACCGCCGGCGAGCGCAACCGGCTGCTCGCCAGCATGTCGGGCGAGGTCTGCTCGCTGGTGCTGCGCAACAACTATCTGCAGAGCCAGGCGATCAGCACCCTGGAGCTGCAGGCGCGCGCCCGCCTGTCGGAATTCCAGCATCTGATCCGTTCCCTCGAGCGCTCGGGCGAGCTCAACCGCGCGCTCGAGTTCCTGCCCACGGACGATGAGCTCGTCGAGCGGCGCAAAGCCGGCGCGGGACTCACCCGGCCGGAGCTCGCGATCCTGCTCGCCTACAGCAAGATCTGGCTCAACAACCATCTCCTCGACTCGGACGTGCCGGAGGACCCGTACCTCTCCACGGAGCTCGAGCGCTATTTCCCGGGTCCCGTGAGCAAGCGCTTCGCCCGGGCGATCGCCCGCCATCGCCTGCGCCGGGAGATCATCGCGACCGCAACCACCAACAGCCTGATCAACAGGATGGGCCCGACCTTCGTCACCCGTGCGCAGGAGGATGCAGGCGCGGAGCCGGCCCAGATCGCGCGTGCCTACACCGCGGCGCGCGAGATCTTCGATATGCGCACGATCTGGACCCAGATCGAGCATCTCGACAATCGCGTGCCGGCCAAAGTGCAGTACACCGCCGCGTTCGAAACGAGCCGGCTGCTGCGTCACGCTACTTACTGGCTGCTCGCCCGCCGGCACGCGCTCAAGGTGGATACCGCGGTCGCGGAATTCCGCGCCGGCGTGCAGGAGCTCGAGTCGCGCATCGGCCAGGTGCTCTGCGGCTCCTGGCGCGAGCAGTTCGAGCAGGTGCGCGCACAAGCGCTCGAAGCAGGCTTGCCGGCCGAGCTCGCCGCGCGGGTAGCGAGCCTCGACGCACACAACGCCTCGCTCGACATCGTCGAGCTCGCCGTCTCAAAGCGCATCGCCGTGACGGAAGCCGCCCGACTGTACTTCGAAGCGGGCGCGCGCACAGGTCTCGACTGGCTGCGACAGCAGATCGACCGGCTGCCGGTCGAGGGACCGTGGCAGGCGACGGCGCGCACCGGGTTGCGGGATGCGGCCCTGCGCCTGCACCGCAGGTTGGCAGAGCGCGTGTTGAGCCGCGGCGGTCGCGGCACCGCCGAGGAGCGTGTCGCGGCGTGGCAGGTATCGGCCGGCAAGGAGCTGACACACTGGCAGCGCACTCTTGCCGACATGCGCGCGGCCGGCGCCGCCGATTTCGCCACGCTCACCGTCGGCGTCGAGTCATTGCGCAAGCTGGCCGAATAGAACCGGGATCGAAGCTCAATGGGCACCACGGGAAAGCTGATATTGGTTCGCCACGGCCAAAGCATCTGGAACCTGGAGAATCTCTTCACGGGCTGGACGGACGTCGACCTTGCGGACCAGGGTCGCGAGGAGGCCGCGCGCGCCGGGCGGCAGCTTCTGGAGGAAAAGCTCGCGGTCGATGTCGCCTTCACTTCGGTGCTGCAGCGGGCGATCCGCACGCTCTGGATCATGCTCGATGAGATGGACCGGATGTGGATCCCGGTGGAGCGCTCGTGGCGGCTGAATGAGCGTCATTACGGCGCGCTGCAGGGACTCAACAAGGCGCAGACCGTCGAGCGTCACGGCGAGGCGCAGGTGAAGGTCTGGCGCCGCAGCTACGACATCCCGCCGCCGCCTCTGGCCGCCGACGACCAGCGTCATCCGCGCTTCGATCCGCGCTACGCCGACGTACCGGCGACGGAGCTGCCGGCCGCCGAGTCACTCAAGGATACGCTCGCGCGGGTGCTCCCCTTCTGGCACGGCCGCATCGCGCCAGAGCTGCGCCGCGGGCGCAACGTGCTCGTCGCCGCACACGGCAACAGCTTGCGGGCCATGGTGAAGATGCTGGACGACGTGTCGGAGAGCGAAATAGTCGAGCTCAACATCCCGACCGGCGTGCCGCTGCTCTACGAGCTGGATGCGCAGCTCGAGCCGCGTGCGAGCCGTTACCTCGGCGATCCCGCCGTCATTGCCGCCGCCGCCGAAGCGGTGCGCCGGCAGACCGAAAAGCGCTAGTCCCTACACCGCCCAACCATCGTAGCGGCCATGGAACTCCGTGGCCAAGGCGGTCATTCGTTTGCTGAGCTCCGACACGTCGGCGATGAGCAGGCGCATCAGCTTGGTCGCATGGAGGCCGAGCGGCAGGCTATCCTCGCTCTCGGACTGGCCGAACAGTTGCGTCTTCATCGGCTTGATCTCCACGCTGAAGCCGTCCGGCTCCAGGCGGGCGCGCACCGCGCTGCACGCGGCCTCATCAGGCAACGCCAGAAAGAATGCGACCGGGTACTCGTTGAAAGGAGCAAAGCCGCGGGCGCGCAGCCGCTCGACCATCTTTTCGTCCCAAGTATCCTGATGCGCGGGACGCAATCTGCGCAGGACGAAGTAGAAGCGCACCACGAGGAAGGCGCCGACTGCGGCGAAGGCGATTATCAGCCAGGAGACGTGAATGGCCGGCTCCCCTCTGCTACTCGTCCGGAGCGATGGTGAGCCGCAGCCCGGCGAGCTCCGCCGTGAACTCGATCTGACAGGAGAGGCGCGAGTTGTCCTGGGTGTGCGCCAGCTCGGTCAGCAGCTCCCGCTCATCCGACATCGGCGCCGGCAGCCGGGCCTGCCACTCCGGATCGATGTAAACGTGGCAGGTGGCGCAGGAACACATCCCGCCGCAGATGGCCGCGACCCCATAGTCGAGCTCCCGCAGGGTCTCCATGACTTTGAGACCGGCCTTGGCCTCTACCTGATGCTCCTGTCCGTCGCGGTCGATCACACGCAGCAACGCCATTCACCTACCTCTGTTCACAATATCCGGCCCCTGGCACAGGCCAAAGGCCAAGCCATTTAGTTTGCCGATTCGCGGCCTCGCGCGCCAGCTTACAGAGGGCCCAGCACCTTCAGGACGAACGCCGCCTTGCCGCCGTGCCCGGCGCGGCTCTCGAAGCTCGCACGCAGCTCCCGGCGCAGGGTCTCGAATACACGGTCGTACTCCCCGAAGATCTGGGTGCTCAGGCTACCGCTCACCACCTTCAGGTCCCCCGCCGTGGCAAGGCGGGCGATGAAATCGTGGATCTCTGGAACGAAGCGCTCTGCCAGCGGGTACAGACTGATCTCGACGCCGATCTCCATGGGACCATTGTAATTCATGGGCTAG
Source organism: Steroidobacteraceae bacterium (assembly GCA_050738635.1). Classification (GTDB taxonomy): domain Bacteria; phylum Pseudomonadota; class Gammaproteobacteria; order Steroidobacterales; family Steroidobacteraceae; genus 13-2-20CM-66-19. The sequence continues at coordinate 7,305 of JBOIAB010000248.1, forward strand.
AATGGCGGCCCTCGGCCGCCGCTGGGTCCGCCTGCAGGTGTAGAACGGGAGCGATGACTCACAAAATCCAAGTGCATCAGGTGGATGCCTTTACGGTGGACCGGTTCACCGGGAATCCCGCCGGTGTCGTCCTCAACGCGGACGGATTGACCGACGCGCAGATGCTCGCCATCGCGCGGGAGCTCAATAACGCCGACACCGCGTTCATTCTCGCGCCCGAGGGCGCGGGCCACGAGCTGCGGGCGCGGTTCTTCACGCCGCGCACCGAGGCTGGCTTCGTCGGTCATGCGACGGTCGCGGCACACTATGTGCTCTCCCGCAGGCATGACGCACCCCGGCAGCTGCGGCAGAAGTCCAGGGCAGGAATCGTCGATGTCGAGATTCGCGGCAGCGGCGAGGGCCGCAAGATCGCCGTGCGCCAGAGCACGCCGCCCCTTGGGCGGGAGCTCAACGATCGGGAGCGGCTCGCCGTCCTGGATGCGCTGGCGCTAGCGACCGACGACCTCGATACCCGCTGCCCGTTACGGATCGCAGGCTCGAGCAGCACGCGGCTGCTCATCGGCGTACGCGGCACCGAGCCCCTGAAGCATCTGAAGCCGGATATGACTCGGCTGACGACGCTGTCGGCACAGATCGGCGCAGCCGGCTACTTCGTCTTCGCGCTGACGCCCGACAAAGAGGATCACCTCACGGAGTCGCGCATGTTCTGCCCGGCGCTCGGCATCGGCGAGGACCCGGTGAGCGGCAACGCCCATGGCCTCCTCGGGGTCTACCTCGCCCATTACGGCTTTCTGACCAACGACATGCAGCGTGCATCCTTTCAGGGCGTGCAAGGCCAGCATCTGCACCGCCCCGGGAGAGTCGAGGTGGAGCTGGAGTTCAAGGAGGGGAGCGTCGCCGCCGTATGGATCGTCGGCCAGGCGGTTTCCGTCTTCGAGACCGAGATCGCTCTCTGACCGGCCCCGCGTAGCGCACCTCGCCGCGCGCCAGCTCCAGCTCGTGACTGGCGCAGCGCGGCCATTCCGAGCGCCGGTGGGTCGACATGACGACGGCGGTGCCGCCGGCAACCCTGGCCTCGATGCGCGCCGACAGGTCGCGGCGTGTTGGCCCGTCAACGCCCGCGAAGGGCTCATCGAGCAGCAACAGCGCGGGATCGCGCACCCAGGCGCGCGCGAACAGCACTCGCCGCAGCTGTCCGTAGGACAGCTCCCGCAATGGCCGGTCAGAGAGCGGCGCCAAACCAAACGCCTTGAGCGCACGGCGCGCCGCAGCCCGATCCGCGGCGCTGGGCGGATCGTTCAGGCCGATGCTCGCGTGGCAACCCGACTGCACGACCGCTGCGGCGGTCAGATCCTGGGGATGGTCGGCCTGCAGGTGCGCCGCAACCAAGCCAACGCGCTCTTTGAAGACTTGCAACGGCACGCCCGGATCGATCCCCGCGCGCTCGATGCGCCCGCCGACCGCCACGCCATGGTCACCGTAGAGCGTGCGCAACAGGGTAGTTTTGCCGGAGCCGTTGTGTCCATGCACTACCCAGCAGTCGCCTGCATGGACAGTGAATGACACGCCCCTGAGTGCGACGTGTTCGTCGAGATGCACATGAGCGTTGGTCAGGCGCACCAATGCGTGGTCGGAAGCTCCTGCTAAGCGTGATCGCGATCGGGTCGTCGTGGGCATTTCCACTGCACACGCGAGCCATCGGCTCAGCGGCGCGCGCCGGATCGAACCGCGGTAGACGATGCACCCGCGCTCCAGCACCAGGGCGTGGGTGGCGCTGGCGGGGACGTCCTCCAGCCGATGAGTGGACAACACCCACGGCAGTCTGGATCGCGCGGTGCTCTCGAGCCAGCGCCGGGCCCGCTCATGGTTGGCTTCGTCCAAGCCGTTCAACAGTTCATCGAGCAGCAGCATCTTCGGTCGGGAAGCCAGCGCGCGTGCGAGCAAGGTGAGCCGCCGTTCACCGTAGGAGAGCGTGAGAAAGCGCCGCCCCGCCAGCGGCTCTATCCTTAGCCGCCGCAGAACCGCGGCAACACGCCGACGATCCGCATCGCTCAGCGAGTGTAGCGGGATATCGGTGCGGTGGATGCCCGTCGCTATGACCTGCTCGACCGTGTGATCCCACCCATACCGCGTGTATTTGTCCTGACGCTCCGATCCGACGTATCCGATCTCGTCCTGGATCTCACGCGGGGTACGCCATAGATCGCCTTTCCAGCGGTACTGGCGCACCTCACGGCCAGTGGGCGTCGGCCATACCGAGCCGGCCACGAGCTTCAGCAGCTGGGTCTTCCCGGCGCCGTTCGCCCCGGCCAACACCCATCTCTCACCGGGACGGAGGGTCCAGCTCACATCCTCGAGTACCCGCCGGCCGGACCGATCGAGGCGCACGGCCTCGAGTCGTACCTCCACGTAGCGGGAATAATCTGGATATGATCTGACCATGCGGCATTCTGGCACATACGATCTTCTGATCGTCGGCGGTGGCATCAACGGCGCCGGGATCGCGCGCGATGCCGCGGGACGCGGTCTCTCGGTTCTGCTCTGCGAGCAGGACGATCTCGCCGCCCACACCTCCTCGGCGAGCACCAAGCTGATTCATGGCGGTCTGCGCTATCTCGAGCACCTGCAGCTCTCGCTGGTGCGCAAGGCGCTCATCGAGCGCGAGATCCTGCTGGGCTCCGCGCCCCACCTGATGCGGCCGTTGCGTTTCGTCCTGCCTCACGATACGCACCTGCGGCCGGCATGGATGATCGGCGCCGGTCTCTTCCTCTACGATCACCTGGCCCGGCGGCGGCGCCTGGCGGGTTCCGCCCGCATCGACCTGCGGCATCACGTAGCCGGTGCGGCCCTCAAGCCGCAGTACGTCCGCGGCTTTGTCTACTCGGATGGCTGGACTGATGACGCGCGCCTCGTTGTGTTGAACGCGTTGGATGCTCGCGAGCGGGGCGCGCGTATCCTGACGCGTACGCGCTGTGAGAAGTTGGAAGCGGCGCAGGGGCGATGGATGGCCACACTCACGAGCGCGTCGGGAGCCGCAAGAATCATTGCCAGAGCCGTGGTCAATGCCACCGGACCCTGGGTGAGCCGGTTCGCGCGCGAGGCCTCGCCGGTGAGCGTCTGTCACTCCGTCCGGCTGGTGAAGGGCAGTCACATCGTGGTGCCGCGGCTCTACCCCCACCGCTTCGCCTACCTCTTCCAGACCGAGGATCAGCGAATCGTGTTCGCCATTCCGTACGAGCGCGAATTCACCCTCATAGGCACGACCGACGTCGAGTACACAGGCGATCCAGCCGCCGTGCGCATCGACTCCACGGAGGTCGGCTATCTCTGTGCCGCGGTCAGTCGCTATTTCGCGCAAGCCGTGCGACCCGACGATGTAGTGTGGAGCTACAGCGGCGTGCGGCCGCTTCTGGACGACGAGTCAGCCAACCCGGCGAGTGTCACGCGCGACTATGCTCTCGAGCTCGACCGGCACCCGGCTCCGCTGCTCAACGTGTTCGGCGGGAAGATCACTACATACCGCAAGCTCGCCGAGAGCGCCGTCGATATTCTGGCGCGCGAGCTCGGCTCACGCGCACCGGGCTGGACGGCAAAAGCGTTGCTCCCCGGAGGTGACCTGCCGCGCGGCGCCTACGCCGGATTTTTGCGCAGCCTGGAGCGTGCCCACCCGTGGCTTCCCACCGCCCTCCGATACCGGTACGCCCACGCGTATGGCACTCGCATCGCGCACATCCTCGGCGGCGCCCGCTCGCTGGCCGATCTCGGCGCGGAGCTGCTGCCACAGCTCTACGAGCGGGAAGCCGACTACCTCTGCCGCGTGGAGATGGCGCAGACCGTTGAAGACATCCTGTGGCGGCGGACGCGCCTCGGACTGCACGTCGGGCGCGGGAGCAGCGCTCCCCTCGAGGAGTGGCTCGCGCGCCGCGCCAGGGAGGCTCCGGGGGCGGCGCGCAGCCCCCTCACCGTCTGATCGCAAGCGCATGCGCGCCCTTCCCAGCAGCAGCGCTCGCGGCTGGATCCTTCTGATCCTTCTCGCCCTGGCGCCGATGTGGCTCATCGGCGCGCTGGATCGCGGCGCGTGGACGCCCGATGAGCCGCGCGAGGCCGACATTGCATGGCGCATGAGCGTGCAGAGCCACTGGGTGCTGCCGCACCTGGCCAAGCAGCCGTTTCTCGAGAAGCCGCCGCTCTCCTACTGGATGGCCGCCGGATCGATGCGCCTCTTTGGTTCGTCCGTGCGCGCCGCGCGCGCTCCCAACCTGCTGTATGCCGCCGCCACGGCGCTCGCGATAGGAGCGCTCGGATTCGCAATGGATGGCGTCGCCGCGGCAATCGTCGCCGCGTTGGTGGCAAGCACTGCGATCATGGCATTTCGGGTGACGATGTGGCTGGCACCCGATGCCTGTCTCCTCGCCGGCTGCGCCATCTCACTTCTTGGCGCCTATCTCGGCTACACGGCCGCGCCGGGCCGCAGGAAGCTCTACGGATATCTGCTGATGCACGCCGGCGCGGCCGTCGGCTTCATGGCGAAGAGCGCGCCGGGATGGCTGGTCCCGGCGCTGGCGCTGCTGACGCTCATCGCCTGGGAACGGCGCTGGTCGGAGCTGCTGCGGCCGGAGCTCTACGCCGGCTTCCTCCTGCAGGCGATCGTCATTGGTCCGTGGGTATTGGCAGTCGCGCACACGGCCCAGGGCACTGAATCGCTCCGCATCCTCTTCTGGTACAACGTGGCCGGACGCTTCGCCCACGTTGCCGCCCCGTCCGCGTACCGCTACACCGAGGCGCATCACAACTCGACCGGGAAATACTTCATCGAGTTGCCCGTCTACCTGCTTCCGTGGACGGCGCTCGCGGCCGCAGCCGTCTGGCATGCGCGACATCGACTGCGCCTGCGCGACCCACGGGGAACAGCGTGGCGGTTCGCGGTCGCGGCCGCACTCCCCTTCCTCCTGCTCCTTTCACTGGCGCAGACGGCACGCGACGTTTACGCTGCGCCGGCGCTGCTTGGTGTGAGTCTGCTCATCGCGCTGCAGCTCGCGGAGGCTGAACGGCTCGGCGGTCGCGACGACTTGCTCTGGACGCGCCGACTGGTTGCCGCGATCGGGTGCATCTTCGCTGCGGCGCTGCTGCTGTTAGGCATCGCGGCCGTGACGGTAGACAGCGGCAATCGTCCGCTCGCGCTCGCAGTGGGCGAATACTTTGGCGCCGCAGTGGTGCTGCTCGTGCTGCTGGGACATGGCTTGCGGCGGGCGGTCCGCTCGCAACGTCAGGGCCAGGTGTTGCGCAGCTTCCAATGGACATACGCCGCGTACGGGGCAGCCTTCTGCATCACCGCACTCGTGTTGTTCCCGACGATGGATCGCTGGCACGATCTTCCCCTGCTCGCCGCGCAGATTCACTCCGATGCCGAGCATGCGAGCCTCGCTCTGCTCAATCCCGACGAGACGACCATCGCGATGCTCGATCGCCGTCGACGCACTTCTTTCACCATCCTGACGACGAACGCAAACTCGCCTCAGAACGCAGTGAGCGCGTGGTTTGCCGCGCAGGGCCCGCGTGCGCGCGTGCTCGTGCTGCTGCCCGGACGCGCCCCCGGCGAGCTGACACCCCTGCTCGAGCGCGCGCACCTCTACCATCCCGCAGACGATGGAATTGCGGGAACCCTTGTCGCCGAAGGAGTTGCCTCGATCGTCCGCCGTTATGACCTGCCGCACGGGCGGCGCTACGCGCTCCTGGGCCCGGGGCGGCGCCCGAGCTCGACGCCCAGCCGTCGCGCTGCGGCCGCTACTGCTTCCTATTCGGAGTTCCGTCGGACCACTTCTGCACGACGACCATGAAGATCGTGACGGGCGCATAGGCAGCGGAATCGGCCGCCATCGGCGAGTCGGGCAGATTGGCTCCCCAGTCCGCAGGCTTGCCGAGACCGAAGAACATCACGTGGGAGTACCAGGGACCGGCAGTGGTGTCGTTCAAGTAGGCCTGCCTGGACATCATGTAGCACACGGAGCCGGGCGCGGGCATCACGCGCTGATAGGTCCTGGCACGCGCCCGCATCTTGGCAAGAGAGTCCCCTGCCAGCACCCAGCGGGTTCTCGCGAGATAGTTGCGCAGTACGGAATTTGCGCCGGCGGCGTTGAAACATTGTGGCGAGCGGATTTTTGGATTCCAGAATTCCGGGTTGTTGAAATTCATGTCCCAGGAGCGCACCACGAGACAGACGAAGCCATTGCCGCCTTTGACGGCAGTTTCGTAGCCGTGCTTGCCGAGGGCGAGGATTTGCGCGCCGCCGGAGATGGATGCCGGCGCCGCGCTGCGCGCGAACGCAATCTCCGCCGCCTGGTCGACACTCTGGTAGCGGGCGATCGGCGCCATGCTCGGGTAGACTGCCGCGCTCGCGGCCGACATCGTTGCGGCGAGATATAAGAGCGGCAGCCCGAAGCGCTGGAGTATCGGGGTGAACTTGCTTGGACTTTTCATGATCGATCACGCCTCCGCGACTTGCACGGGCAACAATAAACCGACTAGTGGGTACGGTCAATAGGAAGCACTGTGTCGCTACCCCGAATAGCGCTCGCTGTTTGCGCGTTTGCCGCGATACTGTCGAGCGCACATGCGGAGGGCATCAGCACCGACCGCGCAGCCTGGAATGCGTCGCAAGCGCCATTTCGCATGTACGGCAACACCTGGTACGTCGGCCCGCATGGCCTGTCCTCGATCCTCGTCGATACGAAGCAGGGCCTGGCATTGTTCGATGGCGACCTGCCGGAGTCGGCGCCGCAGATCGAAGCGCATGTCCGTGCCCTTGGCTTTCGCGTGCGCGACATCAAGTGGATTTTCAACTCGCATGCGCACGTCGACCATGCCGGCGGCATCGCCGCGCTGCAACGCGCGAGCGGCGCGCAGGTTCTGGCCAGCGCGGCGGGCGCGCATGAGCTCGAGTTGGGCGGCGCGGACCCCAGCGATCCGCTGTACGGCTCGGTCCCCGACTACACGCCGCCGAGGCACGTGCGTGTAGTTCGCGACGGCGAGACGCTGCAGTTGGGGAATGTGGCCATCACGGCGCACTACACGCCGGGACATACGCCCGGCAGCACTGCGTGGACCTGGATTTCATGCGCAAACAGCCGCTGCCTGCACATCGTCTACGCCGACAGTCTCACCGCCGTGACGGCACCGAAGTTCCGCTTCAGCAGCCGCCCGCGTTATGTCGCGGCCTTCCGCCGATCGATAGCCAGCGTGGCGGCATTTCCGTGCGACATTCTGCTGACGCCGCACCCGGATGCCAGCGCATTCTGGGAGCGAGTGGCGCGCTCCAGATCGGCGGCCAGCGTCTCGGCACTGATTGATCCGAGTGCGTGCCGGAGTTATGCCGCGGAGGCCGCCAGGGGGCTGGATGCGCGGCTGGCGCAGGAGCATGCGGCCAAGCCGATGTGATCGGAACGGACCAACGGGGAAATGGCGCGCCCGGAGGGATTCGAACCCCCGACCACCTGGTTCGAAGCCAGGTACTCTATCCAACTGAGCTACGGGCGCGCGGCTTTTGTCCGCCATCATATTGCATTCGGTGCGCCCGGAGGGATTGCTCGGCCCATCCTGGGCCTCGGCCCTGCGGGCCCGGCGCTGCGCGCCGTCCAAAATCGCTCCAGGCGATTTTGTCGAACCCCCGACCACCTGGTTCGAAGCCAGGTACTCTACCCAACTGAGCTACGGGCGCGCGGCGGGTATTTTATCAGGCTGCCCGTACCGCCTGCGGCTTTACCAAGAAGAAATAGCTGACCGCCAGCAGACCGAACCAGAACGGCGCGACGTATAGCGCCACCCGTGTATCCGGTTGCAGCCAGAGCATGGCGGTGACGAACAGCAGGAAGGCGATCACCAGCCAGTTGACCACGGGCGCCCCCGGCATGCGGAAACTGGCGGCCGCCACCCGCCCCTCGCGGACCGCGCGGCGATACCCGAGGTGCGCCGCCATGATGATGCCCCAGGGCCACAGGGTGCCGATCAGCACGATGCTCGTCACCCAGGCGAAAACGTGCTGCGGCACCTCGTAGTTGAGAAATACGCCGATCAACATTACTGCCGCCGAGGCGTGGATGGCGGCGGCTGGCACATTCTGTCCATTGACGGCGGCGAATACCCGCGGGCTCTGGCCGCGGTATGCCAGCGAACAGAGCATGCGCCCGGTGCTGAAGATGCCGCTGTTGCAGGACGATGCTGCCGCGGTAATGACGACGATGTTGATGATGCTCGCCGCCGCAGGGATGCCGAGCTTCTGGAATACGAAAACGAACGGGCTCGTGTCCGGGCTCAGTTGGTTCCAGGGCACGAGCGCCATGATGACGAGCAGCGCGCCGAGGTAGAAGATCAGGATGCGGAAGATGATCCCATTGGTCGCCCGCGGCAGCACCACGGACGGATTCTCCGCCTCCCCGGCCGTGACGCCGATCAGCTCCACGCCCGAGTAAGCGAACATCACGATTTGCAGTGTCAGCAGCACCCCCAGGGTGCCGAACGGCAGGAAGCCGCCGTGAGTCCACAGGTTGCTGAAGCTGGCCTGCGAGCCGAAGTGACCAAAATGGAAGAAGATCACCCCCAGCCCGGCCAGGATGAGCCCCAGGATAGCCACGACCTTTATCAGGGCGAACCAGTACTCGAGCTCGCCAAACACGCGTACGGCGACGAGATTGGTGCCGTACAGCGCGACCAGCACGACGAGTGGCGGCAGCCATTGCGGTATGGCCGGATTCCAGAAGCGGACATAGATGCCGATCGCGGTGGTCTCGGCCATCACCGACACGACCCAGTTGAACCAGTAGGACCA
>JBOIAB010000249.1:0-3007 GCA_050738635.1 Steroidobacteraceae bacterium
GGCCTCATTCGAACAACTCGACCTCGCCGCCGGCGGCCTGCCTGCCGAGGCTGGCGAGATAGAGCTGCTCGTGATGGCTGATGATCCGGTTCTCCACCGGACGGAGCTTGCGCAAGCGCGCGCGGCCGCTCGTCGGGAAGTAAACGACTTTGCGCGGCTGGGTGCCGCCCATGTCCTCGGCCGCGACGCGGTAGCCCTCGAGAGCCATATAGTTGCGGATGAAGTCGATGTTGCGTCCGCCGACGTCCGTCATTGCGGCGAGGATCCGGCCGCCGCCGAAGAGCTTGATCTCCAGACGCTCGCGCGCCGCGCCGAGCTTGAGCAGATCGTTGACCAGGCTCTCCATGGCGTAGGAGCCGTAGCGTGTGGCGAGGCCGACCGCCGGATCGAGCCAGTCGTTCGGGCCGACCGCGGCATCCTCGGGCAGCATGAAGTGATTCATGCCGCCGAGGCCGCGCACCGGATCGCGCACGCAGGCGGATATGCAGGAGCCGAGCACGGTGGAGATCGCCTCGTCGCTGCGGCTCACGTAGTACTCGCCCGGCAGGATCTTGACCATCCAGCAGGCGTTCTCGCGGTCCCAGAAGCGCTGGAAATGCTCGAAGCCCCGCAGCAGCGGCGGCGGCTCGCTGCCGCCGTCGACGGCTGCGCCGGCGCCGCTCGCCGGGGCGGCGTCAGGCGCGCCGGTGAATGGTCTTCCCGATGAGGGCATAGTTGTCGCAGACCTTGAAGAGACTCTCGGAATGGCCGAGAAAGAGCAGGTCACCGGGACGCTGCAGCCGCGCGATGCGCGCGAACAGCTCCCGCTGGGTTTCCTTGTCGAAATAGATCACTACGTTGCGGCAGAAGATCGCATCCAGCGGGCCGCGCATCGGCAGCGGATGGATGAGATTGAGCTGCCTGAAGGTGACCAGCGCCGCCACTTCGGGTGCGATCTGGCGGCAGATCCCGCCCGCCTCCTCGCGCTCGATGAAGAAGCGCTGCAGACGCTCGGGCGACACCGTGGTCATGCGCTCGAGCGGATAGACCCCGCGACGCGCGCGCGCGAGCACCTCCGAGTCGAGGTCGGTGGCGAGAATGCGCACGTCCCAACGGTCGCGGTCCGGCAGCGTCTCGAGCACCGACATGGCGATGGAGTAGGGCTCCTCGCCCGTCGAGCACCCCGCCGACCAGATGCGCAGCCGTCGTCTGCCGGTCCGATCGGCGGCCAGCGGCGCGAGCGCGTGATCGCGCAGATACTGGAAATGGTGCGGCTCGCGAAAGAACGAGGTGAGGTTGGTCGTGATCGCGTTGCAGAGCTCCGCGAGCTCCTGCACGTTGCCCTGCAGCTGCTCGCGATACTCGGCGAAGCTGCGCAGCTGCAGTGCGCGCAGGCGGCGGGTCAGCCGGCCGTAAACGAGCTCGCGCTTCTGGTTCGAGAGATGGATGCCGGTGAGCGATTTGACGAGCAGGCGCAGCGCCTGGAAGTCCTCCTCGCCGAAGGCGAACTCCCGCAGGCGCAGGGTGGTGCTGGTGGCATCGCGCGCCGCCGCGGCTTGGACCGGCGCGTTCAAAAGAGCTCCACGCTGCCCTCGCTGGCGTGGAGGGAAGGGGCGTGACTGTGACCCTCCGTGTCCGGCATGAGCAGGTTGAAGAGGATGCGATGCGACTCGGAGGTGAAGCGCGCGCGCAGATTTTCCATCAACACCGGCCAGCTTTGCCGTGCGCCGGCGGCCGTATCGGCGGCTCCGGAGGCCGCCACCGCGGCCAGCAGATCGCGCACCTGCGATAACTGCTGCACCATCCGGTCGTGAAACTGCAGGCACTCGACGCATACGGCGAGGTCGGCCGCCGCCGGCGGGTTGCCGCCGGACACCGCTGCGCTGACGTGCGACAGCGCCTCGCCGAGCTGCGCCACGGGCCGCTGCGACTCGCTGAGGGCGAGCTCGACCAGCGCCGCGGCGGTGGCCGCCGCGCACGCCAGATCGTACGCGGAATTGACGGGGCCCGCCGAGCGCGCGCCCCGTGCCAGCAGCGACATTCGTGCCTCAGCCGTGCTTCGCTTTGAAGGAGCGAACCTGCACGTTGAATTCATCAGCGATATGGTTGAGCTGCTCCACCGCCGCGTTGTGCAGGTTGGCCTGATCGCCGCCGGTCAGCTGGTTCTGGCGCGCCTCGAAGTCCAGGCACTTGAGGTATGTCTGCACGTCGCTGTTGTACTGCTTGATGGTCTCCATGGCCGTGATCATCTCCTGTTGTGTGGCCGTGCTGCCGTCGGGAATCTTGCTCGGCGCCGGCGGCAGCCTGCACTGGTCGGCGTGGGCCTGGAGGCTCACGGCGCAGGCGGCTGACAGGGCGGCCAGAGCCAGGATTCGCTTCGGGGACTTCATGGGTCGGTTCCTCATTGTCGACATTATTGATCTGAGAATCAGCCGAGCACTTTGGCGATGGTCGCGAGCAGCCGCTCGGGGTTGAAGGGCTTGACCAGCCAACCGGTGGCGCCGGCGGCCTTGCCCTCCTGCTTGCGCTCCAGGGTCGCCTCGGTAGTGAGCACCAGCAGTGGCACGTAGCGGTAGTTGGCGCGGCTGCGCAGCTCGCGCACCAGCGTGATGCCGTCCATCTTCGGCATGTTGACATCGGTGATCACGAGATCGAACTTCTGCCGCTCGGCGATTTCGAGCGCCTCGGCGCCATCGGCGGCCTGCTGCACGTCATGGCCGGCGCCGGTGAGGGTGATGCCCACCATCTGGCGCATCGCCGCCGAGTCATCTACTGCGAGTATCCGGGCCATCACGGCGCTCCGAGAGTTGAGTTGGGTGTCGACATGATTCAGAACTCCTGCCATTCGGAATCACCGGTGTCGCCGGTGCCGACGGTTCCGTTGCCGCGGGTCGCGGCAACACCAGCCTTGGCGGCCGTGCCTGTGGCGGTGGACTTCGCTGACGGTGCGCCCTCGGCCGCGCGCGCCGCAGCCGCGGCGGGCTTGTGCCTGGCCGCCTTGGCGGCGCCACCGCGCGCGGTACAGGGC
>JBOIAB010000250.1:0-1694 GCA_050738635.1 Steroidobacteraceae bacterium
GCCTGATTCTCAGCAACGACCGCACGCAGTCGATCCGACTCTCGGTGCACGATGTCGAAACGACGCTGCTGCTGGCGATGATCCTGGTCGTGACGGTGGTGCTGGTGATGCTGCGTAATCCGCGCGCGGCCATCGTGCCCGCGATCGCCGTGCCGCTGTCTCTGGTCGGCACGTTCGCGGTCATGTACGGGTTGGGGTTCAGTCTCAATAACCTGTCGCTCATGTCCCTTACGGTGGCGACGGGGTTCGTCGTCGACGATGCGATCGTCGTGATCGAGAATATCGCCCGGCACGTGGAAGCGGGCATGCCACGGATGCAAGCCGCCCTGCAGGGTGCGAGCGAGGTCGCTTTCACGGTGGTGTCGATGAGCTGCTCGCTCATCGCCGTGTTCATCCCGATCCTGCTGATGGGGGGCATGGTCGGTAGAGAGCTGCGCGAGTTCGCCACGACGCTCGCCGTGACAGTGGTTCTGTCGCTGATCGTCTCCGTGACGACGACCCCGATGCTCTGCAGTCACGTGCTGCGGCCACCGCCGCGCCTCGGCCCGGTCCTGGGCACTTTCGAGCGTGGCTTCAATTGGCTCAAGGACTTCTATGGCCGCACGCTCGCGGATGCGATCCGCCACCCACTCGCGGTAATGTTCATCCTGCTGTGCGTCGTGGTCCTCAACTTCTACCTGTTCCACATCGTGCCGAAGGGCTTCTTCCCGCAGGAGAGCTCGGGCTCGCTCAACGGCAACGTGGTCGCCGACCAGAGCATCTCCTTCCAGGCGATGCAGAAGAAGATGCTGCAGATCGTGACCGCCGTGAGTCGCGACCCGGCGGTCGCTCACGTCGTGGCCTTCACCGGCAGCGGCGGCTATGGCGGCACCACCAATACGGGCCACCTGTTCGCGGGGCTCAAGCCCCTCTCGGAGCGCAAGCTGAGTGACGCCGCGGTGATCGCCCGGCTGCGCCGGGAGCTCGCCGGAGTCACCGGGGCGCGCCTCTTCCTGCAGTCCGCTCAGGACATTCACTTCGGCGGCCGACAGGGCAATGCTCAATACCAGTACACGCTCCTTTCCGATGATCTGAACACGCTCAATGCCTGGGCGCCGAAGATCACCACGGCGCTACAGAACGATCCCGCGCTCGAGGATGTGAGCTCCGACCGCCAGCAGGCGGGGCTGGATGTACAGCTGCAGATCAACCGGCAGACGGCGGCGCGCCTCGGCGTCAACATGTCGGACGTCGACAATACGCTCTACTACGCCTTCGGGCAGCGTCAGGTTTCGACCATCTATCAGGACATGAATCAGTATCACGTCGTGATGGAGGTGGCGCCACAGTTCTGGCAGAGCCCCGATACCCTGAAGGACATATATGTCAGCACCGCGGGCGGAGCGCTCGGCGGAACGCAGTCGACCGCGGCGGCGCATGGCGCCTTCAGCGCTGCAAGCAGTGCGAGCTCCACGACCGCGACCGGCAACGCCTCGATAACTTCGACCGCTAGCGCCGCCTGCGGCTCAGGCTCGGGCAGCTCGAGTACGACCGGTGCGTCAACGACGGCGAGCACCGCGAGCTCGAGCGCGGCGCAGAACAACGCGGCGGAGAATTTCGCCCAGAACCAGCTCACCAACAGCACGGGCCGGGCCTCGACGGGCTCGGCGCTCAGCACCTGCGAAGAGACCATGGTGCCGCTCGCCGCCTTCAGC
>JBOIAB010000251.1:0-2932 GCA_050738635.1 Steroidobacteraceae bacterium
ACCGTACGGCGGAGGTGCGCAGCCGCCAGATCGTCGTGGCGCGCCTGGAGAACGAAGTCACCGTAAAGCGCTACCGTCAGGAAGGATCCGTCGTCTGGCTGCTGCCGGAGAACAGCGACTTCGAGCCGATCAAGGTGGACCTCAAGGAGCAGCCGCTGCTCATCGAGGGCATCGTGGTCGGCGTGCTGCGCCGCGGCAAGACCCACGGGTTGATGTAAATGCCCGGGGCCGGCCATGTCACGGGACCTTGCCCGACTTCTGCAGCATCCCGCCATCTGGCGAGGCCGCAGCGCCGCGCGAACGAAGACGCTGCCTACCGGATTCGCGGCTCTCGATGAGGGTTTGCCCGGGGGAGGCTGGCCGCACGCCGGACTGATCGAGATCCTCCCGGCTTGTTTCGGGGCGGGGGAGTTGTCGCTTCTATTACCTACTCTTGCCGCCGTGACGCGGCGGCCGGAGGCGCGCTGGTGCGCGTGGGTGGCGCCGCCCCTGCGACCTTTCGCACCGGCGCTGGCGCGGTCCGGCGTGGCGCTGGAGCGGGTGCTCGTGGTGAATACTCCAAAGGCGGATGTAAAAGGGAAAAACGCCCTCTGGGCGTTCGAGCAGACACTGCGCTCCGGTGCCTGCGACATCGTGCTGGCATGGCTGCGCAGCGCGCTGCCGCGACAGATTCGCCGCCTGCACCTTGCGGCGGAGAGGGGCGGCACTCTCGGAGTGTTGTTCCGGCCCCGGGAGGCGGCGCGGGATTCCTCGCCGGCGGTTTTGCGGGTGGCCGTGGAGCCTGCCGACCCGGGAACACGGGTTACGCTGCTGAAGAGCCGGGGTGGGGCGCGGGGCGCAATCGAGCTTTCCTCGGGTTGAGGCGCCATGCGACACCGCAGAGCCCTCGAGCTTCCTTTGCAGGAGAGCGCCGGTCCGGAGCCGCGGCAGGCGCCTGCGCCTCGATCCGGCGATTTACTGCGCCCGATCGTTGGTCGCACCGAGGCGACGACGGCTCCTGCGGAGCTGTGGTTGGCCGTGCACCTGACGGCATCACCGTCACAACAGGACCTGGAGCGTCTGGGCGCTCGGGCGCAACGGCTCACTCCCCGCGTCAGTCTCGATCCGCCTGACAGCCTGCTGCTCGAGGTAAAGGGCAGCCTGCATCTTTTCGGTGGCGCGGCGGGATTGAGTCGGGAAATGACAGGCGAGTGCTCGCGCCTGCGGATGTCCTGCACGCTGGCGGTGGCGCCCACGCCTCTTGCCGCGTTGGCTTTGGCGCGCGCCGGCCGGAAGCTCGGTGCTGCTGGCTCGCCGTTGATCGTCACGAACCCGGCGCAACTCGTCGGGAGGCTGTCGCCTCTGCCGCTCGCGATGCTGCGCTGGCCGCAGGACACGCTGGACCGCCTCGCGCGCATCGGTGTACGGACCATCGGTGAGGCGTTGCGGCTGCCGCGTGCGGGTTTCGCACGGCGCTTCGGCACCGCACAGCTGCAGACACTCGACCGGTTGGTCGGTCGCGCGAGCGATCTCAGGGATCGGTTCGAGGTGCGCGCGCGCTTCCGCCGCCGCCGCGAGCTGCTCTACGAGTTGGAAAGTCACGCGGCATTACTGGCGGTGCTGGCGCCGCTGCTCGCGGAGCTCGGTGAATTCCTGGAAGCGCGCCAGTGCGGGGTGTTGCTGCTCGAATGCCGCCTGCGCCATCGCGCCATCCCGCCGACCCGCTGCGTGCTGCGGCTCGCCGCGCCGCTGGCGGATCCGGCGCAGCTTGCCGCGCTGCTCGGGGAGCGGCTGAGCGCGCTCGTCCTGCCGGAGCCGGTGCGCGCCTGTGAGTTGCGCTCGGGGGCATTGGTGTCGCGGGTGCTCGCCCCGGGAGGGCTCTGGCAGGCCGGGGAGCATGGCGGTGGCGTGGCTGCGCAGGCGCCGGAGCTCATCGAGCGGCTGCGGGTGCGGTTGGGGGTGGAGGCGGTGCATGGGCTTGGGGTCGTTGAGGATCATCGGCCGGAGGCGGCATGGGTTACTACGTCGACGATTCAGAGTGGCTTGCAAAATGACCCTGGCCGGAACGCCATGAATCCATCCTTTGACCGCCGTCCCCTGTGGCTGTTGTCAGTTCCGCGCTTGCTCAGCGAGCGCGACGGGTTGCCGCGGCGGCGCGGGGCTCTGCGGTTGCTCGGCGAGGCGGAGCGGATCGAGACGGGATGGTGGGATGGCGGGGAGATCGCGCGCGATTATTACACCGCGGTCGATGCTCGCGGCGCACGCTTGTGGATATTTCGCGAGCGCGAGCCGCCGCATCGGTGGTGCCTTCATGGAGTGTTCGGTTGACGGGGCTTCAGGATGATAGAGGTTCCCTACGCTGAGCTTCACTGCCTGAGCAACTTCACTTTCCTGCGCGGGGCCTCGCATCCGCACGAGATGGTGGCGCAGGCGGTCGAGTTGGGCTACGAGGCGCTTGCCATTACGGACGAGTGCTCCGTTGCGGGTGTCGTGCGTGCCCATGTGGCGGCGAAAGGACAGCAGCTGCGGCTCATCATCGGCTCGGAGATGCGCCTCACCTGCGGGATGAAGCTCGTGGCACTCGCCACCGATCGGCGCGGTTACGGCCGGCTCTGCCGGCTCATCACCCGCGGCCGGCGCGCCGCCGAGAAGGGCGAATACGCCTTGACGCGCGCCGACCTGGAGGAGAATGGGCTCGAGCACTGTCTCATCCTCTGGCTGCCTGAGCGGCCCTCCTGCGAGGACGCGCAGTGGCTCAAGGAACGCTTCTCCGACAGGCTGTGGGTCGCCGTCGAATTGCTGCGTGACGGAATGGATCGCGAGCGCCTCGAGACGCTGCAGGGAGTAGGCCGGCAATTCGCGCTGCCGCTGGTGGCGAGCGGCGATGTGCACATGCACGTGCGTGCACGCCGCAGGCTACAGGATGCGGTCACGGCGATCCGGCACAACGTGC
>JBOIAB010000252.1:0-9863 GCA_050738635.1 Steroidobacteraceae bacterium
CCCCCCACAAGCCGTCCGGCAGGACGGGCATGGTGCAACGCCATCCGCTCCCCGAGAGCGGTTTCCCCGCATGACTGGAAACAGCATCAGGGAAAGCAGGTCAACGCTCAAGTTACGCCGCGGAACCCGGCAACGGGCTCCGGAATCGCCCAGCAGATTGGTTGGCCAGAGCCGTAGAGGAGATTGATTGCGATGATGAGAAAGCTCGATGCAGGCTGCGGACAGAGCGGCCCCGCCGGCGGCTGGGGTCAGGGACGGCCGCCCGCTCCTCCATCGCTCGCCGGGACAGAACCTGCTGGTCGGGGCGGGGCATCGACGTCGCCGCGAAGGTCGAGGAGGTCCGGCGGAAGGATGAGCGCGTTGCGCTGCAACTCGAATTGCAGCTCGCCTTCGGTCTTCGAGCCCGCGAGGCCATGCAGCTGCGGCCGCAGCTTGCCGACAAGGGCAGCTATCTGAGCATCACCCACGGCACCAAGGGCGGGCGAGACCGGGTCGAGCCGATCCGCACGCCGCAGCAGCGCGCGCTGCTCGAGCGGGCGAAGACTTTTTGCATGACACCATCCTCGAGCACCAGCGATCCGCAGCGGAGGCTCGTTCAGTGGAAGAACCACTACTACGAAGTTGTGCGCTCCTGCGGCATCTCGCGCAACGAGGGGATCACGAGTCACGGGCTCCGGCACCAGTACGCTCAGGAACGCTACCGAGAGCTGACGGCAACTGACTCACCCGTTCGCGGTGGCGCACCGGTCGATCGCGACACCGATCATGCCGCGCGGCGCGTCGTTGCCGAGGAGCTGGGGCACAGCCGGGAAGAGATCACCACGAACTATCTCGGCCGCTGAGTACCGCTGTCTGGAACCGAGGCTTAGTACTGTGGACCCTGAAATTCGGTGACGTGCTCGTCAGGCTGCCTTGCGGAAGATTTTCTCATGCATTTGGATCTTGGAGAGGAGCGCCCTCAAGTCCTCGCGGGTGAATTTCCATTGGGAAGGGCGAGCAACGGTGCAGATTCATGTGCAATCACCCTTTACATCTCCCGCCCTCGGAGTTCAGAAGCCAGTACTGTGCCTCGCCGGCATGTTCATTCGTCATCGCTTCTCTTCGGCTACCTTCCGGCCTCCTGAAGGCGGGGAGTTTACGGATCACCGATGGAGGACTCTAAAAGGAGGCGACATCTTGGCTACGCGATCGGACAATCAATCTTGGAGGCGCCGCGCCTTCTGAATGCCCACCGCGATTGGCGCTTCTCAAACCACCGCCACAGGCTTTCAGACTCTGACTGACCTCCAAGCCGATAGAATGGTTGGAAAATGCGAGAAATACCAGGTAGGATCGCAGGCGGCAAGCGATTCGCTGCCTGAAGGTAACACCTTTTAGGCGCGCCAACTCGCTTCAAGAAGAACGCTAAGGTGGTACGGGAGGTCAGAAGGAACATGCGCTATGCAGCGGTTGTTGTTGCAATAGGCCTGCTGGGCGTCGCGGCTTGCGGCGGCGGGGGAGGTGGATCGGGTCAGGCCTTACCGCCAAATGTCAATGCAAAGGCGAGCACCAGCTCCGGAGTCGCTCCCCTGACCGTGCAGTTTGATGCATCAGGAAGTACGGACCCACAAAATCAATCACTCAACTACTCGTGGGCGTTTGGCGACGGCTCAGCAGCCTCATCCGGTGCGATCGTCTCGCACACATTCAACGATCACGGCACCTACTCGGTAACGGTCACCGTGAGCGACGGCACATCAAGTGCCAGCAAGTCATTCAGCATCCAGGCGAGCCCGGCCCCGCCGTCGGTGCAGGCGCTCTCCATTCTCGTTAACGTCTTGGGTGTCGCCCCGACCAATGCCTCAGCGCAACTTTCGGCGAGCGATCGGGAGAACCTGCCTCTCACGTATTCGATCAGTACGCCAGCGACAGTCGGCCAAGCAACCATAAACTCTACCAATGGGGCGATTACTTATACCGTACCCGGATTTGTAACAGCGAGCACTACCTCTTTTGTAGTGAGCGTTGCGAACCCCGGAACCTCCACCCAAGAGAGCGTGAACGTGGCGCTCAATTCCGATCCGCTCCTTGCTAATCAATGGCACCTCCAGAACACGGGACAGGACGCTTTTGCCTCCGTTCTGCCCACCCCGGGGGATGACCTTGATGTGGCAGGTGCCTGGGCGAGTGGTTTCTCCGGCAAGGGAATCAAAGTTGCGATCGTCGACACTGGCCTCGAGATCGCGCACGAAGACCTGGCTGCCAATGTCGATCCTGGACATTCCTTCAATTTCGCGACGGGCAGCAACGACCCGAGCCCCACAAGCCAAGGCTTTGATCACGGCACCGCCGTGGCCGGCATCGTCGCCGCGGTTGCCTTCAACGGTAAGGGCGGCCGCGGCGTAGCGTACAATGCCACGCTGCGAGGTTATAACCTTATCGGTAACTTCACCCTGGCCAATATGGCGTTCGCTTTTGGTGGCTCTGCAATCTCATCGGACAACGATCTATTTAATGCGAGCTTCGGACCGGTTACGAACGCGATCCCGTCGTTTAGCGGCGCTTACCAGGCGATCACGCAGACTACGCTCAATATGCGCGGGGGCCTGGGTGCCCCGATCGTTAATGCCGCCGGCAACGACTTTCGGGACTTCGAGGCCGCCTCTAGTCCCCTTTGCCAAACCGCCCAGCAGTACGGTGTAAGCTGCGGTGATCCGGCGAGCGATGAGCGCCGTGGCGGATACGCCCCGATCATCGTGGGGGCGGTCGATGCGGACGGTACCCATGCCTCGTATTCGAATACCGGTTCCTCGCTTTGGATTTCTGCACCCGGAGGAGAGTATGGAGTTAACTCTTCCTACACATCCTTGAGTGCCTTTCCCGATCCGACGGATGCCGTAAAGCCGGCGATCATTACTACCAACCGAACCGGGTGCGCGAACGCTGAGTACTCATTCGCAGTAAACGCACTTGACGATCTCGGCGGCAATCCGCTTGCAGCGCAGTGCCAGTACACGGCTGTGATGAACGGCACAAGTTCTGCAACACCGAATGTCTCCGGTGTTATCGCAATGATGCTGGAGGCCAATCCCAAACTCTCGGTTCGCGATATCAAGTACATCCTCGCGAAGACTGCCAAGCGCGTTGACCCAAATTTTGCCGGTGTCTCAAGCTCCAATGTGATTGCCGGGAGTAGAGTCGTTCTCGAGCAGGGTTGGGTCCGAAATGATACTGGTTTCTACTTCTCGAATCGCTACGGGTTCGGGGAAGTCGATGCGGCGGCAGCTCTCGCTGCGGCAAAAGCGTATACCAGCTATTTGCCGCCCCTTGTGAATTCCACCGGCAACTATCAGTTCACCGCCGCTCCGCCTGCGGTCATTCCGCCGGCATCGACTACGGGAGGCTATATCAATTTCGCGGTGAGCGAGCCCTTCCCGGCAGTCGAGTTTGTGGTGGTGTTCGTGAACATTGCGAGTACCCCGGGCCTGCCATGCAACCAGATCGAGCTCACTTCCCCATCGGGTACCAAGTCGATTCTTCTTCACGCAGCGAATGGGTTCACGAATACGGGACTTGCAAATTCACGCTTTGAGTCGAACGCATTCTATGGCGAGCCGGTGAATGGCACTTGGACACTCCGGTTCCTCGATTTCTGCGCTGCCTCAGGGACGCCCACGACTCTGTCGACTTCGGCGCCCCAAACGCTACTTTTTGCAGGGCACTAAGCGAATAATCAGGTAGGAGTAATTCCAGATGGGTCGTTTCGCAGTACTACTTGCGCTCGTGCTCACCGCAATACCTGCGCTGGCGCAACTTAGGCCGCCAGTGCCTGTGCCCCGGGCGATTTTGAACCAAAACCTTGTAATCGAAGACCGTGGCGCGAGACTTGAGGTGCTTCCCGCGGTGCGCGCGACTCCTGCGATGGACCCAGCGACCGGCCGTGTAAGGCAGTTCGTCAACAAATCCGCGGCGACTTCAAGAATTGACCAGAGGCACTTGGGAGTGGTTTTCAACCATACGATGCAGCAGCAGGGCTATGTCACCGGTGAGATCGCCTTTATGATGAAGGCGGGCCATACACCGACCGGGGACAGAAGCGTTTATCCGGGGCTCAGGAAGCTGACTGCCAGCGGTCTTTACGAGGTAGTTGCACACACGCCAGCTCAGTTTGTGGCTGTGACGAAAGCTCTGCAGCGGCGCTCCGATATTGCGTGGGTTGAGCCGATCGTGATTTATGGCGCTTCGGGTGGCACTTCGGCTGCGCAATGAGTGACCGCGGGCGCCAGTCGCCGGAGGACGATCCGCGTCGATAGTAGAGACGGGATGTCACCAGGATACAGATCCAGCACTCTGCCAGCCTTGCGCTCGAAAGCCCGTATCGCGAGGGAAGATCCAGGTGCGATGCGACCATGGCCGGATCGCATCCTCGCTGAGCCGGCGCCACAGCGTGCTCTGACCGATCGGGGCCACCAGTCCGCGCTCAATGACCTCGCGGCGCATCTCCAGCACGCTCCAGTGCGAGAGCGGCAGCTCGTAGGGCAGTTGGCAGGCCAGGGCCTTAATGGCCACTACGAGGCTGATACGTCATCGTATTTATGCAACTGGGTACTTAGCCGGGCCTGCGGATCGGAACCACGACGGCGGTCTCACCCGCCTTGAGTCGCTCGACATGCCGCGCCCACAGCTCCAAGGCCTGGCGCTTTTCACTCATGTAGTCATGCCGGTCGTAGTGCCGCTGCTGGATTCCTCCGAGGCCGTGACTCTGTAGCTGAGCTCGCACGTCGCTCGACACACCGAGGCTCGCCAGCATCGTCTCAGCAGTGCGCCGCAAGTCGCGGAGCTGGAACGGCTCGCGTGCCTCCTTCGCCTGCACCATGTCGCGAGAAATACTCGACACCAGTACGGAGAGCGTTTCGAGCGTCACGCTGACTTTTCCGTCGCTTGAGAAAAGCGGCTCGCCTTCTCCGAGCACAGCGAGCCGGCCGCTGAGGATGGCCGCGGCCGCCGCCACCAGCGGGAGCACGTGACGGCGCGGCTGCGCCCGGGTGCCCTTTGGGTCGAGCAGCAGGATGGTGCCTGCTGACAGGTCCGTGTCGGTCGGCTTCACGCGCAGCAGTTGCCGGGGTCGCTGTCCGCCGAGCAATAGGCCGAGCTGCAAGGCGTCCCGCTGTGCGCCAGCTGGGAGGGCGTCCAGGCGCTTCAGCAATGCGACGAGTTCCGGCGCCGAGAGCACCCGGTCTCGCGCGCGGCTGTACTTCGATAGCGCGCCGATTGAGGCAACCGGATTCACGGTCACGCCATACGCGCGCAGCGTCTGCGGTACGCTCGGGTCCGTCCGGCTCTCCACGGCGAGCTGGTAGGCGGCGTGCAGATAGGAGCGGAGCTTGGCCGCAGTCCGACCCTTGCCGGCCTCCGCGAGTCTGCCGATCAGGACGACGAGTTCGTCTACAGTAACATCCGCTGCTTTCTTGGCCGCAAGCTCGGGAGCGGCCTCGACCACATGCAGGCGCAGGATACCTTTGGCGTCGCGCGCGGACTGCTTACCCAAGCGCTCTTGGTGCGACACGTAGGCATCGAGGAGTTGCCGCAGGGTTGAGCGCTCTGCCGCCTCCCGCTCTCGCCGTGCCGCCTCAGCCGCGGCCTGCCGAGCGCGCTCCTGCGCCTCGCGCTCACGGGCGAAATGCGCCGCAAGGTCGGTGATGCCGGAGCGGTAGAGCGCTGAGAGCTCGGCCACCTTATCGCGGGCCACCGGGAGCGAGAGGCCGCGCTGGCCGGTTTCGTCGTATGCGCCAAGCGGCAGCCATCGGCGGCGCCCCGGCGGACAGAAGTATTGATAGTAGAGGCGCACGCCGTCGCGGGTGATGCGCGCCACCAGCCGGCCTGCGCCGCGCGGGCCGCCATCCGCTAGCCACCGATCCTGTCCGCGCCACTGCTGCCGCAACGTGCGAGTCGTCAGGCTCCCCATACCGTCGTCTCCAGCGTAGTCCGATGGCCGGCGACAACTGCTACGGCGCCTCTGCGTAGGCGTCCCGTAGCAGTTTGCGCACTAGCTACTACTGGCGTATTCTGGCTCCGCCTGGATGGTATTGCAAGAATTTCAGCGAGTTACGGAAACTGCTACGGACGAGACTGGACGGCCTTGGACCCTGTTTAACGGACTCTGACTCCGTTTACCTAGGTTCGAATCCTAGTCCCCCAGCCAATCGCGTAGGGCCCGCCAAGCGGCGGGCCCTTTGCGTTATGGCTGCGCCCGTCCTAGTCGCCGGCGATCGTCATCTCGCCGATGAGCACCGAGCCGCAATGCAGCGACCCGCGCGCATCGACATCGCCGCCGAGCGCAACGATGTTGCGATAGATGTCACGCAGGTTGCCGGCGATCGTGACCTCGTGGACCGGATAGGCAATGACGCCGCCTTCGATCCAGAAGCCACTCGCGCCGCGGGAATAATCTCCGGTGACGCCGTTGACTCCCTGCCCCATCAGCTCCGTCACCAGCAGGCCCGATCCCATGCGGCGCAGCAGCGCGTCATATCCGGGTGAGTCGCCCGAGGTCTCGACGATCAGATTGTGGATGCCGCCCGCATTACCCGTCGTCGTCAGTCCCAGGCGCCGCGCGGAGTAGCTGCCCAGCACATAACCCTGGAGGATTCCGTTCGCCAGCAGCTCGCGATCGTGGGTGGCGGCCCCTTCGTCGTCGAACGGGGCGCTCGCCAGGCCCTTGAGGATGTGCGGCCGCTCGTGCATCTGCACGAAGTCCGGGAAAACCTGCTCACCGGCCGCATTCAGCAGGAAGGACGCCTTGCGGTACTGACTCGGTCCGCGGATCGCGCCGATGAAGTGCCGGTACAGCCCGCGCGCCATGTCAGGGGAAAAGATGACCGGCGCCTTGCGCGTGGCGAGCTTGCGGGCGCCGAGTCTCGCCAGGGCACGCTTTCCGGCGGTGGCGCCCACCGACTCCGCACTCTCGAGGTCCGCCGGATCGCGCGCCGCGGTGAACCAGTAGTCGCGCTGCATCTGCTCATCCTGCTGGGCAATGAGCGAGCAGCTGACGGAGTGGCTGGTGCCGGAGAAGCCGGCGAGAAATCCCAACGAGTTGCCGTAGACGCCGGTATGGCGCTGACTGCTGACCGAACCGCCCTCGGAGTTGCTGATGCGCGGATCGAGGGACCGGCCTGCCTGTTCGCAGCGGCGCGCCAGGGCAATGGCATCCTCGGCGCTGAGTCCCCAGGGATGGTCCAGGTCGAGGTCAGGGATGTCGCGCGCCAGGTATTCGGGCTCGACCAGGCCGGCATAGGGGTCCTCGGCCGTGAAGCGGGCGATGGCGCAGGCCTTGCCAACCGTGGCGCGGACGGCCTCCCGTCCGAGATCGGCGGTGCTGGCCGAACCCTTGCGCTTACCGAAGTAGACGGTCACCGCCAAGCCGCGGTCGCGCTGGTACTCGATCGTCTCCACCTCTCCCAGCCGCACGGTCGTACCCAGTCCCTGGCTCAGGCTGGCGTCGACCTCGAACTGAGACGCCCCCTGACGATGGGCCTCCTCCAGCGCAAAGGCGACGACATCGTGTACTAATAGGGAAGAATCCGACGCCTCGACGGCCTGTGCCATACGTGTTCCGCTCGATTGGGAGAAGAAATGGGGCAGAATTTCGGATTCTAGCAGCCGCAAGCCCGAGCCCCGACAGCCAGTGACCCCACGTAACCCAGAAGACCTGCCGCAGCTTCCCGAAGACGACGAGCGTCGGCAGCCGAGCAAAAGTGCGCGCAAGCGCGCTGCGCACGCGGCGCAGGACCTCGGCGAGGAGCTCATCCGCCTGCGCGATGCGGACCTCGAGGCGCTCGGCTTGCCCGAGCCCCTCGCCGATGCCATTCGGGAGGCACGCCACATCAGGAGCCGGGCTGGCGGAGCACGCCAGCGCCAATACATCGGCAAGCTCATGCGGGAGATCGATCCCGAGCCCATCCACGCCGCGCTGGCCGCGCGCAGCGAGCGGGACGCGATCGAAACGCAGCTCTTCAAGCGGGCCGAGAGCTGGCGGGAGCGCCTGATCGCCGAGGGGGAGGCGGCGCTCGATGAGCTCGCGCATCTGCGGCCCGGCCTCGACCGCCCGGAGTGGAGCCGCCGGCTCGCTGCCGCCCGCCGCGAGCGCGACACTACGGGCGCGGAACGCCCTGCCACAGGGCGTCCCGGACCCGTAGGCCCCGCCGGGCGGGAGCTGTTCAGAGCGCTTCGGGCCCTCCTCGGCTAAAATGTCACGATGAAAGCGCTGGTCGGCATCATCATGGGCTCGTCTTCGGATTGGGAGACCCTGCGCTGCGCTGCTGAGACGCTGGAGAACCTTGGCGTCCCACACGAGGTGAAGGTGGTATCGGCGCACCGCACCCCGGACCTCCTCTTTGAATACGCCTCCAGCGCGCGCGCGCGCGGACTCGAGGTCATCATCGCCGGCGCGGGTGGTGCCGCACACCTCCCCGGCATGACTGCCGCCAAGACCAGCCTGCCGGTGCTCGGCGTGCCCGTGCAGTCGAAAACGCTCGCCGGGCTCGACTCTCTGCTCTCGATCGTGCAGATGCCCGCCGGGGTACCGGTCGCCACCTTCGCGATCGGCGCCGCGGGTGCAACCAACGCCGCGCTCTGCGCCGCGGCCATCCTCGCCAACAAGCACCCGGCGATCGCCGCGGCCCTCGAGGGCTTCCGCGACAGCCAGACCGCCGCGGTGCTCGCCAGCCCCGACCCGCGCACCGCGCCGCGCTCATGACCGTCTGCATCGTGGGAGCCGGCCAACTCGGCCGGATGCTGGCATTGGCCGGTTATCCGCTCGGCCTCGACTTCCTTTTTCTCGATCCCGCCCGCCATGCGCCGGCGGGCCAGATCGCCCCGATGCTGCACGGTCCGTTCACCGACCCGCGGCTGCTGCGACGGTTGGCGCGCGAGTGTGAGGTCCTGACCTTCGACTGGGAGAACATCTCCGTCGATGCGCTGCGCAGCCGCGTGATATCGGCTCATGGCGCGCGCATCTGTCCGCCGATCGCGGCGCTGGCCGCCGCCCAGGACCGGGTCGGCGAGAAGCGCCTGTTCGAGCGGCTGGGCATTCCGACGACGCGCTGGCGGGCCGTCGGAGCACGGTCCCAGCTGGAGCGGGCGCTGCGGGAGGTAGGCGTCCCGGGCGTCCTCAAAACCCGGCGCCTGGGCTATGACGGCAAGGGACAGATCAGGGTGCGAACGCCCGAGGACGCGCACCGCGGCTGGGAGGAGCTCGGCAACGTCCCGCTCATCTACGAGGAATGGGTGGCGTTCGATTGCGAGGTATCGGTCATAGGCGCCCGCAGCGTGAGCGGCGCAACAGTCATCTACCCGCTCAACGGCAACGTGCACTCCCAGGGAATCCTGCGCCTGACCCGCGCGCCCTACGGACCGCCACGCTGGCAGCGCATCGCCGCGCAGCACCTGCACCGCTGTCTCGCCCACTTCCGTTATGTTGGCGTGCTGACGATCGAGTTTTTCGTCCGCGACGGCCGCTTCATCGCCAACGAGATGGCGCCCCGCGTACATAACTCGGGACACTGGACCATCGAGGGCTGCGCGACCAGTCAGTTCGAGAATCATCTGCGCGCCATCCTCGACCTGCCCCTCGGCTCGACTCGGGCGCTGGGGTTCAGCGCGATGCTGAATCTCATCGGCGCGATCCCGCCCCGCCACGGGCTGCTCGCCCGGGACGGCCTGCACCTGCATGATTATGGCAAGCAGCCCCGGCCCGGACGCAAGGTCGGGCATTGCACCATCGTCGAGCCCACGGCCGCCGGCCGCGACCGGCGGGCACGGCGGTTGCTTGCCGAACTGGCTCCCGGATTGCGCATCCCGTAAGATAGAAGGCGGAACGAGCCCGG
>JBOIAB010000253.1:0-3789 GCA_050738635.1 Steroidobacteraceae bacterium
GCTCTGGCCAGAACGCCGCGAGTACGTCCCTGTAGGCTAGCGGATCGCCGTCCTGGCGATCAGCTTCTGGCCAGAGCGCATTGCGTAGCTCGCTCCCTCGACAATCGGAACTGCAGTAGGCCCCTCGATCTTCAGACCGAGCATCCGGAGCACTGGCGTCCAGTACATAGGGGCCGTGTTTGCAAAGAGGCTTGGCGGTGGCCTCTGGAGTCAGGGATGACGGAAGGGAGCCTCCAGGGATCAGTGAGCGGGCGGTAGCTCGCGCAACCGGATTCACGGCGTCCCCGCCAGGCCTCTTTGCAAGCACGGCCCCGAGGGCTGAGTGTCACAATCACTGGGTCATGATCCTTGCCGAGCTCACCGTTCGCGACCTCCGCTGCATCGAGCACGCCGAGCTCTCCTTGCATCCGGGCCGCAACCTGATTTGGGGAGGCAACGGCTCGGGCAAGACTTCGCTGCTCGAGGGGATATTCCTGCTGGGCCGCGGGCGATCCTTTCGGACTCGCAATTCTGAGCGCTTGGTTCGGCATGGTCAGGACCGGCTGGTTGTCTTCGGGAGGACGGAGAACTCGGGGCCTGAGGCGGGCGGACTGGTACACGCCGTCGGGGTGGAGGTCGATCGTAAGGAGGGGACGAGGGCACGGATCGATGCCGCGGCTGTGGCTTCGCTGGCGGATCTGTCGCGGGTGTTTCCGGCGCAGGTGATCGACCCGGAGATTCACAAGCTGATCGAGGAAGGCGGAAGGAGGAGAAGGCGATGGCTCGATTGGGGAGTGTTCCACGTGGAACCTCAGTTCGCCGATTGGTGGGTGCGGTATGGACGGGCGGTCCGGCAACGGAACGCGGCGCTTCGCTCCCGCGGAGGCACGAAACCCTGGGATGTCGAAGTGGTGGCTCTGGGTGAGCGGATCTCGGAGGCGCGGCGCGCAGTCGTCGAGCAGATGCAGCCTTACTGGCGGGAGGTCGTGGCCGGGCTCGACTGTCCGGCGGGGGAGCTGCAGTACTTTCGCGGTTGGGGAATGCAGCATCCCCTTGCGCAGGCCCTGGAGGCCTCGCTTGATCGGGATCAGGCGCGCGGGCTCACGCATGCCGGCCCGCATCGGGCGGACCTGGTCATTCGGGTGGGTGGGAAGCTCGCACGGGAGGTGCTGTCCCGTGGGCAGCAGAAGCTGATGGCGGTGGCCTTGACTCTGGCGCAGTTGCGCCTCCTGAAGCAGGTCTCGGGGATGACTCCGACTCTGCTTCTCGACGATCCGGCGGCGGAGCTGGATTCGGCCCACTTGGGACATTTTGTCCGCCAGATTGCACCACTGGGGTGTCAGATGATTATCACGTCGCTGCACCCGGAAACTCCGGCTTTTGGCACCCCGGAGCGGGTGTTTCACGTGGAACAGGGGAGGGTAGGCCGGTATAATGTCCCATCCTGAGATCGGACCTTGGCATGCCTGAAGACGACGTCTACGATTCCAGCAAAATCAAAGTACTAACGGGCCTCGATGCGGTGCGCAAGCGGCCGGGGATGTACATCGGTGACACCGATGACGGCACCGGTCTGCACCACATGGTCTTTGAGGTCGTGGACAACGCCATCGATGAGGCGCTGGCCGGGCACTGCGATAGCGTCGTAGTCACAATCCACGCGGATGAGTCGGTGACCGTGTGGGATAACGGCCGCGGGATTCCAGTGGATATTCACCCCGAGGAGGGGCGCTCCGCGGCCGAGGTCATCATGACCGTGCTGCATGCGGGCGGGAAGTTCGACGATAGCTCCTACAAAGTGTCTGGCGGGCTCCACGGAGTAGGCGTTTCGGTGGTCAATGCGCTATCGGACTACCTGCTGCTGACCGTGTACCGGGACGGCAAGGTGCATCGCCAGGAATACCACCTCGGCGATCCCGTCGCACCCCTTGCCGTAGTGGGCGAGACGGCCGAAAGAGGCACGGTGGTGCGCTTCAGGCCGAGCGCGCAGATCTTCACCAACATCCAGTTCAATTACGAGATCCTGGCCAAGCGCCTGCGGGAGCTCTCGTTCCTCAACTCGGGCGTGCGCATCGAGCTCGTCGACGAGCGCGAGAACAAGTCCGATGTCTTCCAGCACGAAGGTGGCCTGAAGGCCTTCGTGAAATACCTCAACCGCACCCGCGTGCCGATCCACGATTCGGTGTTCTGGTTCAAGGTTCAGGAGGGGCCCGTGTCGGTCGAAGTGGCCATGCAATGGAACGACTCCTACCAGGAGAGCATGTTCTGCTACACCAACAACATTCCGCAGAAGGACGGCGGCACCCACCTCGCGGGATTTCGCAGCGCGCTCACCCGCACCCTCAACGATTACATCGAGAAGGAGTTGTCTGGAAAGAAGGACAAGTTGCCGACCACCGGCGATGATTCCCGTGAGGGGCTGACCGCGATCCTGTCGGTGAAGCTGCCCGATCCCAAATTCTCCTCGCAGACCAAGGACAAGCTGGTCTCCTCCGAGGTCAAGGGTGTCGTCGAGGCGGTGGTCGCCGGCAAGTTGCAGGAATTTCTGCTCGAGCACCCGCAGGAAGCCAAGGGCATTGTCGCGAAGATCATCGAGGCCGCCCGTGCCCGCGAGGCCGCGCGCCGCGCACGTGAGATGACGCGCCGCAAAGGCGCGTTGGATGTGGCGGGGCTGCCGGGGAAGTTGGCCGACTGTCAGGAGAAAGATCCCGCGCTCTCCGAGATCTTCATCGTCGAGGGCGACTCGGCCGGTGGCTCCGCGAAGCAGGGCCGCGACCGGCGAACTCAGGCCATTCTGCCGCTCAAGGGCAAAATCCTGAACGTGGAAAAGGCGCGCTTCGACAAGATGCTGGCGTCGGTGGAGGTCGGGACGCTGATCACCGCGTTGGGATGCGGTATTGGCAAGGACGACTTCGACATCGCCAAGCTACGTTACCATCGTGTGGTTCTCCTGACCGACGCCGATGTTGACGGCAGCCACATCCGGACGCTGCTGCTGACGTTTTTTTACCGGCAGCTTCCGGACCTCATTGCGCATGGCCACATCTACATCGCGCAGCCGCCGCTCTTCAAGGTGAAACGCGGCAAGCAGGAGTTGTATGTCAGGGATGAGCCGGAGCTCGATGCCGCGCTGCTCAATACGGCGCTGGAGAGCGCGGCGCTGCACGTGAATGCAGCGGCGCCACCGCTGCAGGGTCCGGGCCTCGAGGCTCTGTCCCGTAAGTACATGGAGGTCCAGGCCATCATCAAGCGCTGGTCACGCCGCTACGACGACCGGCTGCTGGAGCAGCTCATCTACATGCCCGAGGTGAAGTCGGCCGACTTCGACCGGCTCGAGTGGCTGCGAAGCTGGGCGCAGGAGCTGCATCAGCGGCTCAACTCTCTCGACGATGCCACGCGCGCCTACCGTGTGGAGCTGCACGGCGCCTCTGGCGAGCACGCCGCGCGCATCATGGTTCACAAGACCGAGCACGGCACCGCCAGCCACAAGTACCTGCCGCGCGAGTTCTTCGAGTCCGCGGAGTACCAGCGGATCGCGGATCTCGCTCGCACCCTGGCAGGCCTCATCGGTGACGGCGCCTTTGTCGGCCGCGGCGACGATCGGCAGGAGATCGGCTCCTTCAAGGAAGCCATGAAGTGGCTCTTCGACCAGGCACGCAAGGGGCAGACGATCCAGCGCTACAAAGGCCTGGGCGAGATGAATCCCGAGCAGCTCTGGGACACGACCATCAACCCCCAGACCCGCCGCCTGCTGCAAGTGAAGATAGAGGATGCGGTCGCCGCCGACGATATCTTCACCACCCTCATGGG
>JBOIAB010000254.1:0-15197 GCA_050738635.1 Steroidobacteraceae bacterium
GCCTGAAGAAGGCCGGCGCCAGCGCCCTGCTGGTGTTGCCGGTCGAAAAGATGCTGGCCTGAGCGATGCGCATCCTCGACTGGGAAACGCTCTCTGTCGGCGAGCGCCGCGCGGCGCTCGCACGACACGCGCAAGCGGCTCGCGATGATGTCGAGGCAGTGGCGCGCGAAGTCATCGCCAACGTCCGTGCAGGCGGCGATGAGGCACTGCGCGCCTATAGCCGTCGTTTCGATGGCGCGCAGCTGCAGGCTCTCGCGGCGACGCCGGAAGAATTCTCACAGGCACAGCGCACGCTGACAGCGGAGCAGCGCCTAGCCCTCGAGCGCGCAATCGACAACGTCGAGCGGTTCCATCGCGCGCAAATGCCGCGGGCTCTGACGCTAGAGACGGTACCCGGTGTGCGATGCGAGCGCGTCATTCGTCCGATCTCGGCCGTTGGTCTCTACGTACCTGCCGGCTCCGCGCCCCTGCCCTCCGCGGTGGTCATGTTGGCGGTGCCGGCGCGCATCGCCGGTTGCCCGCGGCGACTGCTCTGCACACCGCCGCGCCGCGATGGCACAGCCAATCCGGCGGTGCTCGTCGCGGCCGCACTCTGCGGCATCGATTCGGTCTACAAAGTGGGCGGCGCCCAGGCCATCGCCGCCATGGCCTACGGAACCGCAACGGTTCCCAAGGTCGACAAGATCTTCGGGCCCGGCAATGCCTGGGTGACGGCCGCCAAGCAAGCGGTGTCCGGCGACCCGGCGGGCGCGGCCTGCGACATGCCCGCGGGCCCCTCGGAGGTGCTCGTGATAGCGGACGATAGCGCGCGCGCCGAATTCGTCGCCGCGGATCTGCTCGCGCAGGCCGAGCACGATGGCCAGGCGCAGGCGATCCTGTTGACCCCGAGCCGCGAGCTCGCCGAGAGGGTCGCCGCCGAGATCGCTAGCCAGATGCGCTCGCTCTCGCGCCGCGCCATCCTGGACCAGTCGCTTGCGGGCAGCCGCTGTATCGTCGTGCGCGACCTCGAGAGCGCCATCGAGGTAGCCAACGAGTACGCCGCGGAGCACCTGATTCTCGAGGTGCGCGCGCCGCGTCGCTGGCTGGAGAAAGTGGCGAGCGCGGGCTCGGTATTCCTCGGCGCCTGGTCGCCGGAGCCGATGGGCGATTACTGCTCGGGCACCAACCATGTGCTGCCGACTTACGGCTATGCGCGTGCTTACAGCGGCCTCTCGGTGCTCGACTTCGTCAAACACATCACCGTGCAGGAAATCTCGCCGCACGGCCTGCGCTCCCTCGGGCCGGTCGCCGTTACCCTGGCGCTGCTCGAGGGCCTGGATGCACACGCCGGCGCCGTGACACGCCGGCTCGCCGCTCTGGAGAACCTCCCGTGAGCTGGGTTCAGGAGCTCGCGCGTCCCGACATAGTGGCGCTCAAACCCTACGAGCATGCGTCCTGGGAGCCCAGCCTCGAGCGGCTGCATGCCAACGAGGTGCCCTGGCGTCCGGCGGCGGATGACTCACGTGCCGGACTCAACCGCTATCCGGAGCCGCAACCGCGGGCGCTCGTGGAGCGCCTCGCGCAACTCTATGCCGTCGCCCCTGCTTCCCTTCTCGTCGGACGCGGCAGCGATGAGGCAATCGACCTGCTGACGCGCGCCTTCTGCCGCGCCGGCTGCGACGCGGTGCTGGTGTGTCCGCCCACCTTCGGTATGTATTCGGTGAGCGCGCGCATCCAGGGGGCGAAGGTCGTGCAGGCACCGCTCCTTGCCGCAGACGGCTTCGCGCTCGATGAGGCGACGCTGCTCGCGCGTTGCACCGCCACCGTCAAGCTCGTCTTTCTCTGCTCGCCCAACAACCCGACCGGCAATCTGCTCGATGAGGCGGTGATCGTGCGGATCGCGCGCCACCTGGCGGGTCGCGCGCTGCTAGTCATCGATGAGGCCTACATCGAGTTCGCTGCGCGTCCGAGCCTCGCGCCTCTGGTGACGGAGCTGCCCAACCTCGCGGTTCTGCGCACGTTGTCCAAGGCTCATGGCCTCGCCGGGGCGCGCTGCGGCGCGCTCATTGCCGACCCGGAGATCATCGCGCTGCTGCGCAAGATCATTCCACCGTATGCCATCCCGCAACTCACCCTGGAGGCGGTGCTCGACCGCCTGACACCCGCGGCCCTCACCGACTCGCGGGCGCGCCTCGGGACGTTGCTGGCGGAGCGCGAGCAGCTCCTGCGGGCGCTGCCGCGGCTGGCCGCTGTCACCAGAGTCTGGCCGAGCGCCGCCAACTTCGTGCTCGCGGAATTCACAGACCCGGCGACGGCTCTGACACGCGCCCGCGAAGCTCACCTGCTGGTTCGCGACGCTCGCGGCTACCTGGGACTCGGACGCGCTCTGCGCGTTACCGTGGGAACGCCCGAGCAAAACAACCGATTGCTCGAGGCTTGGTCATGAGCATGAGCCTTCCCGCGGCCACCCTCTTCATCGACCGCGACGGCACTCTGGTGGAAGAGCCGCCGGACGAGCAGGTCGACTCGCTGGAGAAAGTGCGCTTCATGCCCGGGGTTTTCGCCGCCCTGGCGGATCTCACGCGTCACGGCTACCGGCTGGTGATGGTGACCAACCAGGACGGCCTCGGAACCGATTCCTTCCCGCAGGCGGCGTTCGAGCTGCCGCAGCAGTTCATCCTCGAAACGTTGCGCTCGCAGGGGATCGAATTCGATGCCGTCTTCGTCTGTCCGCACTTCACGCGCGATGCCTGCGACTGCCGCAAGCCCAACACCGGTCTGGTGACCGAATATATTCGCGCGAGCGGTGTCGACCTGGCCGCCAGCGCGGTAATCGGCGATCGCGATACCGACCTGCAGTTCGCCGCCAATCTTGGGATACGCGGCGTACGAGTGCGGCGCAACGGCACGCCAGAGGAGAGCTGGGCCGCGGCGGTCAGCGCCCTGACGGCCCGCCGAGCTCAGGTCGGGCGGCGTACGAAGGAAACCCAGATCGAGGTCCGAGTCGATCTCGACGACACAGCGCCGGTCCACATCACGACCGGCATCGGGTTCTTCGACCACATGCTGGAGCAGCTCGCCAAGCATGGCGGCTTTGCGCTCGAGCTCACATGCCAAGGCGATCTGCAGATCGACGAGCATCACACCGTGGAGGATTGCGCCCTCGCCCTGGGGGAAGCCCTGCGACGGGCGCTAGGATCGAAGGTAGGCATTGCGCGCTATGGATTCCTCCTGCCGATGGATGAGGCGCAGGTGCAAGTGGCGATTGACCTGTCGGGACGGGCCTGCGCCCAGTTCTCCGGGCGCTTCAACCGCGAGACCGTCGGCGGCCTGCCGACGGAGCTGGTGCCGCACTTCTTCCGCTCGCTGGCGGAGTCTCTCGGCGCCGCGGTGCACGTGAGCGTCACGGGCGAGAACAGCCACCACATGGTCGAGGCCTGCTTCAAGGGCGTAGGCCGGGCGCTGCGCCAGGCTCTGCGGCGCGAAAGCCGCGAGCTGCCAAGCACCAAGGGAGTGTTGTGACCGCAACAGTGATCATCGACAGCGGCGGCGCCAACCTCGCCTCGCTGCAATTCGCACTCGAGCGGTTGGGCGCGCCCGCCGTCGTGACCTGCGATGCGCAGGCGATCGCCGCCGCGCCGCGGGTCCTGTTACCGGGGGTGGGATCGGCAGCGGATGCGATGCAGAGGCTGCGCCGCTCGGGTGTCGCGGACCTGTTGCCGACGCTGCGCCAGCCGGTGCTCGGCATCTGCCTCGGGATGCAGCTGCTCTTCGAGCGCTCGGCGGAGGGAACGACCGAGTGCCTGGGTGTGCTTCCGGGCACGGTGCACCGCCTAGAGGCGGCTCCCGGGCGGCCGGTACCGCACATGGGATGGAATCTGCTGCGTCAGTCACGACCGGACCCGCTGCTCGCGGGCATCGCCCCGGACGACTATTTCTACTTCGTGCACAGCTACGCCGTGCCGGCTTCGGAGGCGACGCTCGCTTGCGTCACTTATGGGGAATCGGTCTCCGCCGTGGTCAGGCGCGGCAATTTCTGGGGGACCCAATTTCATCCGGAGCGATCGGCGTCCGCCGGGGCACGGCTGCTCGCCAACTTTCTCGGATTGCATTCATGCTGTTGATTCCTGCCATCGACCTGCGCGACGGGCGCTGCGTTCGCCTCTATCAGGGGAACTTTGGCGCGGAAACGCGCTATGAATACACGCCGCGACAGCTGCTCGAGAAGTATCGCGCGCTGGGGGCCTCCTGGGTGCACGTGGTGGATCTGGATGGGGCACGCGATGGCATGCTGGCCAATCGCGACGTCATCGTCGATCTCGCGGCGCAGCACGGAGTGAAGCTGCAGGTGGGCGGCGGAGTCAGGTCGGCGGAAATCATCGCGGACCTCCTCTCGAGCGGCGTGGCGCGCGTCATCGTCGGCAGCGCGGCCGTGGAACGGCCGGACGAGGTCAACGACTGGATGCGGCGCTTCGGCGCGGATCGCATTTGTCTGGCGCTCGATGTCCTTCATGACAGCAACGGCACGCCGCAAGTGCGGACCCGCGGCTGGAAGGCGGGAACGGCGCTCTCTCTCTGGGAGGCCCTGCAGCGCTATCCCGCGGCCGCCGTGCGGCACGTTCTCTGTACCGACATCGAGCGCGACGGTGCGCTCACCGGACCCAACCTCGACCTGTATCGCGACGCGGTTGCACGCTTTCCGCGCATCGCCTGGCAGGCCTCCGGCGGGGTGCGCGATGTCACCGATCTTCAGGCGCTCGCCCACATCGGCGCCGCCGCCGCGGTGAGCGGCAAAGCTCTGCTCGAAGAGCGCATCCGACCCGAGGAGCTGCGACCATACTTGCCAGACGCATCATCCCCTGCCTCGATGTTCGCGACGGGCAGGTCGTAAATGGTGTCCGCTTCCGCGACCACCGGGTCGTGGGCTACATCATGGAGCTTGCGGGCCGCTACCGCGACGAGGGCGCTGACGAGCTCGTCTTCTATGACATCACGGCGAGCCCGCAGCAACGCACCGTGGACCGCGGCTGGCTGCGGCGCGTGGCGCGGGTACTCGACATTCCATTCTGCGTCGCCGGCGGTATCCGCTCCGTGGCCGACGCGGAGGAGGTTCTCAACGCCGGCGCGGAGAAGGTCTCGATCAACTCACCGGCGCTGGCCGATCCGGATCTCATCGGGGCACTCAGCGACCGCTTCGGCTCTCAGTGCGTCGTCGTCGGTATCGACAGCCGACTCACGAAGGACGGCTATCGCGCGTACCAGTTCACGGGCGACCCGGAGCGCAGCCGCGAATCCGGCCGCGACGTGCTCGCCTGGGTGCGCGAGGTGCAGGAGCGCGGCGCCGGGGAGATCGTGCTCAATTGCATGGGGAGCGACGGTGTACGCCGGGGATATGACATCGAGCAACTGCGTGCGGTCCGCGAGATCTGTCACGTGCCGCTGGTAGCCTCCGGAGGCGCCGGCGCCGTGGAGCACTTCACGGCGGTATTTCACGAAGCCGGCGTCGACGCTGCGCTCGCCGCGAGCGTCTTCCATACCGGCGCCATCGGCATCCGCGATCTCAAGCGCGCACTCCGCACAGGCGGCATCGAAGTGAGACCATGAATCAGACGGCGGGCGCCCCACTCTCGTTGGCGGACATCGACACTCTCGCTTTCTACAAGAGCGGCGGCCTCCTCCCCGCCGTCGTTCAGCACGTCGAAAGCGGCGCCGTGCTGATGTTGGGTTACATGAATAGAGACGCTCTGCGTGAGACGCTGACTCGCCGGCGTGTCGTCTTCTTCAGTCGCAGTCGCCAGCGTCTGTGGGAGAAAGGCGAAACCTCTGGCCACACGCTGGACCTCGCCGACGTGCGCACCGACTGCGACCGCGACACGCTTCTGGTCACCGCCACCCCGGCGGGCCCCGCCTGCCATCTCGGCACGGCGACCTGCTTCGGCGATGGCACCGCCAGCGCCGCCGGCCGGCTCGCGTTTCTCGGCACCCTCGAAGAGGTGATCGCCCAGCGCATGGCGGATCGCCCCGAGGGCAGCTATACGGCGCGATTGCATGCCGAAGGCCCGCAGCGCGTCGCACAGAAAGTCGGCGAGGAAGGGTTGGAAGTTGCGCTCGCGGCCGTGGCGGAAACGGATGACAAACTCGTTGCCGAGTCCGCCGATCTTATCTATCACCTGCTGCTCCTGCTGCGCAGCCGTGGCCTGCGGCTCGAGCACGTCGTCGCCGAGCTGCAGTCCCGGCACGCCGCGGTACGCGGACCCTGATCCTCACCTTACGCTTCCAACATCCGCGAGCTGTGCGGGCAGCTTGAGCCCTGCACAGGAATGAATCTCGCGACGCTGTTGCTCATTCGCGACGCCGGCAATAGGGCTGGTCGCAGACGGAGTGACGGATATGGGATATTCGATGCGATTCGTGGCGGCGCTCCTCTGCGCGCTCGCCTGCGCGGGCGTGGCCCAGGCACAGAGTTACTGGTCGAACCGCTGGGGTACGCAGGATCCGGCCACGGCGGCAGATACGGGCCTCTACCTCGGCGCAGGTTACGTCAGAGCGCAGGTCAACAACGTGTTCGGCACTACCGACTACCATTTCAAGATCGACGACAACGCCTGGAAGGCCATCGTCGGCTTCCGACCGGTGCCATTCTTCGCCGCCGAAGCCAACTATGATGACCTCGGCCATCAAAGCCGGGTCCTCCTGGGTGGCTCCAGCCCTTACGCCCACGCGGACGCCCGCGCATTCGACATTTTTGGCGTCGGTCTCATACCGCTTGGCCCTGTTGACATCTACGGCAAAGCCGGCGGAGCACGCTGGACCTTGAGTGGCAACACGGAGGGGCCTTACGACTCGCTCCTTGCGCTGAACCGCAGCGGCACGAGCTTCGCTTGGGGAGCGGGAATACAAGCCCACTGGGGACCGCTCGGCGGCCGGCTCGAGTACGAGCATTTCCAGATGCCGTATACCGATGGGGCACGACTCTTCTCGGCGGACGCGACCTTTACCTTCTAGTTCGGCGGAGCCGGATCGGCTTTTGCGCTGTCTCGCGGATACCACGGCCGCCGTGGCCGCACCCGAGCCCACGCTGCCGTGACGGCCCAGCCGCCGCTCAGGAATGAATCTTGGTTGCCCGGCTCCAGGCATCGTTCCGAGGGGTATTCTCCCGCTCATGCGCACTCTCGCCCTGCTCGCAGCCGCCACGCTCGTGGGCCTCAGCGCTTGTGCGCAGATCCCGACCGTCAATGAGCGCGAGCTGCTGCAGGAAGCTTCCGGTACGCAGACCATCCGCGTCTACGGCACCAAGGGACCCCTGTCGGCGCGCCAGGCGAAAAGAGTACTCGCGCGGGTAGCGGCGCAGGCGCCCAACGCCGGTGCGCTGGATCGCCATCTCGCGATGGAGCAGATCGTGGCACAAGGCCCGCTCTACACCGGCAACAGCGTGCGCGTTCTGCAGGACGGCTCCGAGACCTTTCCCGCGATGTTCAGCGCGATTGCTGGCGCCAAGCACTACCTCGATCTCGAGTACTACATTTTCCAGGACGTGCAGAGCGGGGGCCAGGATCTCGGCGAGCTGCTGGTCCGCCAGAGCCGCGCCGGCGTCCACGTGCGGATCATCTACGATGCCGTCGGGTCCATCGGCACGCCGGCGCCCTTCTACGCCAAGCTGCGCGCCGCCGGGGTGCAACTCGTACAGTACAACCCGATCAATCCTCTCAAGGCGCGCACGCACTACTCTCCCAATGATCGTGATCACCGCAAGATTCTCGTAGCGGATGACGAGACCGGGATCATCGGCGGCGTCAATCTCAGCACGGACTACGAAAGCGCCCCGTCGCTCGCGCGTGGGATCGGCAGCGAGGCGCCTAAGCCGGCAGCGTCTGCTCATCCGGTATGGCATGACACCGACCTGGAGATTCGGGGGCCGGTGGTGCCGCAACTCTCACAACTCTTTCGCGAGCACTGGCACGAGCAGAAGGGACCGCCCCTAACGCGCGGCACGCCGCCCGCCAAGCATGCATGGGACAAACAGATCGTACGCGTGATAGGCAGCAGCCCCTCAAAGCTGGCGATACGCTACTACACGACCGTACTGACGGCCATACGGACTGCGCAGAGCAGCGTCTGGATGACCGCGGCCTACTTCGTTCCCACGCCCGCGGAGCTACGCGCGTTGAAACGCGCCGCACGTCGCGGCGTCGACGTTCGCATCGTCCTGCCGTCACAAACTGATGAGACGGAGGTCCTGGCCGTACAGCGCTCCTATTACGGCGGCCTGCTGCGCTCCGGGATCAAGATCTACGAGCGTCGCACCGGGATCGTGCACTCGAAGACTCTGGTGGTCGACGGCGTCTGGTCCCTGGTCGGCTCCTCTAACTTCGACCAGCGCAGCATTCTCTTCAACGACGAGGTCGACGTGGTGGTCCTGGGCAACAAAACCGCCGATCAGCTGCGCGCAGGCATCCAAGCCGACATGCGCCACGGCCAACAGATCGACTGGAAGTTCGTGCGGCAGCAGAGCGTCGGGCAACACCTCAAGGCGTGGTTCTGGCGGCTGTGGCAGCGGCTGCTATAACGGCGAGTTTGTCACCAACCGGATCTTGATTTTCTTCTTTTCTCGGAGCAGGATCCGCCTTAGCTCGGGATCAAGGCTGGCCAGGCAGATTTTCCGGGCGCCGGGAACGCTCGCCCGAATACAGGGGGATCGAAATGATCAAGGGGTATTCATCCGCCGCCGTGCTCGCTCGGTATTCACCGAGACTCGTCCTTTATCCACCCTCCCACGCCTGCTGTGTGTTCTGTTCAAGCACAGCTCCACGAGCGTCGCCTGAATCGTAAATCGTGAACCTACCTCGCGCATAGCCGGCGAGGCAGGTGGTTTGCGCGACGAGAAAGGGCCTGAGAAGCCTGGCGTCAGAGGAAAATGAGGGAGGGTCGGAGGGTGTCTCGAAACCACACTAAGGCTGTGCGTGCGCGCACCTGCCTATCTGTTGCACTTCAGGTCTTTCTCGGCCTGTCTTCGGTACTTTTATCGTTGTGCGTACATGCACAGGACTTCTGCCCGACAGGCCAGGTGCCGATCAGGTTCAATTGTGGCTATGGAAACGCGGGCCTGAATATTTACACGACGCCGTGCAACGGTCCATCCATAGATGCGATCGAAGCCGGCATCAGGGCATATAACAATCCGGAATACTACATAAGCTACAGTCCACCGACACTCGCCCCAGATACTTGGAGCAGTTGGTATCCCGGAACATACTATGGAAGCCAAGGTGGCGTAACCGGTACTTATCTCGCCATATTCGTAGACCTCAGTAACCCGAACGGCACCGATCACGGGGCCTATGGAATTGGGGCAGGGGGTTGTACAACAGCGAACTACTTCGTTACTGTCCCCCCACATCCCGCGCCGTCGATAGCGGACAATGGCAAGTCCTGCCCGTTCTGCAAGAACGGTACTGACCCGGTAAGTCCATATTCCGGAAATGAGTTTCTCGAAGAGACGGATATCCCTTCGATCGGGACTGAGCACCCCCTCTCCTTCGAGCGTTACTACAACAGCCTGGATACGACGGCCCGGGACCAGGGTCCTGGATGGTGGCACAGCTTCAGCCGACACCTTACCTTCGGCATGTCCTATCCCGCAACCCAACCACCCGAAGCCGGAGACTCATCGCTCTTTTTGACCCCGGCTGATGCCTGCACTTCCGGATGGGCTCAAATCCAAAGCCAAGCACCAGGACTTCAGAACGCAACCGCATCGTACGCAAAGGGCGTGTGCTCACTGACTCTGAACGGCTCCGCTGTCATGACGCTTCCGATATATGACAATCGAGGGCACTACATCACGGTCGACTCGGCCATCTCGAACATAGCGGTCGTGAACGCCTACCGCGATGACGGGCACGTGGCCGGCTTTTCCGCAAGCGGCTCGGGGTTCACCGCCGAACCTGGCGTTGGATATCAGCTCGCGCACACATCGACCGGGGGCTACCAGATCACCGACGAACAAGACAACGTTGAGACCTACGATAACACCGGAAAGCTCTTGAGCGTTGCGGACCGCGCTGGAAACATCCAGACCCTGACTTACAGTCCAACGACGGGGCTTCTGTCCTCGGTATCGGACAACTTCGGTTATACGCTGACGTTGGCTTACGACGATCAGAGCCGCCTCACGAGCGTCAGCGCCCCGAGCGGTTCCTCCGCTCAATATGCCTATAACGCCTCGAGCTACCTCTCGCAGGTGACGAACCTCGACGGCACCACCCGTCAGTACGAATACACGGATCCAAACTGGCCAACTGGCATCTCGAGCGTCGTCGACGAAAGCGGTCAGACCATGTTCAGCCTGAGCTACGACTCCCAGGGACGAATCGTCAGCTCAACCCTCGAGGGTATGTCCTCGTCCATGAGATTCAGCTACAACAGCGACGGCTCGGCTACCGAGACAGACCCACTCGGGGCTGCGCGCACGTTCCGATTCCAGGAGGTTGGCGATCACGAATTGAACAGTGCGGTGACGGGCGCGCCCTGTCTCATATGCGGGTACGTTGCCGCAACGGGCTACGACGGCGGCGGCTTCCCAGCGAGTGAGACGGATTTCAATGGCAACGTCACCACATATAGTTATGACGATACCCGGGGCCTCGAGACTTCGCGGACAGAGGCTTCCGGCACTGCCGCAGCGCGGACGGTCACAACGCAGTGGAATCCGACCTACCGCTTGCCGGCGTCAATTTCCGAGTACGCCGGCGCGACAGCTTCGGGTACTCCGATCCGCACGACTTCCTTCAGCTACGACGGATCCGGCAATCTCCTGTCAAAGACCATCACTGATCCCGCAACCGGGTCAACTCGCACCTGGGGCTACACCTACGACAGCGACGGCCGGGTGCTCACCGCGAAAGACCCTCGGGAGAACGTCACCACCTACGCCTATTACACGTGCATGACCGGGTCTCCGTGCGGTGAGCTTGAGACAGTGACAGATGCTCTCACGCACGTCACCACGTACAACACCTACAACGCGGACGGCTACCCCCTTACAATCACCGATGCCAATGGAGTGGTAACCAGCCTCACCTACGATGCTCGGGACCGATTGACGTCACGGACGGTCGCGGACGAGACCACCTCTTTCTCCTACTACCCTACCAGGCTCCTAGAGCAGGTCACCCTTCCTGACAGTAGCAGCGTCTCATATGCCTATGATGCCGCTCACCGACTCACACAGATGAGCGACGGACCAGGGAACAAGATCGTCTATACGTTGGATGCGATGAGTAATCGCACCGCAGAGAACACCTACGATCCCTCAGGCACGCTGCACCGCACCCACACCCGAGTGATCAATACCCTGAACGAGGTCTATCAGGAAGTGAACGCCGCCGGCACTTCTGGCGTCGCCACCACTTTCGACTATGACAACGACGGTAATCCCATCTCGAATGATGCGCCACTCTCCCGGAACACCGGAGAGAGCTATGATGGCTTGAATCGTGTGAGCTCGATTACCGACCCCGGGAGTGGCCTTACCTCTTTTGGGTATGATGCCGAAGACGATCTCACATCCCTCACTGACCCCAGGAGCCTCACCACCTCTTATGGCTACGACGGGTTCGGGGACCTCACCTCCCAAGTGAGCCCAGATACAGGTGCCACATCCAATACGTACGATTCTACCGGGAATCTCGCCACCTCGACCGATGCCCGAGGGGCGGTCTCGACCTATGGATACGATGCCCTGAACCGGGTGATCTCGATCGCCTACTCCCTGAGCGGCACGACCGACCAGACACTATCCTTTGCTTATGACCAGGGGACCGATGGTATCGGGCACCTTACGGGGGCGTCGGACGCAAATCATTCGATGAGCTTCAGCTACGACGCCCTGGGCCAAATGATCGGCACGAGCCAGACGGTGGGCGGAGTCACTCGCTCAATCTCTTATGGGTACACCAGCGGGGATCTCACCTCGATCACCACCCCATCCGGCCAGAATGTCACCTACGGCTATAATGCCGATCATCAGGT
This sequence comes from Steroidobacteraceae bacterium, assembly GCA_050738635.1. Taxonomy (GTDB): domain Bacteria; phylum Pseudomonadota; class Gammaproteobacteria; order Steroidobacterales; family Steroidobacteraceae; genus 13-2-20CM-66-19. The sequence goes on from JBOIAB010000254.1 coordinate 12,010, forward strand.
CACGAGAATTGCTGTAAACGGGACGCCAGTACTTGCGAACGTGAGCTACGAGCCTTTCGGCCCCGCGGACGGGTGGACATGGGGCAATGGCGCCAGCTTCAGTCGCTCATTCAACGGCGATGGGCTGATCACGGGAATCAGCAGCCCAGGGAGCCAGGAGAGCTTGAGCTACGACAATGCCTCTCGGATCAACGGAATTACAGAGTCCGCCTCGAGCGCCTCAAACTGGACGTATGCCTACGACTCGCTGGACCGACTGAGCGGCGCCAGCAGCAGTTCGGTCACGGAAGGTTGGACGTACGACGCGGATGGGAACCGCCTCTCCGAGACAGGGAGCACCCCTTCAACCTATACGATTTCGTCCACGAACAATCAGATCAGAGGGATCGCGGGAACCTTGACCCGCAGCTACGCCTACGATGCGGTGGGAAATACCCTGAGTGACTCGACCGACACGGATACGTACAACGATGCCGGGCGCCTGAAGACGATTACCAATACCTCCGGCGCGACAACCTTTGTCTACAACGCTCTGGGGCAGCTGATTCAGGCGAGTAGCTCGTCCGGAACCACCTTATACGTCTATGATCAAGCCGGTCACCTCCTTGGCGAATACGACGGCTCGGGCAATCTCATCCAGGAGACGGTGTGGCTCGGGGACATCCCCGTGGCGACCCTCAGGCCCAGCGGCTCCTCCATCGCGATCTACTACGTCGTAACCGACCAACTCAACACTCCGCGCGAGGTCGTGCGGCCAAGCGACAATACCCTGATGTGGACTTGGTTCATCGGGCCATTCGGCACCGAGGCACCGAACACGAATCCGCAGGGAGCTGGAACCTTCGCTTATGACCTCCGCTTGCCAGGGCAGATTGCAGGGGTGTGGGGCAGCACGTTCCAAAACGACCATAGAGACTACGACCCGGCCGTCGGGCGATATGTGGAATCCGATCCAATAGGCCTGGCGGGAGGGAGCTACTCAACGTATGCCTACGCCTTCTCCAATCCGCTGAGCAACATTGACCAGACAGGCGAGGCGCCGCCAGGGCGCGCTGTGCCGCCGGGCATCTCGATTCCGCTCCCAGTACCGCCGATCGTAATTCCCGGGACGCCGGAAAACGATGCCTGGGTGCAGTCGGCGTATGAGCAGATCGAAGCTGCGATGCACGAGGTGTCGTCGCTGATCTGCAAGAACAACGATCGAGAGAAGCAATGCGATCATCAGTACTACAAGGTGGACATTCCGGTGTGTAGGGCAGTCTCTCGCAGTCGAGGCAAGGCTGCCGGCGAGCGTTGCTACGCGGCGGCCGCTCAGAGATACGCCGCATGTCTGCGCGGACAGCCTCTCCCGCCATTGGATACTTGGAACAATTGAAATGGCCACCGTCTTAGAGATCGATGGATTCCTCCATGAAGGCGACGTTAGAAATCCTTTCGTCGCCAGCATTACTGCGCCGAAACCGAGCGGTAGAGCGCAGGAGTATGCGTGCTCGATACACGCTCCGGTGCTGTTCAGCAAGGACAAGAAGATTTTCGGGATCGATGCTCAGCAGGCAAAGGAGCTCGCGGTCGAGTTTTTGAAATCGATGCTGGACGGTAGACGCCTAACGGACAAGAGCGGCAAGCCGATCGATCTTGCACGGCTGCGCGCCCACGGGTGATCCGGGGACATCGTACCGGGCCGTGAAGAAGTAGAGAGGCGAGAACTAGCGCTTGTGGAGGAACTCGAAGACTTCGTTGGGTGAGTGGACGACGAAGCTATCGGCATGGCCGGAGGTTTTGTCGGCGGCGATGTTGCGCAGAGCTTGCAAGAGCTTTACGGAGACCGATGTGATGCGCTCGCCGGCCAGAGAAGGATTGGCCTTGAGTACCTCGGCGAGCATGCGATCGGCGTCTGCCTTGCTCATGAAAAAGCGCACGGGGCGACGTCCGGGAAAGCGGTCATCGGGAATCACGAGGAAGGTGCTTTGACGCTTCGATTGCAGCACCCAGGCATCTGACTGCTCAGAGAACTCACCGAGAACCGTGTCGAGGGGTAGTGGCTGCGTCGTCATGGTGCGGCATCTCCGGGGGTGGGGAAGATCATAGCGCGGGCGCCGAGAATCCGCCGACCTCGGGCCGCTGTTAGGCCTTATCGGCAGCGCGCTTCTCCGCGGCCGACGCCCAACGAACGCCGATACGATCGATGCGTGTGGCCCAAAGGCTGGATGGCTTACCAGCGAAGAAGCGCTTCAGGGCACGAGGCCCAAGACCCGGCGGGTGAGCGAGCAGAAGGCTTGTCAGGGCGTCGAGCTGGTCGCGCGAGTTGGCGAGCAACTGGCAAGTCTCCTCGAAGTAGGGTTGAACGGCTCGCTCCAGAAAATCGTGGATGCCGTAACCCTTCGGCTGACCTGTCCGCCGGAGAATCTCCGACCAATCGCTGGCCCCTGATATCGCCCTGAGATAGCCGTCCTCGGTAGCGACCCACGCGAGGAAGTCCCAGAAGGTCCGCCCCGAGGGGCGATCGTGCAGGAACAAAGCCACGGGTCCCGCGGAGAGCACGAGCAGGTACTTGTGGTCGTCCGGGGGAATCTCCCAAAAGGCGCGTCCATAGGGATGCCCGGAGGCTGTGGTTCCGAAGACGATGCGCCCGGCCCTTCCGCCGCATCGGCAAGCCGCGATGGCATGGCCGGCTTCGTGGCGGGCCACGACCGCTATGGGTAGGGCATCGAGGTTGGGTATCTCCTCCTCGATGGGGGGTATCTGTATCTCAATCGGGCATGCCATCGCGGCCCTGGAAACAGCTTGGGCGTCCGGTGAAGTAGCGTACCGGCTTTCCTGGATGGAGGCCCGCGGCGCGCCCCTGGGAGGTGGCGGTCGCCTCGACGGGTGAGCGTCGGCGGCTCAAGGACGATTGGCGAGCCGGGCTCGTCGGGCCGGGGCCTGGCCGCCGGAGCCGGCGCAGGAGCGGCGATGGCGGCACGGCGAGGGATGCGCCGGCCGGGCGCAGCGGAGCAGCCTCGGGCGACTTGGTGCGGCGGTCCGATCCGGCGGTCGTGCGGGGATCGAGGTCGGCATGGTGGGGGCACACCCGACGCATCCTGCGATGGCAGACAAAGCGGGTGGCGGCGGTACCGTTTTCCCTGCCCGGACAACGCGCTAGGATGGCTGCCGGATCGGCAGTCAATAGCTGCCGCTGTCTGACACGG
>JBOIAB010000255.1:0-1592 GCA_050738635.1 Steroidobacteraceae bacterium
GGGCCACAGTGCCGAACATCTCGCCCGGACCGATGAATCGAACGATGAGCTGACCGCCTTCCTCGCCGGACTGGGCGATCCGCACGTGCCCCGCAATGAGCGCATGACCGCGCTCGGCAGGGGCGCCCTGCGCGAACAGCGTCGTGCCCCGGGGCAGCGCCCGCACCCGACCGCTCGCCGCCACTTCATCGAGCGCAAAGACCGGAAGCCCCACGAAAAGCTCCATGCCTGCGATCTGCGCGCCGTTGACGGGCATGCGGGAGTCAGCCATGAGGCGGACAGTCTAGCGATCCGCGCGGGGAGTCGGCGAGCCGTTTGCGCCAGCGCAAAGATGCCGATCTCGCGCCGAGCGACACTGTGATTCGAGGGGTGGCAGAGAGTCGGTCGGCTCTCCGGACGACCTCGAGGTTCTTTCATGCAGATCGCCCTGTTCAGATACGGGTTTCGACCGTTCTTTCTCGCCGCCTGCATTGCGGCCACGCTCCTCGTGCCTTGGTGGGCAGCAGCGCTGGCGTGGGGCATCCCGCTCGCGACGACTTGGCCCGCTGCCCTTTGGCACGGCCACGAGATGCTGTTCGGGTTCATCGGCGCGGCGATCGCGGGATTCCTTCTCACCGCGGTACCCAGCTGGAGCGGAGCACGGGGTTTTGCCGGCTGGCCACTCGCGCTGCTCGCCATACTCTGGGCGCTCGGCAGGGCCGGCGTTTCGAGCGCCGGATATCTCCCACTGCCACTCGTCGCCGGGCTCGATCTCGCGTTCTTCCCGGCGCTCGCGGCATTCGTGCTGCCGCCCCTCGTGCGTGCTCGCAACCGGAATACACCGCTCCTGGCGCTGTTGACGGCGCTTTGGGCCACGAACGCGGCGTTCTACTGGGGACTCGATCATCGGGATCCGGCCTTCGCACGGCACGCCCTCCTCGTCGGCATTGATATTGTGTTGCTGCTCGTCACCGTGATCAGCGGGCGGATCATTCCTGCGTTCACGACCGCAGCACTCAAACAACGCGGACTCCCGAGCGCTGTGAGCGTAGGACCCGCTCTGACACCGCTTGCGATCGGCGCCATGCTCGCGTTGATTGCTGTTGACGTTTGGCGGCCCGAGAGTGCGTTAGCAGGTGCGGTGGCGCTGATCGCTGCGATCATCCAGGCAGTGCGGCTCGCGCAGTGGGGCGGATGGCGTACGCTGCGGATGCCGATCGTGTGGGTCCTGCATCTCGCCTACCTGTGGTTGCCACTCGGACTTGCTCTCAAGGCGCTCGCGCTCCTTGGTAGCTTTGCATTCGCGGCGCTTTACCTGCACGCACTTACCATCGGTGCGATCGCCATGATGATCGTCGCGGTGATGACCCGCGCCTCGCTTGGACACACGGGCCGCCCGCTCGTCGTCTCGCGGCCAACGGTGTGCGCGTACGGCTTGCTCGCAGCCGCGGCCTTGGTGCGCGTATTCGGGCCGATGTCGCTCGCACTTCCCTACGCCGAAGTCATCCTGATCGCCGCATCACTCTGGACCGCGGCGTTCATGATCTTTCTGAGCGTCTACGCGCCGATCCTGCTGTCACCGCGAGCCGACGGAAGAGCAGGCTGATGGAGCG
>JBOIAB010000256.1:0-27445 GCA_050738635.1 Steroidobacteraceae bacterium
GCTTGGCGGCGTCCACCCCACAGATCTCCGCGCCCAGGGCGGCGGCCAGAGGCTTTGCTTCAATGTGCCGATAGCCCGCGGCGTGGTTGTCAAATTGGCCCGTCGGATGAAGTCGCATGAAGATCTGCCCGTCGCTCGCGCTCGCATGGTGTCGGACGACTGAATTATCATGTCTCGAGGCGCGACTGGCGAGCGACCCCTGTCCGCTTCGCGGGCAGGTCCCTCGGGGCGGTGCGCCGTGCATCACAGTTCGTAACGCTGTCGCCGGTGTGCAACATCGACACCTTACTCTTTGCCGGCGTAGTCTAGTCATCATGAAACGACCGGCTCCCGATTTGCAGTAACGCGGATTACGCTGCGAATCGGGAAAGACCGCGGCGCAGAGCCGCATGCAAATGGGAGCCGGCGATGAGAAACGTACGATTTGTAGGCTTGGATGTCCATGCGGAGACGATTGCGGTGGCAGTAGCCGAGGTCGGTGGTGAGGTGCGCAGTATTGGGACGATCCCCAACCGGCCCGAGTCGGTGCGCCGCCTGATCGGCAAGCTTGGCAAGCCCGAGAGCCTGAGGGTGTGCTACGAGGCGGGGCCGACCGGCTACGTGCTGTACTGGCAGTTGAGCGAGCTGGGTGTGAAGTGCGAGGTGGTGGCCCCCACGCTGGTGCCGGTGAAGGCGGGCGATCGGGTCAAGACGGACCGGCGAGACGCCGAGAAGCTGGCGCGCTGCTATCGGGGCGGGGATCTGACGGCGGTGTGGGTGCCGGATGCAGCGCATGAGGCGCTGCGCGATCTGGTGCGGGCACGCCTGGCCGCCAAGCGCGATCAGCTGCGGGCGCGCCATCGGCTGGGTAAGTTCCTGCTGCGCCAGGGGCGCCGCGCACCCCAGGGCACCACGGCCTGGACGGGCAAGTACCTCAGCTGGGTCAAGCAGCAGCGCTTCGAGCATGCGGCGCAACAGGCGACGCTGCTGGATTATCTGCACGAGGTCGAGCATGTGGCCGAGCGCATCGTGCGCCTGGAGCGCAGCATCGATGGGGCGGTCGAGTCGATGCCGGCGACTCAGCAGGCCGTCATCGCCGGGTTGCAATGTCTGCGCGGGGTGGCCAAGGTCTCGGCCGTGACGCTGGTGAGCGAGCTGGGGCAGCTCTCACGCTTTGGCCGCGCCCGACAGCTCATGGGCTACGCCGGCATGGTCTCTCGAGAGCATTCCAGCGGTGCGCGGATCCAACGCGGCTCGATCAGCAAGGCGGGCAACGCGCACCTGCGCCGGATCGTGACCGAGGCGGCCTGGAGCTACCGTCATCACCCAGCGCTCGGCAGCGCGCTGAAAGCGCGGCAAAGCGGGGCGAGCGAGGAGGTCAAAGCGATCGCCTGGCGTGCGCAGCACCGCCTGCACGCTCGCTACCGAGCGCTGCTGGCAAAGGGGAAAACCAAGCAGAAGGTCATCACCGCGCTGGGGCGCGAGCTGCTGGGCTTTATCTGGGCGATCGGCTGCGAGCTCGAGCGCACACCATCGCAGGAGGTACGCCGCGCCGCCTGAGGCACTGGCACTTGCCCGATGAGCTCGGTACAGGCACAAGCGGTCAGCGGCTGGGGTCGCACACGGCAAAGGAGAATCCTCGTGAGCTTCTATGCGACAAGCCTGCACGGCCGGACCCGCGTTCCTAGTCCGAGGCAGCTCCCGACGAATCACGACCATGATGGCGGGCCTTGCGCCCGATCCACGAATATCAGAGTGATCAACCGTCGACACGCGCTGCCCCGGCCGCTGTTCACTTGTGCTTGGCCCAAATCCAAGAGCGGTCCGCTCAACCGCTCAGGTACTTGACGGGTCGTTCCATATCAGAACTTGTAGACGCCCTGTACCGCGACTTCGCTCTGGTTGCTGGCGTATTGCACGGCTGGTGTTACGGCTTTGACGAACGTCGGCTCACTCGAGGTATCGTAGCGGCCTTCGAGGCGCAGCTCGAAGTTCGCCACCGGATCGTAACCGAAGGTCAGCGTGCCTTCCTTCAGGCTCTGCGGTGTGCCGGTCAGCAGCGTGGTGCCGTCCTTGTCGTCGAGGTACTCGCCGCGCAGCGACACACGCCATTGGCTGTTGATCTGATAATTCACGTACGCGGCCACGCCGTCCCAATCGCCCCCGGTCAGTATGTCCGGTGTGGCGGTGCTGGTCTCCTGCTTGCCCCAGTCGTAGCTCACCACGAATGAGAGAGCCGAGGTCGCGTTGAACGTTGCTACGGTGTCGAAGAACGTCCGCTCCGCGCCGTAAATTGGGTCCTTGCCCGCGTACATCTGCGCGGTGAGCGAGAAATACTTGTTGGGGTTGAAGGCGACGCCGAGCTCGCCGGTCTTCGAGCCATAGTCGATCTTGGTGTAGTTCCAGCCGTTGTTGACCCCCGCGATCACGCTCACGGTGCTGGTGATCGCGTAGGTCGCGCGTAGTCCGGTATGCGTCAGAGGTTCCGCGAAGAAGAGCAGCGAGCGCGAGAAATTCGTATTGCCGGTCGGTGCGATGACCTCGGCGCCCGCGAGCGTGGTGAACTTGCCCGCCTGCACGGTCAGGGGGCCACCCACGTACTGCACATAGCCCTGCAGGATGTCGAACGAGTTGGCACTGGCGCCGGCGCTGTCGGCGGCATCGACGATCTTCGGGTCCTCGCCGGCGATCACGTCCACCACGGCGCCGAAGCCGGACTTCGGCTGATAGGCGAGCTGCAATCCCGCCTCGTCGAGCTGGAACGTGTCGTGCGACGTGTCGAACTGATGGTAAGTGTTATAGCCCGAGGAGTCGTAATAGGAGGCCGCCACGTAGCCCGACTCCGTGATGCCGGAGTTGGCCAGGAGCTGCGACAGCGTCGAGACCGCGGTGCCGGCCGCCAGCGCGGCGGCCGGCACCGCGCCGGCAACGGCGACCAGTGCGATGTGGATTCGCTGCAACAAAGGCTTCTGCATGGGGAGTCTCTTTCTGTCCGAGGATGTCTTTTGGCGGATGGCTCAAGCATCCCCCATGCCAAGTGAGTTTCACGTTAAGAATCAATATATTGCGTTGGATCAGAGCCTTGGCTCACCGGCGTTTGCACCGCGGCGGTGCGCGGCGGCGCGAGCCGCTCCCAATTGGGTGCGTCGGCTTGCCGATTCGGCGTGGCTTCGGTCCCACGAGCGCCGCGACCACCGGCGATGTCATAATTTCCCTTCAGCGTCAGTTCCGTCCGACATGTTTTTCAGACACTACAAATGAGTTACGCTGCCAGAATCCCTCGGGATTCCACCAGAGCAGAGCCATTGGACTGTCGCTCGATGGCGACAGAGGGGCTCTGTTTGTGCCGTGAAGGCCGGATGCGGCACGAGCAGGCCGATTGAGGGGAGCATTGGTGTTGTCGATTCATCGAATGCAGCTGGTCGCCGCCGCCTTCGCGCTGCTCTTGCTGCAGTCCGCGATCGCTCAGACGGCCAAGGCTCCACCGCAGCAGCCCCCGGCACCGCCGCCGGTGCCGCCGGCGTTCAGTTTCGCAACGGTGCAGAAGTATGCGCAGGAGCGGGCCGCGCGGCCGTACCACATCCGCTCGACGCCGCTGCCGCGGGCGCTCGCGACTCTCGACTATGATCAGTACAGCCAGATCCAATTCCGGCCGGCCGCCGCGCTGTGGCACGGCCAGTCGATGTTCGAAGTGCAGTTCTTCCATCGCGGCTTCAATTTCGACCGCCGCGTCAATATTTACGAAGTGCTGCCTTCCGGAGTGAGGACGGTGGTCTACAACCCGACGATGTTCCAGTTCGGCCAGGGCGTGCCGCGAGTCGAGCTGCCCGCCAACCTCGGCTTCGCGGGCCTGAGCGTGCATTACCCCTTGAACATGCCCGGTTACAAGGATGAGGCGATCGCCTTTCTCGGCGCTTCCTACTTTCGCGCCCTGGGGCGCAACGAGGGCTATGGGGTCTCGGCCCGTGGACTCGCTATCGACACCGCCGCGACCGCGGGCGAGGAGTTCCCGTATTTCACGGACTTCTGGGTGGTGCAGCCGGCGCCGGATGCGCGGACCATGACCATTTATGCCTTGCTCGACAGTCCGAGCATGGCCGGCGCCTACGAGTTCGATGTGCGCCCGGGCACCATTACCCAGGTTCAGGTCACGGCGAATCTCTACCCGCGGCAGGCGGTGGACAAGCTCGGTATTGCGCCGCTCACCTCGATGTTCCTCTACGGCGAGAGCTCGGAAGGCCGACCCTTTGACGACTGGCGGCCGGAGGTGCATAACAGCGATGGCCTGATGATGCAGACCGGCACCGGTGAGTGGCTATGGCGGCCGCTCGATGACCCGGCAAAGCTTCAGGTCAACCGTTATATGGACGAAAACCCCAAGGGCTTCGGCCTCATGCAGCGGGACCGCAACTTCGCCGACTACGAGGATCCGGACTCGCAGTTCGAGCGGCGGCCGAGCTATTGGATCCAGCCGCTGGGTGACTGGGGCAAGGGCGGCATCGAGCTGGTCGAGATCCCGAGCGACGAGGAAATACACGACAATATCGATGCGTACTGGGTGCCGAGCGCTCCCGTGGTGCCGCACACGCCGATCCACTTCTCGTATCTGATGTCGGCCTTTCTGAACTCGGGCGGCCGCTGGCCTCCGGGCGGCAAGGTGGTGGGCACGCGCTTCGGGCCGGTTCTGAACGGCACGACGCCGATCTCAGGCATGCGACTTGTTCTCATTGATTTCGCCGGCGGCGACCTCGACTCTCTCTTGTCATCGCAGCCGGTACATGCGGACGTGTCCGCCGACGGCGGCTCGATCGTTCATATCACCGTTCAGCGGGTACCTGAGAATGGTGTCTGGCGTGTGGCGATTCAGGTGAAACCTACCGGTGACGCGCCGGTCGATTTGCGTTGTTACCTCGATTTATATGGCGAAGCCTTGACCGAGACATGGACTTACCAGTGGACACCGTCGGGAGCGTAATGGTGGAGCGGGAGCGGCGCGTGCGCCGCGCCGGGCACTGGCGCAGGGCGCTGTTTCTGGCGTTGACGCTGCTCACGGCCGTGGCGGCGACCGGGATGATGGGCGATATTCTCGCCGCCAACGGGCTGACGGGCCTCAAGAAGGCTGGCCTGGTGCTCTTCTATATCCTCTTCGTCTGGATCACGGGCGCCTTCTGGACGGCTTTCGCCGGACTCATAGTCCGGCTGCGGGGCGGGGATCCGTTGGCGCTCAAGCCGCAGGAGCTGGCCGGCCGGCCTCTTACCGGTCGCATCGCCGTGATCATGCCGATCTACAACGAGGAAACCGCGCGCGTCATGGCCGGCCTCGATGTCATCTGGTCCTCGCTGGCGCGGCAGTCGGAGCAGGCGGCATTCGACCTCTTCATCCTGTCCGATACCCGCAAGCTGGAGATCGCGGCGGCGGAGGAAGCCGCCTGGCGGGAGCTCAGCTCGCGCCATCATGCCCGCGGACGCATTTTTTACCGGCGCCGGGCCGAGAATCTCGGCCGCAAGGCCGGCAATATCGCCGACTTCGTGCGTGCCTGGGGCGGCGCCTACGATTACGCGATCGTGCTCGATGCCGATAGCGTCATGTCGGGAGAGGCGCTGGTCACGCTCGCCAGGCTCATGGACGCCCATCCCCAGGTCGGCATCATCCAGGCGCTGCCTCTGCCGGCCGGCCGGGAGACATTCTTTGCCCGCCTGATCCAGTTTGCCGCGCGACTGTCGAGTCCGATGCTCGCCAGCGGCCTTGCCTGGTGGCAACTCGGGGAGGGCAACTATTGGGGTCACAATGCGATTCTGCGGCTGAAGCCGTTCGCCGACTTCTGTGACCTGCCACGGCTGCCGGGAGCGCCACCCCTCGGCGGTGAGTTCCTGAGCCACGATTTCGTCGAGGCCGCTTTCATGCGGCGCGCCGGATATCAGGTGTGGCTGATCCCGGATGACCGCGGCAGCTGGGAAGAGGTGCCGTCGAACATCATCGATTACGCGGCGCGCGACCGCCGCTGGGCACAGGGCAATCTGCAGCACCTCGGCCTGCTGCCGATGCGCGGGTTGCACTGGCTGAGCCGCCTGCACCTCATCACGGGCGTGCTCTCCTACGCCAGTTCCCCCCTGTGGCTGCTGGTGCTGCTCCTGAGCTCCACCGTCGTGATCGTGGACGCCATTCATGGTTATCAGTACTTCAAGCCAGGCTCTTACGCGCTCTTTCCAACATGGCCGCAGTACCGGGATAGAGAGATCGTGGCGCTGTTGTCGATCACGGTGGCGGTGCTCTTCCTGCCCAAGTTTTTCGGTGCACTGCTGGCGCTGAAGGACGCCAGATTGCGGCGGGGCTTCGGCGGCGGTCCGCGGTTGTTCGTGAGTCTCGGGATCGAGCAATTCTTCAGCATTCTGCTGGCGCCCGCGATGATGCTTTTCCATACGACCTTCGTCGTGACCACGCTTTTGGGCAAGCCGGTCGTCTGGCACACGCAGGAGCGCGGCGATCGCGGCATCGGCGTGCTCGAAGCGCTGCTGCGGCATAAGTGGCATCTGGCGATCGGTATCGCCTGGGGTGCGGTGATCCTCGCATTCGCGCCGCGATACATCTGGTGGCTGTTGCCGGTGCTCGCAGGCATGGTGTTGGCCGTACCGCTCACGGTGGTGACCAGCTTTACCGGCGTGGGCCTGTGGCTGCGCAAGCACCGCCTTCTGCTGACCCCGGAGGAGAGTGAGCCGCCGGCCGAGCTGGCCGCGTTGCAGGCGCGTCTCAACCCCGGCGCCGCCGCCGCCACGGAGTCAGCTCCGGCCAAGGATGTGCTGGACGGCTCACTCGCCGTGCCGGAGCGAGTGCCGCTGGCGATGCAGGCGCAGCCGCCGCGTTATCTGAGCCCCCGCGATGCGCTGAGGCTCAGGCGCTGGAAGAGCGCGAACTCGACTTCGCCTTCCTGATTTCACCGCTTGCACCTCCATGGCGCACGCGCGGCGCCGGTTGCACCAGGCCGGCGCTGATCGCGCATCGTCGTGGCGGAAATCGCGCGCAGCGAGGCGTCGGGCCGCTGGCATGGGCGTTGCTTTGAGTCTGCCAGGAGGGCTCGATGAGCACGTGCGACTTCGCCAAGATCGTTTCCCGGCCGGCTTGCAACGAGGAGGCCGGGCCTGTGCCGGCCGTGGCTGGCAGGGTTCCGGGGCGCCGTCTGCCTCGCGCCGCAGTCGTCGCTGCGGCGACGCGACTCATCGCCTCTCGGGGCAATCACCGCATTTCCTGGCCCGCCATCGCCGTCGAGGCCGGCGGTGAGCCCTTCAGCGTCGCGCCGGAATGGCTCGAGGATCCCTTCGATCTCATCGATCAGTGCTACGCGCAGACGGCACAAGCGCTCACCGACAGCCTGCTGCGCGCCGAGACCGCTCCGGGCAATGCGCTCGACAAGCTCGCGGCCTTTCTCGTCGCGGCACTCGAGGCGCGGCGCGAGCTAGGCACCCTGCTGTCGTTCCGCCGCGGGCGCAACTTGCCCGAGGCGCTGCAGCGCCGACTCCACGAGCGCGACATGATGGTGCGCACGCGGCTCAAGCGGCTGCTGGAGCAGGGGAGGCGCGACGGCTCCCTCGCCCGGCGCAATTCCGACAGTGCCTGTGAGCTGATCCTCGCCAGCCTCATGGTGCCGGACGTCGCCGTGACCGATCCGGAGCAGCTGATTTGGGACAGCGAGCTGGTCGAGATGCTGCTCGCGGCCCTGGCCGAGCCGCACCCCACCCTACGCCCCTGACGGAGGGGTAAAATCGACCTCTGCCGCAATCCCGCGGCAAGGAGAACCTGTGCTCGAGCATCTCGACCGGCTGCCGCCGGACCCCATTCTCGGCGTCATGGCCGCCTTTCGCGCCGATTCGGATCCGCACAAGGTGGACCTGGGCGTTGGCGTTTATCGCGACGATGCGGGAGAAACGCCGGTACTGGCGGCGGTCCGTGCCGCGGAGCAGGAGCTGCTCGCGAAGCAGACGACCAAGACTTATGTTGCCGCCGTCGGCAATGCCGGCTTCAACCAGGCCATGGAGCGACTGGTGTTGGGGCGGGGGCACGCGGCGCTGGGATCGGGCCGCCTGCGAACGATTCAGGCGCCGGGCGGTTGCGGTGCGCTGCGACTGGGCGCGGAGCTCATCCGTGCCGCCGCGTCTGACGCCGTGGTGCACGTCAGTACGCCCACTTGGGCCAATCACGTGCCTCTCCTCTCCAACTGCGGGCTGAAGCTCGAGAGTTACCCGTATTTCGACTCCGCCACGGGCGGTGTGGCCTTCGATGCGATGCTGGCAGCCCTCGACCGCTTGCCACCGCGGTCCGTGGTACTGCTGCACGCCTCTTGTCACAATCCGACGGGCGCCGATCTGGAGGATGAGCAGTGGCGCGAGCTGTTGGTGCTGGTGCGCCGCCGCTCGCTGCTGCCTTTCATCGACATGGCCTATCAGGGTCTCGGCAGGGGAGTGGCCGAGGACGCCTACGGGCCGCGGCTCTTCTGCGCGGAGCTGCCCGAGGTGCTGGTTGCGGTCTCGTGCTCGAAGAATTTCGGGCTCTACCGCGAGCGCACCGGGGCGCTGCACGTGCTCAGCGCGACGCCAACCGCGGCCGAGGCCGCGATCAGCCAGCTAATGCGGATCGCCCGTGGTCTCTACTCCATGCCCCCGGACCACGGCGCGGCAATCGCGCACGCCATCCTCACTGAAGAGCGGCTACGCAAATCCTGGGAGAGCGAGGTCGAGGCGATGCGCCTCAGGATCCAGGGGCTGCGCGCCGCGGCGCTGCAGCGGCTCGCCGCTGCCTGCCCGCGCAAGGACTTCGGCTACATCGCGCGCCAGCGCGGGATGTTCTCCTACCTGGGCGTCGACAGCGAAGCGGTGCGCGAGCTGCGCGAGCGGCACCACGTCTACATGATGGACGACAGCCGGATCAACATCGCCGGATTGCGGATGGATAACATCGAGTACTTCGCGCAGGCGGTGGCGAAGGTCGTCGGCTAGCCGACTTTCCGCCTGCTACAGCTCGATCAGCCCGTCGGACAGCTGAGTGGTGTCGTTGGAATCCGGCGGATAGTGCTCCGCCATCGCGGCTCCGCAGGCGCTGATCGCATCCACGAAGCCATCCACCACGCGACCCCGGCTCACCTGGGTTACGAAGGCATCGATGATGCCTCGCCAGTGCTCCTCGCCGAGCCGCTCATGGATTCCCTTGTCGGCCACGATCTCGACGTAGCGCTCCGCAAGCGAGACGAAGAAGAGCACACCGGAGTGGTGCGTCGTGAGCTGCACCCCTTGAATGTAGAACTGTGCCTGCGCCAGCCGGTTGGCGTGGGCGTGCTTCACATGTCGCGGAATGAGCATCAGGTGCACGCCCGGCACGGAGAGGAGCACGATGGCCAGCACGATGAAAATGAGCAGTTGGATCTGGTAGATGTGCGCCCAGAGCATCGATAACCCGCCGAGCAGGCAGGCGCCCGGAAAGAGGAGCGCGAGGATCGCCGACCAGAGCAGGGGCACGAGAACGTAGTGGTCGCTGGCGCGCGCGACGACGGCGACGAACTCGCCGCTCGTGCTCTTTTCCGCGGCATGAATCGCCGCCGTGATCCGGGCCTTGGCGTCGGCGGAGAAGCGGACCATGACTTACCAGCCTCCCGAGGCACCGCCGCCCCCGGAGGAGCCGCCGCCGCCGGAGAAGCCGCCAAAACCGCCGCCGCCACCGAAACCCCCTCCGCCCCAGCCGCCACCGCGGCCGCCGCCCCCGCCGCTCAGCATGCCGAGGAGGAGCCAGCCCAGCCAGCCGCCCCCCATGGACCCGGAGCCGCCCCGTCCGCGGCCGAGCATGGCCCGCAGCAGCGGCAACAGGACGAACACGACGATGAGAAACATGAGGAAGCCGGTGCCGTTGCGCTCCCGGACCTGTTGTTGCTGGACTGCGAGCTGTTTGCCGCCGAGCACAGCGAGGATCGCGTCGGTCCCGGCGGTGATCCCGCCCGCGAAGTCGCCCTGACGGAGGCGCGGCGCCATCAGGTTGTGGATGATCAGGATGCTCTGGGCGTCCGTCAGCGTGCCTTCGAGGCCATAGCCCACCTCGATGCGCATCTGCTTCTCACCGGCATCGACGATGAGCAACACGCCGTTGTTCTTGTCTTTCTGGCCGATACCCCAGTGACGCAGGAGCTGGTAAGCGTAGTAGTCGATGGGATAGCCGTTGAGGGTTGGAAGCGTGGCTACCACCACCTGCGTGCCGTTCGCCTGCGAGTAGCTCAAAAGCTTCCGCGACAGCTGCTCGAACGTGTCCGCGGGCAGCAGGTGAGCATCGTCGACCACCGGGCAGGTGAGCGCGGGAAAGGGCGGCATGCCGGCATCGAGCGGGTTCTGTGCTGCGAATGCCGGGATTGCCGCGATCACGAGCAATGAGGCGAGCAGCCAGCGTCGCCACCGGGGCGCGGATTCCCTCAGCCTTGCGCTCACGGCGGGCAACTTGCCGCTAGAACTTCACCTGCGGGGCCTGCTGCGCCTGCTCCGAGATGTTGAAGTTCTGGATGGGCTGGCTACTGCTGTAGAAGAGCGAGCGGTACCAGCGGCCCGGGATGGTGGTGAGCTCCGTGTCGTACTGCTGCACGGCGAGGATGTAGTCGCGGCGTGCGACGGCGATCCGGTTCTCGGTCCCCTCCAATTGCGCCTGCAAGGTGAGGAAATTCTGGTCCGCCTTGAGGTTGGGATAATTCTCCGTGACCACCATCAGGCGCGACAGCGCGCCTCCCAGGGTTGCCTGGTTCTGCTCGAAGGCCCGGAACGCCTTTGGGTTGGTGAGGATGTCCGACGGAATGTTCGTCTGCGTGACCTTGGCGCGAGCCTCGGTGACCGCCTCGAGGACGCTTGCCTCATGGGCGGCATACCCCTTGACGGTCGCTACCAGGTTCGGAATGAGGTCGGTGCGCCGCTGGTATTCGTTCAATACCTGGCTCCAGGCGGCATTCACCTGCTGCTTCTGCGTCGGGATGTTATTGATGCCGCAGCCGCTGAGAAGCAGCAGTATGCCCGCCATGGCGATCGATCCGGCGCGCGTGAAGTGATGAGGGGGCTCGTGCATGTGATGCCTCTTACTACGACCTGACGTAGCTGACGGACATGATAGCACTGCGTCGGCTACCGGCCCGGCTGCATTGGCTACCGGCGCCGAAGTATGATCCTCCGGGTCCTGCTCGGTGTGTCACGTTTCGGGGAATGACGTGTCTTTCAGAAGACTATGACCAGGACTGCAGAAGCCGATCGCCTCAGTGCCCTCGTCACGGCCGCTCGCGGCGGTGACGTGGAGGCATATGGCAGCCTCGTGCAGGCGACCCAGGCGATGGCGCTGGCTGTCGCCGTGAGTGTCCTGCGCGATCCTGCCGGCGCCGAGGACGCGGTTCAGGAAGCTTATCTGCGCGCCTACGGCAGGCTTGCGGACCTGGAAGATCCGGCTGCCTTCCCGGGATGGCTCCGCCGGATCGTCATCACGGCTGCGCTGAATGCCCGCCGCGCGCGCCGGCTCGCGCTGCTCAGCCTGGACGATGTCCTCAACGTGCCGGTGCTGGACGAGACGGAGAGACATTGGTCCGATGGGCAGCGACACCGGCTGGCGGCGGCCCTGCTCACTTTGAGCGCCGAGGAGCGTCGGATCTGCGACAGGCGCTATCACGGCGGCTGGCCGCTGGCGCGCCTCGCGCAGGCCGCCGGGATGACCGAGACAACCATGCGCAAGCGCCTGCAACGGATCCGCGAGCGGCTGCGCCAGTACATCGAAGCTGAGGAGATCGCAATGGCCAAAGAACGCGGCGTGGATCCGGCGGCGACTGCGGGCCACCTGCCCGCCAAGCTCGTCGAGCTGCTCGCCAGCCCACGGCTGACCGACATCCCCGAGAATCCGGTGGGCCGCATGCTGCAGCAACTGCGTGCGACGTACCCGGAATTCACCGAGCAGCCGCTGCCGGAGATCGTGGATGTAGCGGACGCCATCGCGAAAGACGCGATGTACGTCAAGCCGTCCGAGCTGCACCACGTTGATGCAAACAGGATCCTGCGGTACGACTTGACGCTGCCCCTGTTACTCACCGTTCGTTATGCAGGGCAACCGATTCGGGTGTGGTCCTCCGGCAAGACCTATCGCGTCTGCGAGGCAGATGCCAAACACCTGGAAGCGTTCCACCAGCTCGAAGTGCTCTGGCTCGATGAGCGCGCCAAGGTCGATCAATGGCGCTTGATGGGCCGCGTGCTGGAGTCGGTGGATCGGGCGCTGCCCGGCCGGGCGGTGAAGATCGTGCCGGTCCAATACCCGATGTGCTCGCGCGCGTGGGAGCTCGAGGTGGAGGAGAGCGGCGAGTGGCTCGAGGTACTTGCCTGGGGTGTGTTCACCGAGCGGATCGTGGCTCATCTGGGCGCTGATCCGGCACGGCACACGGCGATGGGCGTAGGTTATGGGCTGGAGCGCTTCGCAATGCTGCGCTACGGCATCGACGATATCCGTAAGATCGACGTTGCGCGGGTCGCGTAAGGCAGGCCGTGATCGGCAAGCTGACACTTCCGCTGGCGGGACAGTGCCGCTGCGGTGACATCCGGTTGCGCATCAGTGCGCCGCCCATCCTGACGATGGCCTGCCACTGCAGGGGTTGTCAGAGGATGAGCGCCAGCGCTTACTCGCTGAGCGCGGCCATCCCCACGGGCGGCTTCGAGATCACGCGCGGCGAACCCGTGCCCGGTGGCCTGCGCGATCCGCTGCTGCGGCATTTCTTCTGCCCATGGTGCATGAGCTGGATGTTCACCCGGCCGCCGGAGATCGTCACACGCTTCCTGCCGGAGTTCGTCAATGTGCGAGCGACCCTGCTCGATGATGTGTCCTGGTTCTCGCCTTTCCTCGAGACGTGGGTCAGCACGAAGCTGTCGTGGGTAACGACACCGGCCGTACACAGTTATGCGGAGTTTCCCCCGGTAGAAGATTACGCGAGGCTGCTCGCGGAGTTTCCGCAAGCCCTACTTGCAGGCTAGCAAAATGAGCTGCAACACTCAGCGGTGCTGCAGGCGCAGGCTCTGCCAGGAGCCATCGGCCGTCCAGCCGCCGTCGACGGCGATGGCCTGACCGTTGATGAAGCCGCTCGCGGCCGGGTCCGCCAGAAAGCTCACGGCGTTGGCAATATCCTCCGGCGAGGCGAAGCGACCCATCGGGACCCGCTCGGTGATATCCGCATCGGTATAGCTGCCGCTGGCCTGGTCGGTCGCGTCCATCTCGGTTTTCACCCAACCGGGGCAGACGGCGTTACAGCGCACACCTTGGCCGCCCCACTCGGCTGCCAGCGTGCGAGTCATGCCGATGAGCCCGTGCTTGGAGGCGTTGTAGGCGACCCGGTCGCCGATGCCGACCAGGCCCGCGATCGATGCGATATTGATGATGCTGCCGCAACGCTGGGCGAGCATGACCGTACCGGCCGCGCGCGCGGCGATGAAAGCGCCGAGCAGATTGATCTCGAGAACCCGGCGGAACTGCTCGGTGGAGGTTTCCTCGGCGCGCCGGATGCAGCTCACTCCCGCGTTGTTGACGAGCACGTCCAATCGTCCCCAGCGCGACATGATCTGTCCGACTCCCGTGCCGATCAGCCGCTCGTCGGCGATGTCGCCGATGATTTCGATGGCCTCACCGCTCGCGCCGCGCACTGCGGCCAGCGTATCCGTCGGCGCCCGTAAGTCGTTCAGCGCGAGCGCATATCCGCGCGCGCCCAGGGTCTGGGCAATGCAACGCCCGATACCTTGCGCCGCGCCCGTGATCAAAGCCACACGTTTGGATTCCACCGCATCTCCGCTTTCGTCGTGGATGGCGCGGAGTATACCGCCGCGGGACGCCGGCCATGGTTTGGCGTAAAATGCACCAAACATGGAGATGCACGCGCTGCGCGATTTTCTCGGCCGTCACCGCCGGCTGTTCGTCCTGACCGGGGCGGGCTGCAGTACGGATTCGGGGATCCCCGATTATCGCGATGCGAGCGGCGGCTGGAAGCGCTCGCCACCGATCAACTTACAATCATTCGTGGGTAGCGAGCCGGCGCGGCAACGCTATTGGGCACGCAGCTTGGTCGGCTGGCAGCGCTTCCGTCGGGCGGGACCCAACGGGGCGCATGCCGCCCTGGCACGCCTCGAGCAGCAGGGACGGCTGGGACTGCTGGTTACCCAGAACGTCGACGGCCTGCATCAGGCCGCCGGCAGCATGAATGTCATGGATCTGCACGGACGGCTGGATCGCGTCCGCTGCCTCGACTGCGACGCTCTGGTCTCGCGCGAGGAGCTGCAGGCCGAGCTGCTGCGGCACAATTCGGCGTGGAGCAGTCTGCAGGGGCGGCCGGCGCCCGATGGCGACGCAGATCTCGAACAGTTGCCCTGCGATGGATTCGTGGTTCCCGCGTGCACACGATGCGGCGGTGTGTTGAAGCCGGACGTGGTCTTCTTCGGCGAGAGCGTTCCCCGTTCCCGGGTCGATGCGGCGATGCAGCAGCTGGAGCAGGCCGACGCCGTGCTCGTGGTCGGCTCCTCACTGATGGTGTATTCCGGCTACAGGTTCGTGCAGGCCGCGGCGCAGGCGGGCAAGCCGATAGCCGCGGTCAATATCGGGCGTACGCGCGCCGACGAGCTGTTGTCGCTGAAAGTGTCCGTGCCCTGTGCCCTGGCGTTGGCCGCTCTGTAATGACCAGCGAACGGATCAAGCGGTTCTCGGCGGCATTCGTTGGCGACCCGGAGACCACCAAACACGCGCTCTACAACGCCCGCCCGGGTATTCCGCGTTTCTCGGAGGAATGGTGCATCGTTCCCGGCCTGGACATGCTGCTGGACCTGGAGATCATCCTGCGCGGCGATCCTTTGCGGGGCGCCTGGCAAACCGGGCTCTCGCTGCTGATGCCCGATCGCCCGCTCGACCATCGCGGCCCGGTGGCGCGCCATCTGTATGCGGTATCGCAGGACTTCTGTGAGCGCCTGGCCGAGTTGACGGAGGCGCGCATCCAGGAGATTGCCGCGCACTGGCATCGCCTGCTGCGCCCAGCCGCGAGCCTGGATGCTCTCCGCGAGCCATGCGAAGGGAAGGCGCAGCATCGCGAAAAGATACTGCGCTCGCTGGCGGAGCTGGCCACGGCTGCCCTACGCAGGAATCACCGGCTGATGCTATATGTCGAGCATCGCCGGGCGGCCCCCTAGGCCGATCCTCAGTGCTGCAGCGCCGGTTTGCACACCGCCGCGTAAATGCGGGTGGATATCGGATCGTTGGGTATCGGCACCGTTTCGTCCTTCCAATCGACCGTCGCGTGGCTCGTGCCGACGCGCTTTCCCTGCAAGTAACCGATGGTCTTCACGGCGACGAACGTGTGCTTCGCGCAATCGAAGGCGGTCCTTTGCATGAATCGATCCATGGCTATGTCGTGCGAATTCATCCGCGGCGTGGCATACACCGTCAGGATGTCGACGAGGGTGAATGCGGCCACCTGCCGCACCGAATCGGTGTCCATCATGACCCTGTCGGCGCTGTCACCGCTCGTGCCGATATCGATCCAATGCGCCGCAAAGGATGGTACCGGAGCGAGGAGTCCGAGGAGCAGGGCGAGCAGGCCTGCGCCGCCAAAGTGCCGCATGAGTTTTCTTGCCGCCAGTCGTTTGCGCCCGAGCGCGCGCCGCCCGCCATGATGAGCGGCTGACGGCCGCTTGTGAAGCGGCGGTACAATGCAGGGATGCTGCCGGGCGCAGAGTACGCGAGTCGACTTGCCGCAAGAGAGGCGCAGATGCGCCGCCTGCAAGCCGTGCAGCAGCGCGTGAGCGCCGCGCGCCTGGCGCTCGGGGCGGCCTTTCTGCTGCTGGCCTGGTCGGCCTGGGGCGAGCACTGGTTGGCACCGCTCTGGGTGCTTGCGCCGGTAGTCGCCTTTACCTGCGCGGTTGCGTACCACGCCGTTCTTCGCCGCCGCAACTCATGCGTCAGCCGCGCGGCGGAGTTCTATCGACGCGGAATGGCACGCGTGGACGATCGCTGGGCCGGCGGCGGCAACCGGGGAGAGCGGTTCGGCGACCCCCATCACGTATACAGCGCCGACCTGGATCTGTTCGGTGAAGGAAACCTGTTCGAGCTGCTCTGCGCGGCGCGCACGCGCATGGGCGAGGAGACCCTGGCGCGCTGGCTGCTGGCGCCGGCGGCCGTAGCGGAAATCCGTGAGCGGCAGGCCGCGATTCTCGATCTGCGCGAGCGGCTGGACCTGCGCGAGCGCATCGCCGTTGCGGGCAGCGACAGCGAACCCATCCTCCACCCGCAAGGTCTGCTCGCCTGGGCACAGGCGCCTGCCGCGCTCGGCGAGGCGTGGATCCGCTGGGCCGCATACCTCTTGCCCGCGTTGCTCGGCGCAGCGTTGCTCGTCGGCACGCTGGCCGGCATCTGGGCGCCGGTGCTGCTGGTTTTGACTCTCGAAGCGATCACGCTGTACCGGCTCAGGGAGCCCTTGCGGCAGATCCTCATGCCCGCGGAGCGCGCCTTCGACTTCGAAGGTCTGAAGATCTTTACCGCCTTGCTCGCTGAGATCGAGCGGGAAAAGTTCGACTCGCCGCCGCTGCGGGCGCTGGCCGATGGGCTCTCCTCGGGTGCAATCCGCGCATCCGCCCGGATCAGCCGTCTCGCCACGCTCGTCATGCTGTCTGAGCAGCGCAACAACCTCATGGTTGGCTGGCTCCAGGTACCACTGCTGTACACGCTGCATGTGGCGCTCGCCGCGCAGCGCTGGCGGCGTGCATACGGCATGTCGATCCGCGGCTGGCTGGAGGTGACCGGCCGTTTTGAAGCGCTCGCGTCGCTTGCGCAGTACAGCTTCGAGCATCCGCAGGATCCTTTCCCGACGTTTGTGGCGGGCCGGGCGCAGCTGCGTGCCCAGGCGATCGGCCATCCGCTGATTGCGCGCTCAGAGTGCATCCGCAACGAGGTGAGCATTGCGGACGCGGCGCGGGTTTGGCTGATCAGCGGCTCCAACATGTCCGGCAAGAGTACCCTGCTGCGGTCCGTCGGCCTCAACGTGGTCCTGGCGATGGCCGGCGCGCCGGTACGAGCGCAGGCTTTCGAGCTGACACCGCTGCAGGTCGGCGCCAGCATCCGCATCAACGATTCGCTGCGCGAAGGCAGCTCGCGTTTTTACGCGGAGATCACCCGGTTGCGCCAGCTCAAGGATCTCTGCGGCGGCGAGCCTGCGCTCCTCTTCCTGATCGATGAGATGCTGCAGGGCACGAATTCCAACGACCGGCGTGTCGGCGCGCAGGGAATCCTCGGTGCCCTGGTCGCGCAAGGCGCAATCGGGCTCACGACGACCCACGATCTGGCGTTGACGGAGCTCGGCGGGCTGGGTGATGGTGTGTTACGCAACATGCACTTCGAGGATCATATGGAGGATGGGCGTATGCGCTTCGATTACAAGCTGCGGGAAGGCATCGTAACCAAGAGCAACGGGCTCGAGCTGATGCGCGCCATTGGCCTGCGAGTGTGAGCGCCGACACGGGTCATCGCGCACCGATCGGCCTGATGACGGCACGGCTGCGCCTGCGAGCCTGGTGGCCCGAGGATCTGCCGCAGTTCGCCGCGTTGAATGCGGATCCGCGGGTCATGGAGCATTTCCCCAAGGTGCTGACTGCGCAGGAGAGCGACCGTCAGGCGGCGGCGATCGCCGATCAATTCCAGCAGCATGGCTTCGGGTTCTGGGCCGTCGAGGCGACCGGTGTTGCGGATTTCGTCGGCTTCGTCGGGCTTTCAATGCCGACCTTCGAGGCGCATTTCACCCCTTGCGTGGAGATCGGCTGGCGGCTCGCCCGCGAGCACTGGGGACACGGGTATGCGACCGAGGCGGCGCGCGCGGCGGCCGACTACGGATTTCGGCGCCTCGGGCTCGGGGAGATCGTCGCCTTCACGGTGCCCGCGAACTGGCGCTCCAGGCGCGTGATGGAGCAACTCGGAATGACACATTCCGTGGACGATGATTTCGATCATCCGCGCCTGCCGCCGGGCCATCCGCTGCGCCCGCATATCTTATACAGGCTGCGGCGAGCAGCCGCGACATGACGAGCGGCACGAGCGGCGGATGCCCGCGCGGCCCGGCTTCCTGCTGCTGTATGATTCGACGAGTTGAGTGAGTGCGCTCCCTTCCGCCGCGAGAGTCATCAAACCATGCCGACATCTTTCCGCCGTAGCTTTGCCTGCTGCTGCGCTTCCATTTCGGCAGTCCTTCTCGCCTCCAACGCCGCGGCCGCACCGCCGCCAACGCCCCGCCGTGACGTCGTTACCATGATGCACGGCGTCACTGTTCGTGATCCATACCGATGGCTCGAAGATGCCCGCGGCCCGAAGGTGGAGGCGTGGATCGGCGCGCAGAACGCGTATGCGGACAGCGTGATGGGCCAATTCAAGGACTCCAGGGCAATCACCGACCGGGTGCGCCAGCTTTCAACCACGAGCACGGAGCAATACGCGCCGCAGCTGGTCCACGGGACCTTGTTTTTCATGCGTGAAACGCCGCCGCAGGCACAGCCGGTGCTGGTCGCGCAAGCCTGGCCCGACGGACCGCAGAGAGTGCTCGTCGACACCAATCCTTCAGGGGGGCACGTGGCCATTGCGGAGGTTTGGCCCTCACCCTCGGGACGCTACGTCGCGTATGGCACGTCAGCCAACGGAAGCGAAGCGACCACGATTCATGTGGTGAGCGCCACGGGCAAAGCCCTGCCGGATGCGCTCGCCGATGCGGGCGGCGGGACCACTAATGCGGCCGTCGCCTGGGACGCGAATGAGCGGGGATTCACCTACGCACGGTTGCCGCACGGCTCGCCCTTTGGGGCTTCGCTCTATCACCATGCTCTCGGGAGCGCGCAGTCGAGCGATCGGCCCGAGTTTGGGCAAGGCCTGTCGCCCATCGGTGAGTACGAGCTCGTCACTTCGCCCGACGCCAAGCAGGCGGCGGCGCTGGTTCAGTTCGGCGATGCCACTCCGTTTCGGGTGTATCTGCGCAGTCACGACCAGTGGCGGCCGCTCTTCGGGCCGGCGGAGGCCGTGACTGCCGGGGCATACGACGGCAATCGGCTGCTGCTGATCTCGTTCGACAAGAGCGACCATGGGCACATCGTCGCGGTTGGCCCCGACGGCAAGGCGGCCACGCTGGTTGCGGAGCAGAAGGACTGGGTGATGGCGGGCGTCTCGCCCATCCAGGGCGGATTCCTGGTGACCAAGCTATGGGGACCGGATTGGCGTGTCGACCAATATGCGAGCGACGGGCACTTCGTGCGCCGCGTTCCGCTGCCGCAGACGGGCATCGGCATCGACGCGATCGCGTCCGGAGCCGGCTCGTCGCAAGCGATCGTCGCCTACTCCGGCTGGACCATCCCGAGCAGCTGGGCGCTCTACGACGCGACGTCGGGTTCGGCGCGGACCGTCTTCGCGGTGCGGCCGCCCGATGCGGACTATGCCAACATTCGAACCTACAGGATCACCGCGATTTCGAAGGACGGCACCCACATTCCCGTGACGGTACTCGCGCTGGCGTCGACGGCGAAGGGAGCCGGCAACCCGGCGATACTGAGCTCATACGGCGGTTACGAAATACCCGTGGTGCCTCACTTCGTGGGCACCGAGCTCGCGTGGCTCGAGCGCGGCGGCATATACGCCGAGGCGAATATCCGTGGCGGCGATGAGTTCGGCGAGACGTGGCATCGCCAAGGGCGGCTCACGGCCAAGCAGAACGTGTTCGACGATTTCGCCGCCGCGGCGCAGGCGTTGGTGTCGGCAGGCTGGACCTCTCCGCGGCACCTCGGAATCATGGGCGGCAGCAACGGCGGACTGCTGATGGGTGCGGAGCTGATACAGCACCCGCAGCTCTACCGAGCCGTCGTGAGCTTCGTCGGAATCTACGACACGCTTCGCCACCAGCTGTGGCCGAACGGCAGATACAACGAGGCCGAATACGGAACCGTCGCCGATGCCGCGGATTTCCGCGCTCTGTACGCCTATTCGCCGTACTACAACGTGCGTCCGCAGACCGGATATCCGGCCGTACTGCTGGAGACCGGCGAGAACGATGCCCGGGTAGCGCCGTGGCAGTCGCGCAAGTTCGCGGCCGCGCTGCAGGCAGCGACCACGTCCGATCTGCCGGTGCTGCTGCTCACCCGGCGTGCCGCGGGACACGGCAATATAGGCGCGTCGTTCAGTCAGCGCGTCGGGAACGCCGCCGCCTCGCTGATATTTTTCGACAACGAGCTGCGGTGACGATTACGCTGCCGCCCTGTGGCCGAATCGACGCATGCTGTGTTTCTGAGCTACGCCTCACAGGATGCGCAGGCGGCGAAAACGATTTGTGAGGCCTTGCGCGCCGCCGGCATCGAGGTCTGGTTCGACCAGAGCGAGCTGCGCGGCGGGGATGCCTGGGACCACTCCATCCGCCGGCAGATCAAGAGTTGCGCGCTTTTCATCCCGGTCATCTCCAGCAACACCCACGAGCGCGACGAGGGGTATTTCCGCCTCGAGTGGAAACTCGCAGTTGATCGGTCGCATCTGATGTCGGCCAACCGGGCATTCCTGCTGCCGGTGGTCATTGACGAGACACGCGACGACGATGAGCAGGTTCCCGATCACTTCCGCGACGTGCAGTGGACGCGACTACCCAGGGGCGAGACTCCGCCGGCCTTTGTCGAGCACGTTGCGCGACTCCTGATGCCGGTCAGCCTTGCTCCGGCTGCGCATCACGAGGCGCTGAGTCCTCTGGCAGCCGGCGCTCCGAAGAAGCCGTTCGCCCAGGCAGCGTGGGCCAGGGGCAGTCTGCCGATCATTGCCGCCGCTGTGGCCCTGGGGGCTGCGATCTACCTGGCCATCGACAGACCCTGGACCCCGAAGGCTTCGCTGTCAGCAGCGAACATTGCCGTCAAGGCTGCGCCGCCTGCATTCACTCCACCGCCGCACTCGGTCGCGGTGCTGCCGTTCGTCAACCTGAGCGGCGACAAGGATCAGCAATACTTTTCCGAGGGGCTTACCGCAGAGGTTCTCAATTCACTCACCGAGATCGATGGGCTGCAGGTCTCCGGTCGGACATCGGCATTCTCCTTCGAGGGCAAGGACACCGACGTTGCCACGATTGCCCGCAAACTCAACGTCGGTGCCATCCTCGAGGGGAGCGTCCGCCGCTCCGGCCATACGATCCGCGTCACCGCTCAGCTGATGAACGCGGTCACCGGATTCGAGGTTTGGTCGCAGAGTTATGACCGGGACCTGGGGGACGTGCTGAAGCTGCAAACCGAGATCGCAACCGCGGTCGCCGACGCCCTCAAAGTCACGCTCCTCGGCGATGTTTCGGCAAAGATCGAGCTGGGCGGCACCCGCAACCCCGCGGCTTTCGATGCTTACCTGCGGGCGTCCAGTGCGTTTCACTCGGTGCATCAGGAAAAGGAGTTGCCCACCGCGATCGCCGAGTACACGGAGGCGATCCATCTGGATCCGAACTACGCGCTTGCATTTGCGGACCGGTCGCTCGCGCGCGCTGAGTACGCGGGACGTGCCGCGACCGGGGCCGCGGTTCGCGAGGGCTTCAAGGAGGCCGAAGCGGACGCGCGCCATGCTGTCGCGCTCGCCCCCGACCTGGCCGAGGCGCATCGGGCACTTGCATTCATGTCGATCGCCGCCCTTGATTTCGTGCAGGCGAATGCAGAATTCGCGCGGGCGCTGGCTCTCGCGCCGGGCAATGCGCAGATACTTGGGATGAGCGGTGGATTTACGGCCTACATGGGGCGCTTCGATGAGGGAATTGCGGAAGCGCGCCGTGCGGTCGCTTTGGACCCGCTCGATTACCTCACTTACCAGGGTCTGGGCTCCGCCCTCTTTGGTGCCCAGCGATACCAGCAAGCGGCCACGGTCTTTGCGGAATCCATCAGCGTCGATCCCAACTACGTGCCTGGGTACGGAGCGCTCGGATTGGCCTTCTATGAGACCGGTGACCTTCGGAGTGCGCTTACCGCCTGTGAGTCCCACCGTGACAACTCTCAAAGTCAGGTGTGCCTGGCGATGGTTTATAACAAGCTAGGGCGGCACGCCGATGCGCAAGCCGAGCTTACGAAGATCGAGACGACCTACGGCGATGACGCTGCCTACCAGTGCGCCGAGATCTACGCGTAGTGGGGAGATCACAACAGGGCGCTCGAACGGCTCGATGCGGCGATGCGCGTGCGTGACTCGGGGTTGGTCGCGCTGAGGGCCGATCCGCTACTGAATCCGTTGCGCCAGGAGCCGCGCTTCCAGGCGATCGAGCGGCAGTTGAAGTTTCCGCCGTGACCTCTGTGCGGCTACGCAGCGGCGCGCGGTGACAACCTAGCCCGTCCTCGCGGATTCGCCCTCGATCTTGACCGCGGCCGGGGCCGCTGGTAGATCGAACGGGCCGCAACCGTAAAGAGAGTGGCCCAGAGAACTCCTGCCAGCAGAAGATCGCCGGTGGCCCAGTGATCCTCCAGCGTTGGCGAGGGTTGTGGCCAATACTGATTGAACTGCAGCAGAGAGTTGTGCACCTGAAATGGCAACCACGCTGCAATATGATCGAAATGATAACCGCGTAACGTCCCGGCTACTATGTTGTCAAACACCTGGTAGATCAGGGTCAGGCCGATCGCCGCGCCCGAGCTGCGCACCATGACTGAAATGAGGAGTGCGACGGCGGAGTACCAGAACATTCCGAGCAATACGCCGAGTGCGGCAGTCACGTATGTTGCGGCGGGATAGTAAAACAGTCTATGAGGCGGGTATGTATCGAGGTAGGCCCAAACAGTGCCAAAAATCACTTGGGTTCCGTACAACGCCACACAGACAGCAGGTATGAGCGCAAGCTTTCCCAGGAACCAATCCTGCTTCGATAGGCCGTCAATGATGTTCTGGCGAGTCGTTTTCCACTCGAATTCACTGGAGACGGTCAATGCCACCAGGACGGCGCCGAAGATGCTTGCAACCGGCGCGCCGACAGTGAGGACAATCTCCCACGCATTGGGAAAACCCAAATAAGGGCCATGATGATGCGGTTGCCTGCTGTAAAAGGATACGCCAAAGAGGAACGCCGTGAGTGTCAGGAATGTCACGTACACAACCCAGGTCGCAAGGCGTTTCCGCAGCCTGAACCACTCGAGCCGGAGGACCTTGGCCATCAGGTTTCTTCCCTCCCGGTTGTTTCCATGACTGCGAGCACAGCCTCCTCCAGGGTTGGCTGCTGCCGGTAGAGCTCATTGAGGTATATTCCCCGATCGGCCAGGTATCGATTGAGGCTTGCTGGCGCCTCATCGAGCAAATTCGCGTGGACGGCGTCGTCCACTTTGCGCACGTTGCTTGCGAATTCGTACTGCTTGACCAACTCGAAGAGCTGGTCGTTATTATCTGCGCAGAGTCGGAAGGTGACGTTGGTTTGGACGAAGCTCGCCACGGGCCCGCTGCGTTGCAGACGGCCGTACCGCAGAATGGCGACGTGGCTGCAGATCTTCTCGACTTCATCAAGGAGATGAGTGGAGATGAGGATGGTACGACCGGCCCGGGATAGGCGTAGAAGAAGCTGCCGTATCTCGCGCATCCCCTCCGGATCGAGCCCGTTCGTGGGCTCGTCGAATATCAGCAATTCCGGATCGCCGAGCATTGCGGCCGCCAGAGCCAGCCTCTGTCTCATACCGAGCGAGCAAGCCCTTGCTTCGCGATCGCATGCCTCGAGCATGCCGACTGCCGCCAAAGCTGGCTCGACGCAGCTTTTATCCAGGCCCTTTATCGCGGCCACGACCTGCAGATTCTCCCGGCCGGTCAGCTGAGGATATAGGTTCGGCTGCTCGAGTGTTCCACCCACGCGCCGACGCGCGAGGGCTTCGCGATTACTCTTCCCGAATAGGGAGATGTGTCCGTGTGTCGGATGGATGACGCCGAAGATCATGCCCATCGTCGTCGTCTTGCCACTGCCGTTGGGACCCAGGAAGCCGAAAATCTGCCCCTGTGACACCGTGAAGCTCAGATCCTCCACGGCAGTCTTCTGCCCATAGCGCTTCGTGAGGCCGCGAACCTCGAGGACGCTCATGCGGAGACGGAGTCAGGAAGGTCAGGCAATAGCCGTCGTGATGCGTCGCGACGCATTGATCTGCAGTACATGCAGCACTGCCCAGGTTGGTAGAACTACGAGCAGCGCGAAATCCCGCCAGCCGTCCGAGAATCGTGCCCCGTCCTGGATAACCTGCAGGCAGTAGGCGACTACGGTCCATGCGGCCAGTAGCGCCATGACGGTAGTTGTCGTCCTACTCAACGAGCTGCTTGAAACGAGGATGACGCGTAGCCCGATGAGCAACCCGATGGGGCCGAGCAGAGCTGCGGAGCCGGCGAGAATTGCAAGTTCAGGCCGCATGACTCCATGGGTGGTCATGGCGAAGATGGCAATGAAGAGCCATGTCAGAGGCACTAGACAGACCGCCATTTCGACGGACAGGAGCCATCGGGCAACGTTATTCAGGGATCCGATCATGACGACGACCCTCTCCCTATAGCTGACCAAAGCGCATCCCAGCGCCCACGAGACCGCCGCTGAGCCACATGGAAGGTCCTCCAGTTCATTGTGCATGGCGTGCACCCACTCCTTGCGGGCCGGAGGTGAGATGCGTGCTGCATGTTTGAGCAGAGCTACGGCCATCGAATGTCCGTTCGTCTTATCGAAGGTCATGCAAACCCCCCGGCCGGGAGGTGAGGCTGCAGCGAGGTACTACTGTGGGACAGTGCGCCCCGGGCGAAGGCCGCGCCGGCGGCCGTCAGGCGATAGACGTGGCGCGGGGGACGCCCGGCGAGTGCGGCAGGTTGCCAGTCGGAGTCGAGCAAGTCCCGGTCGCAGAGCCGCATCAGGATCGGATAGAGCGTGCCTGACTTCAGTCCCGTGATCTGCGATAGCTCGTAGCCGTAATGCCAGTCGCGGGCCCGCTTGAGCAACGCTTCCAGCACCCGCAGGGTGTGGGCCGATGGCTTTCTGTTGCGCTCCATGCCATAAGTCTACATATATTGAGTTAATCGTCAACCACTGATTGCGTCTAGCTGTGAGCGCGATCACGCGGGCTGAAAGAGGAATTCATAAGTCACCGCGCTGCGGGCGCCCGAGCGCACCCAGGAAGCCCGTTGCCTGTCGACTGTCAGGAACCATGATTGCCGCTGACGCACACCGCCCGTGCCGGCGAAGGCGCGACAGTCGAGCACGGCGCCGCAGCCGCCATGCTCGGGATCTCGTACCGACGCGTAGCGGATGATCTGCATCTCTGCCGCGCGGGCGACCCGCGCCAGCGTCTGGCAGCCGCCGTAGTCGTTGGGGTCGCGCCAGGTGCCTCCGTCGCGTATGAATGGTTTGTTGCGCAGGTCCACACCGCGACCGCGGGCAACGGCTTGGAACACCGTGTGCGGCACCCCGTCGAGCCTGGTGAGACCGTGGCTGTCCAGCACGAACCGCCAGCGCCAGTAGCCGAGCTCCGCGCAGCTCGTGCGCACCGCGTCCGCTCCGTACCAGACACCCGGATCGTCGTAGCTGCGGAAACGCGAGCCGCGCGCCGGCGGCGGATAGCGGAAGGGGGTGTAGAGCAGATAGTCGAAGCCGGCGCATGCGGGCGGTACGCGCGGCTTGGAAGCTTCGAGTACCGACTCGAGCAGCTCCTGTTCCGCCAGGCTGTCGACCAGCGCGCGGGTCGCAACGACGTGCTGTGCTTCGACAGCGCGCCATAGCGTCAGCTCGCAGGCCTTCGCTTCAGATGCGACCGCGTGCGGCGTCCAGGTAGTGGACGACATGGAAGAGTCCCTCAGCCGTCAGAATCCGTTTGGCCGGCTCGCCACCCAGCGCGTCGTTGGCGGAGTGCAGCCAATCGCGCATGGCCTGTGCCTTGCCGCCGGTGATGGCGGCCAGGGAGCGGTAGAGGCGCACGAACGCCGCCGCCAGCTCCCATGCCTTGCTGTCCTGCGCCAGCAGCCAGGTCCCGGCCGCGAGCCGCGAGGTGGTCGCGGCGCTCAAGCCCAGGACCTTGGCGAGCTGCGCCTGGCGGACATCCAGCTGCTCGGCCGCGCGCATGGTGGCCTTGGACAGGACCGCGGCGGCGGCATGCGTATTGGCGGCGGGCAGGGTCACGATAATGCCTTTCTGGAGAAATAATATATGAAGTCTCATTCATATGCAAATAGGTACTTTTCGCCGCCGCTCTAGCCGATTCGGCGGCCCGGTGCCATCATCGTCCGCTGCGCCGCGAGGCGAGGAGGCGAGAGGAGGTTCCGGTGAAGTGTCCGAGGTGTGGTGTGGACCTGCAGCCAGCGGAGCGGCACAAGCTCAAGGTCAATTACTGTCAGTCGTGCAAGGGAATGTGGCTCGAGCACGATGAGCTCGAGCAGCTCGAGGACGAGGTTTTCGATTTCGGTGACCGCTGGAAAGGCACTCTGGTACCGAGCGCGACCCCGACCAGCGCCAAGTGCCCCGAGTGCTCCGCCTGCCTGCAGCGGTTTCACTACCGGTTCTACGACCTCGAGATGGAGTTCTGCCCCAACCAACATGGGTACTGGCTGGAGGACGAGCAGGATACGAAAGTGCTGGAGCTGATGCAGCGGGAAGAGAGCCATCTGCAGCGCAAGCTGCTTGCCGAGGACAACTGGTCCGGGATGCTGCGGCACATGCACTCCGGCTCGTTCTTCGACCGGCTGAAGGATCTCTTCAGGCGCTAATAATTCCCCGGTGCCTGCGGGTCGCTCTTGCGCTCCAGGGTCACGAACGTGAAGGCGTAGGCGTTGCGCTCGTCGGCCGGGTAGCTGTGGCACTCGACATCGGCCCACTGCGTCGGGTCGAAATCCGGGAAGAAGGTGTCGCCGGGAATCTCCGCGTGCACCAGCGTGAGGTAAATGCGGCGCGCGAAAGGCATGAGCAGGCGGTAGATCTCCGCGCCGCCGATCGCCACCAACTCCTCGGCGTCGCGCGCGATGCCGAGCGCCTGCCCGAGCGAGTGCACCGCCACCACGCCGTCGGCCCGCCAGTCCCGGTCGCGCGACAGCACGAGATTCGTGCGTCCCGGAAGGGGCTTGCCTATCGAGTCGTAGGTTCTGCGCCCCATCAGCAGCAGCTTGCCCATGGTGAGCGCCTTGAAGCGTTTCATGTCGTCCGGGAGCCGCCACGGCAGGACGCTGTCGCGCCCGATGGTGCCGTTCTCGGCCATCGCGGCTATGAGGGAGATGAGTGGTTGCTGCAGCAGCATGATGCGCGGACGCCGGAGCGCGGCGTCAGATCTCGACTACGGTGTGGAGAACCACTACGCCGCGGAACGGCATACGGAAGAACTCCGCGGCCTGCGTGCTGTGCCGCTGCATCAAGGCGAATAAACGCCGCTGCAGGCCTTTCCAGCCCGGCAGCGGCCGCGCGCGCACCACTTGCTGGCCGACGAAGAAAGAGCTGTACTCCGT
>JBOIAB010000257.1:0-4331 GCA_050738635.1 Steroidobacteraceae bacterium
CCGCCTCCGAAAATCACCGCCGCCCAGGCTGCCGCGACCACCCCCGTGTAGTGCAGACCTCCGGGGGCCGCTCCCCGGAAAATCAATGCGTTACCCTCGCGCTACCCCGCGAATCCGCGAAGAGCGGTTAGATAACGCTCGATAGAGCGCGCGGTGGACCCCTCGGGGATGCCGAACATGCTCGCGCCAGCAGCAGTCATTACGCCAGCTGAATGCGCAGCGAGGCGGCGTAATCTGCCCCGGGGCTAATCTTCGGCAGATCGACCCGCAGGCCTTCGGCGGTTTGCCGCCATTGCGGTTTCGCGTCTGTCCCCAAGAGCTCGACTTGCGCGACTGTTCCCGGCCGGGTGGCCGCAGCCGTGCCGAGGGAGCGGATGAGCATCGGCTCCTCGGGCCAGCCGAGTGCGATGGCGTAAACGATGGTTCCGGCCTTGTTGCGGGTGAAGCGGATGTCCTTGGCGGAAAGCCCCTGGACGCTTTTCCCCTGGAAGGAGCCTTCGCGAATGATGCTCGGCCCCTCGCCGTAGACCTTCCATGGGCGAGTGGCGTAGATCGCTTCACCATTGACGGCCATCCAAGCCCCGATTCGCTCCAGGATCAGCCGTTCTTTGCTGTCGATCGTGCCGTCGGGCCTGCCTGGAACGTTGAGAATGAACGTCCCGTTCTTGCTGACCGTGTCGACGAGCCAGTGGATGACCTCGCCGGGGCGCATGTAACCACCGAACTCCCCGGGCTCAGTGTAGAGCGGGCGCAGGTAGTGCCAGTTGCCGATGCAGGTCTCCGACTGCCAGGGGTACTCCAGGATTTCCCCGCTCAATCCCCGCTCGATGTCGGCGACCAGCGCCTTCTGCAGGTGGCTCGGGACGTGCTTACCGGTGATCACGGCATCCACACTGCCTCCATGGCGGCTCGCGCTGCGATTGTAGAAGTAAGCACCGACCGACATACCACCCCACCCCAGGGGCAGGAGATCGTTGTCGAAGTACAGCAGGTCAGGGTCGTGCTGGTCGATCAGGTCGCGCGTGCGGTCGTAGAAGTTCTTGACGTATGAGATATCCGGAAGCGCGTCGAACGGGTGCTTCGGGCCATAGAGGCGCTGCGGATCATTGCCTTCCCACCACTGCCCGTTGCCATCTGCCAAGGTCAGGTGGCCGTCGTACGGCACGCCCGCATACGGACCGGTCTTGTCCGCCCCGTGGGCGGGCTGAAACCACCACCAGTTACGCGCCTGGTGCACCGTGACACCGAAGCGCAACCCGCGCCGGCGAGCCGCCTGGGCCCACGCGCCGATCACGTCGCGGTGCGGCCCGATGTTGTGAGCGTTCCATGGGTGATGCGCGGAATTCCAGGTATCGAAACCGTCGTGGTGATTGGCGAGTGCCACGAACAGTTTGGCTCCGGCGCGCACGTACAGGTCCATCAGCTCTTCGGGCTGCCAGTTGAGGAGTGTCCATTGAGCGCAGAGGTCTTTGTAGCCGAACCGGGAGGGATGGCCGTAATGCGTAAGCTGGTACTGGTACTGCTCGATCTGCGAGCCATACGTCTGCGCGTCCGGAATGTACATGTTGCGCGCGTACCAGTCCCCATCTTCCGCCACACATTGAGGGCTCCAGTGATTCCAGATGCCGAACTTGGCATCCCGGTACCATTCGGGACATCGGTACTGCAGCAATGAGTCCCACGTGGCCTCGAAGTGTCCCTGACCCGCGAGGCCTGGGATAGGGGCCACCATGGGCACCCCGTCCCAGGAACCGCCGGAGACTGGCAGCTCGGGCGGATGACCCCATTCGGTCGGCTGCCAGCTCGACTCGCGCAACCGCTCCGGCGCTACCCTCCCGCCGTGGAGCGCGTAGAACGCTCGCCGCATCTCGGGAGTGGCGCAGAAGCGTGCGTAGGTTTGCTCGACTCTATTGAAGTCGGGTACCGCGCCACTCGCCAACGCCCGGCGCGCCGCACTCGGCAGCGCAGCCGCCGCTGCCGTTCCCGCCATGATTTTGAAGAAGCCTCTGCGTCTCATCGTCACGGCTGCTCCGACAGAGCGTAGATGCGTTCGGCCGGCACCCACTTTTCCCCGGGCGCCGCCGCAGGCAACGGCTGCTGCAGCTGCCACATGAGCTGTTCCCACGCCAGGGCGTCCGGGTCCTGGGCATCGCGTGCGGCCTTCGCCGCCGGATCGTAATCGGGACCCGCCTCGAGCAGCATGAACATGCGCGAACCGCAGAGCCAGATCTCCATCTCCCGGATATCCGCTGCGCGAAGCCCCCGGGTCACCGCGGCGGGCGGTCCGCCCGCACGATGCCACCAGCGGTAGCGCTCGATCAATTCAGGATTGTCCTTGAGATCCAGGGCGAAACAACACCGGCGCAGCGGTGTTGTAGCAATCGTGAGATCCTACAAAATCTCGCCTCGCGACATATACGGACCGGCCGCCCGCCTTGGGGGCCTGGTATTCCGGGTTTTCGGCGCGGACGCTCTGAGTGGCCTGGCTTACCAAACTCCCAATTCTTGAACCGCCGCCCTAATCGGGCGAGAGACTGTATCCGCGCCGATGACTTTCAGTCACCAACTCTGCTGGTCAACTGGCCACATATCCTCACAGCCAGGCATTATACTTGGCCTTAAGGCTTAGGCCATCCCAGATTTCGCCGGATAGGGCCGCGCATCCTGAGCTCCATGTCGACAATCGCGCTTCTAGTTGAACCAGGGAAACTGGTCGGGGTACGCCGAAGGAAGGCAAAATGAAGATGTATGTCAATATACACCCGGCATCATGTCAAGAAGCCTTCGATATGCTCAGCGCCTTTTGCAGCGAAGCGCGCAGCCGCGGTGTCGAGCTGGTGATAATGTACGAGATTCCGTCAGAGCCCACTCAACCTGGACCCGGTATGTCAGAGTCCAGCGGCCAACCAGCGCCTTGAAGCGCTGGGGCCTTGCAGCAGCTGGCTAGACCAGATCAGATCAGGGCATATTAAGCCTCGGGGCACCCTGAGTAACTTTGCAGAGCTTTCATCGGGCACCCTTTACCGGTTCTCAGGCACGTCTTAGTTACTGCTCGGGGTCCCAGTACGGATCTGCCTTGTAATAGGTATAGGTCCGATCGCGCGTGGACACTCCGCCTTCCTCCGTCAGCTCATCGACGGAGCCCGCCGGCGCGGCCTGAAGCTGCTCCTTGGTGTAGCCGACCATGTAGGCATTCTCATCC
Source organism: Steroidobacteraceae bacterium (assembly GCA_050738635.1). Taxonomy (GTDB): domain Bacteria; phylum Pseudomonadota; class Gammaproteobacteria; order Steroidobacterales; family Steroidobacteraceae; genus 13-2-20CM-66-19. The sequence goes on from JBOIAB010000257.1 coordinate 3,203, forward strand.
TCGTCGTATGTCAATGAGGCCCAAGGGAGCGGATGGTACTTCTCGGCCATGCCAAGAAAACCACCGAAGCCCACGATAGCGAACAGAATGCTATTCGACTGCTTGTCGAGAACGACGTCTTCAACTTCGCCGATCGTCTTGCCTGAAGGGTCCTTGACGTTGGTGCCAATGACTTTCGATGCGCAGATTGCGGAGGTGTGTCCGGAAGCGGTAGCCATATAGGGTCTCTCTTGTCTTGGAGGTGAACTGGAATGAGTCGATTGACGGATATGAAGCGGTCAGCATCGCGATTGTTCCGACGGCCTCGCGCTTCGTCCCCGCCGGAGCGTGGGCTCGTACGAATGCACCAGTCAGGTGCCGGCAACATACCGCTCGCCCTGTTGTGCCGCGTAAGCAGGTGTCGGCGCGCTCCTACATCACGCTGCGCTCCGGGGAGTTGCGAGGCCGCATTTGCGCGCGCAACCTTCCGAGAATGCCCCGCACGATGGGAGCGGTGGCAGGTTCGAATCTTAGCGCGCTGCCTTCTCGGCGTACTTCACTGCTCGATATGCGGCACGCGGACCCTCGACTGCAAGGACCTCGTACGACTTGCCCTCGAGGCGATGATAGTTGACGAAAAACTCTTCGAGCCCGGTTTCGAACTCTTTGCCTAAGTCGTCAACATGCTTCACGCGTGCATAACTGTGATTCTCGATTTCAATCGCGATCACTCGATCGTTGCGTTCGGCTGTCCCTTTACCGCCCTGTTCGCCTTCGATCAATCCGACGATGCGACATTTGAGCTTACAGCCGGGAAAGGCGGCTTCATCCATGAGCACCAGAACATCGCTCGGGCCGCCATCGCCCCCCCCGCGTCGATGGAACAAAGCCGAAGTCGTAACGGAATGTCATCCCCGCCGGGAGCACCTTCTTCAGCTCGAAGATGTGCTCCTTTGGGTCGTATGCGTATTTGTTGCGGCTGCCTTGCGCCAATGATCATTAAGGTCAATGTCGACGCATTGCAGGAAACTCACTGGCACCTATCTATTACACAGATCTCTGATCGGTTTTCCACTCCACCGATGACTCTGATAACGCGGGGCTGGACACAACTCTGCGGCTTTGATAGGCTTCCTCCGGCGGTGTAGTC
>JBOIAB010000258.1:0-7843 GCA_050738635.1 Steroidobacteraceae bacterium
CTCTCGTACCGGGTACTGGAGCTCGCCCACGAGCATATGAATAACCCACAGCTGGTGCGCATCGAGCCCGACAAGATGACGGTCGATGCCGTACGGCAGATGATGTACTACCCGTCGATGGAAGAGAAAGTTCCGTTGCTCGTGGGGCTGCTGCGCCAGAGCGAGGCCCGCCGCACCATGATCTTCGTCAACACCAAGCGCATGGCCGAGCGGCTCGAGAGCGTGCTCAAGGCCAACGGCTTTCACGCGCAAGCGCTCTCAGGTGATGTGCCGCAGGCGAAACGCCTGCGGTTTCTGCGCGACTTCCACAACGGCGATCTGGCGGTATTGATCGCAACCGACGTAGCCTCGCGCGGATTGCACATCCCTGACGTCAGTCATGTCTTCAATTTCGACCTGCCGCAGGATGCGGCCTACTACGTGCATCGCATCGGGCGCACGGCACGGGCCGGCGCGGAAGGGGACGCGATCAGCTTCGCGTGCGAGGAGTTCGCGGTGTCGCTGCCGGATATAGAGAGCTATATCGGCCACAAGATTCCATCGGCGGCGATCGGGCCAGGCATGCTCGCGAGCGGACTCGCCGCGGGGGAGCTGTCGCAGCGGCCGAGGCGGCGCATGCACGGCGGGGGCCGGCATTCCGGACACTCCGGGGCACAGTCCGGGGGACACGCGGCCGGGCGCTCCGGCGGGGATTCGGGCCATTCGGGTCGGGGCGGGCGCTCGGGTCGCCCGCGGCGCAAGCCACGGGGCAAGCCGCACGGCGCGACTTAGCTCATAGGTGGGGAACGGGAGCGGCCCTTTCAAGGCTGTGCCGGCAGCGTCCAGGCGTATGATAGCGGGACGCCGGCCACGCTTCGCGCAGGGCACAGGCCCCCGAGAGCCGCCATCATGAGCGGAGAGTGCGCTGGGAAACTCATGGCGGAAATCGAAGACAACGTCGACCGCGAGCTATTCCGCAATATGGAAAAGTTGCGCCAGTTGCGCATCGAGCACCGCGACCTCGATGAGGTGATCACGCGCCTGGCGCTCGATGTGCACGTCGATGAGCTACAGCTCAAACGGCTGAAAAAGCGCAAGCTGATGCTGAAGGACCAGATCACGCGGCTCGAGAGCGAGCTCATTCCCGACCTCAACGCCTGAGTTCGGCGCTCATGCCAGTACAGATCGCACCGGACATCTCGCTTCCGGACCAGGACCTCGATTGGTCGTTCGTGCGCGCCTCGGGACCGGGCGGACAGAACGTCAACAAGGTCGCGACTGCGGCTCAGCTCAGGTTCGATCTCGCCGGCACGCAGTCGCTGGCGCCGGCGGTGAAGCAACGGCTGCGAGCCCTGGCGGGCCGGCGCCTGACCGATGACGGCGCGCTGCTCATCGTGGCGCGCAATCAACGCACCCAGGAGGGGAACCGACGGGAGGCGCTCGAGCGGCTGGCGGATCTCGTGCAGCGCGCCCTGGTGGCACCCAAGCCGCGCAAGCCTACGCGGCCGACGCGGGCCGGGCGGGAACGGCGGCTGCAGACCAAGACTCAGCGGCGGGCGACCAAGCAGATGCGCGGCCGCGTTCGCTGGGACGATTAAGACACTTGTGCCTCGGCGAAGGCCGCGGAGTCCTGCGCGAAGCGCATGACGGAGTGGCGGATCTGCTCGCTCAGCACGAACTGCGCGTCCGCCGCCACCCGCAGCAACACCTCGTCGAACTCCAGCTTGCCCGCGGTGCTCGAGCGAATCACATCACGGCGGCGCAGCAGGTCGATGAAATTTTCGAACAGCGTGCGATCGAAGAATTCGGGGGAGTTGAGCCCATAGAGCATCGCGATGCGCTGCGCATTCAACTGGCAGCGCTCCTCGAGCACGGATTGCGTGATCGCGCCGCTGCCGGCGGCGACGAACTGCGCGATGACCAGGTAATAGCGCTCGATCGTCTGGATGGTGGCCTGCGCCAGCACCGAGAGCCGCATGGCCTCGCCTGAGGCGGGCGGCGGCCGGCTCCAGACGGTGCGCTCGCCGTCCGACTGGATCAGGCCCTGGTCGCGCATGCAATCGAGCACTCCATCGACCACGGCGGGAAGCTCTTCCTCGCTCCAGGGGAGGAACAGCTCCGCGGCGATATAAGGATAGATCCGCCAGGCTAGACGATGGATATCTTCGTGCCGCACGTCGGCATTGCTGGAGAAAACGCACGCCAGGAGGGAGGGCATGGCGAAGAGGTGCAGCACGTTGTTGCGGAAATAGGTCGCCAGCACGGCGCTCTCGTCGCTCATGCGCACGATGTCTCCGAGCACGTGCTGCTGCCGCTGCACCACTTTCATCGCTTCGCCGTAGGCAATGATGCCGGCGCCACTGAGGTCGGTCAGGGTAATGCGCCCGCTGTAGGGAAATCCCCGCAGCAGCACGCGATAGAGGTCGATCTGACGCTCCAGGTCGGCCTCCGGAAGAGCCTGCCGCGGCATCGCGAGAAGAATGATGGCAAGCAGATTGATCGGGGTGACAGCGGCGGCGGCATTGATGTTGCGCATGACGCGGCTGGCAAGTTCATCCACAGCGGCCGCGATCCAGGGCGCGCGGGCGTCTTCGTCGAACGCCCGAGTACGCCATCCGCTGTCGTGGCGATCCAGAACCTCCGCGAGCGCGATTGGCTCACCGAGATTGACGTACACGCGCCCGAACCTCTCCCGCAGCTTGCGCAACGCCCGCATCAGGCCGAGTACGCTCTCCTTCTCCTTCGCCTTGCCGGAGAGCTCACCGATGTACGTGGCGCCTTCGACGACGCGCTCGTAACCGAAATACACGGGCAGGAAGACCACGGGCCGCGCGGGATCGCGCAAGAAGCTGCGCACGGTCATGGAAAGCATGCCGGTTTTTGGCTGCAGGAGGCGACCGGTGCGGCTGCGACCGCCTTCGATGAAGTACTCGATGGAGTGGCCCCGTTCCATGATGGCCGCGAGGTACTTCATGAAGACGATGGTGTAGAGGCCGTTGCCACGGAATTTGCGCCGGATGAAGAAGGCGCCGCCCATGCGCAGCAGCCGGCCGACGATGGGCAGATTGAGATTGATGCCGGCGGCGATGTGCGGCACCGGATAGCCGTTGACGTAGATGACGTAAGACAGCAGCAGATAGTCCATGTGGCTGCGATGGCAGGGCACATAGACGATCTCGTTGCCCTGCGCGGCACGCTCCAGAGTCTCCAGGTGTCCAACCGAGACTCCGTCATAGAGACGATTCCAGAGCCAGGTCAGCAGACGCTCGAGGAAGCGAACGAAGGCATGCGAATAGTTGGCGGCGATCTCTTCGGCGTAACGCGTGGCCTGACGCAATGCCATCCGGCGGGTGACTGACTTCTCCCGCATCTCCTGAGCGACGGCGGTACGCACGGCGCGCGTCCGTAGCACACGTGTGACGATGGTGCGGCGATGCGAGAGGTCGGGCCCGATGCGCGCGGCGCGATGCTGCGCATAAAGCATGCGCAGTGAGCGGGCGACGCGTCGACCGCGCACCGACAGCCCGGTCTCATCGCCGAGGAGACTGCGCAGGGAGATCGGCTCTTCCAGCTCGACTAGAGTGTTGCGGCCGTTGAAGAGTACCTGCAGGAACTTGCGGGCACGGCTGGTGAGCGCCCAGTTCTCCACCAGCAGCAGGCGGATCCACGACGCCTCGCGCTGCGGCGCGCGACCCCAATAGAGGGCCACCGGCACCAGCTCGATGTCGAAGTTGGAGTCGGCGTCGAGCGCCGCGAGCATCTGCTCGAGCTGCGGCGGCGGGCGGCGGTCGAGCCGCTCGTCCCAAAAGCCGCGCGGTCGGCTGAGGTAGAAGTAGGAGCGCAGATCGGGCGAGCCCGGGAGGAGGCGCTTGCGTGGGCGCGGCAGCTTCAGGCGCACGCAGGCCCGCTGCAGGATGGCCAGATCGGTGACGCTACGCCGCTCCAGTAGGTAGCAGACGGCGGCCGGACGGCTCTGCAGGCGGGCGGGAATGTCCTCGGGCAGGACGCGGTACCGCACCCATATCGCGAGCACGCGGTGCAACAGCCAGTTCAACCCGCCCCCTGGGACCGCTATTCGAAGGCCAGCGCCGGAAGGTCTAGCGCAATCAGGAAGTACTCGAAGAGATACTGGATGACGCGGATTTGATTGTGCAGGTTGTGGTCACTTTCCAGGAGATGCAGCGCGGAGTGATATGCCTGCGCGAAGCGCACGCTGTGCTCGAAGGGGACGACATCGTCCCGCCATCCATGTACCACTGTCGCCGGACAATCGAGGACGCTCTCACGCAGTTCCGGCAGGCCTGGCAGGTAGAGAGCCGGCGCCATCAGAAAAATGCCGCGTGCGTGCAGCAGGGAAGCCGAAGCCACGGCGACATAGCCGCCGAGACTGGAGCCCACGAGCACCAGGTCGCCCGCCAGCTCTTTGCAGAACTCGACGAGTCTCGCGACTCGCTGACGCGGATCTTCGATGCCACGGTAATCGACGGAGTGCGCTTCGTACCCTTCGCTGCGCGCAACCTCGGCGAGCGAGGAGATCTTCCGTCCCCAGGGTCCGCTCTCCTTGCCGTGGGAGAAGACCACATGCCGTGCGGTCACGGGTTCCGCCGCGGCTGCAGCTTTGGGGTCGCTTGCGGGAGGGGTATCGCCCTGGCTCATCGGGCGAATGATAGCGCGGTCTGCGGCCGAACTACCTGTAATCCATCTTCTTCAGGATGGCGGTCTCGATTTCCCACTCCACGCGCCGGCGGGAGGTGGCGAGGCGGTTGACGCTCACCGGACGCACGCGGCTCGCTGCGGGATGATGGCTCACCAGCCACGCATCGAATTCCCCGGGCCTGCCGGTGGCGAAACCGAACAACAGATTGACGCGTCCGGCGGCAACCGTGTCCGTGCGATTGACACGCTCATCGCAGATGACGAAGTGGCGGTCGCCCTCGCCGGCGCCCGCGAACGCGCCCTGCTCCGCCAACACCTCCAGGAATGTCTCGACCAGCGAGCGTGCGCGTGCCCAGGTTGCCGGCCCATTCTGCTCGAGCAGCATCCAGCGCGTGCCACGCTCGATACTCGCGGAAATCCACAGGCCCAGGCGCCGGGCTGCGAGATATTTCCAGTCGGTGAAGCCGCTGCCGCCGGCCGCCAGCGTGCGCGCGTCCACGTGCACGCCACCGCCCCCAAGGGCCGTGCGTGACATCGACAGCGTGTTGACTCCAACCTGGGCGAGCCGCAGGCGATCGGCGTCGGCGACCGCTGTCGCGGGCTGCGTGCCCGGGCGCAGAGTCATTTCCTGGCTCTCCGCCGACCACAGAGGGGCCATCTCATCGGCGCGCGCCAGCATGCCGGCGACGGCACCGCAGGAAGCGAAAGTCTCCAGCCGCCCGCGCAGCCGATCGAGCGCCTGCACTCGCGGGTAGTACATCACTGCGTTGTCGCTGCGAAACGGCCAGCTGCGCATGCCATCGAGCGCTGCCCGCGCGGTGGCCCAGGATGCCGGCGGATCCACGATCAGCAGCGCGTGATGCTCGCGGCAGTAACGGGCAGCGACCAGGAGCACGCTGAGACCCAGGTCCTGCTCCCGCGACAGCGGCGGTATGCAGAGGAGATTGAAACCCTCGGCGGCGCTCAGCGCGAAGAGCCCGGTCCCCGCCGCGGCGGAGCCGATGATGTCGTAATCGGTGAGCGGGCCACCATCATCACCGTCGGCGTTGGAAAAGGCATAGCCGACCCCCGAGCCGCCGGTCCCGGCCGAACGGTCCGGACGCTGCGTGGGCAGCGGCTCGACGGCGCGGACCAGGCGCGACTGCAGCAAAAGGTCGGCGAGACCGCGGCCGGCAGAATCCGCGCGCAGGGATGCGCGGCGGTAGATCTCCTGATCTTCGATCAGCTCCGAGCCCGTCGAGCGGACCCGCTGGATGACGAGATTGAAGCGATCGGCATCGCCTTCGGGAATGCCGTCGTAATCGACGGACGCGCGCAGATACTCCCTGGAGCCGGGATTGACGCCCGCGAGCCGCAGTATGGAGGTGCTCGCCGGCAGCCTGATCGTGGGCGGACGAGCTCCATTGGCGACACGGACGATGATGGCGCGGCCGCCGCCATGCTCGAAGAACTGCTCGACCGCGTAGGAAATGGTACTGGGTTGCCACAAACCGCCGAACACCAGTTGGAATTCAGCGAAGCTCGTGACCATTACGGGGCGCTGCACCGGCCCCTTGAGCGTTCGACCGACGAAGGCGGTGACGGCGGTCGGCAACCGCGCGATGATCGGTTCGGTCCGGGTTCGCGCGAGCTCCAGGCCGGGCGCACCGCGTTCAACCACTGATGTGAATCCCCGCCGCGTTCTTCTTGTAGGCCCGGACTCTACCACAGCGCCACAACCAGCGGCGAACTCTCGCGGGCTCAGCGCAGGCGTGGCGCCGCAACTTCAGTTGTGGCCGGTAGGTCCGGTCGCGGGTGTGGGCGCCGCGGGAGCGGCGTGCTCATCGCCCGACGCAGCGCTGTCTGAAGCGCTCTGGTCTCCGCTGGACATCAGCTTGTTGAACTCGGCATCGGTCAGCGGCAGGTCCGTCTTGCCGTCCCAGGTGGAGCCGGCGGGCAAAACGTTCTGCACGAGGCGCACGCGTGCCAGCACCTGCTCGAGGCCATCACTGCCGTTGCCATCGACTGGCTGCCCGGTGCTCTCGCCGGAGACCGGGATCGGCACGCCGACCGGGGTATTCACCAGTTGCGCCACTCGGCCCCAGTCGATCTTGTCGTGCTGCCGCTTGAGTGCGCCGCGCTGATCACGCGTGAGCGTAACGGCGAGCAGCCGCCGGGACGCCTTCTTCCACGGACGCTTGTCATCCTCCAACGGGCCGGCCGACTGCAAATACATGCGTCCGTCCCTCCAGCCGAAGACATATGGCTGGTTCACAACGCGCACCTCGGTGCCGTTGGGCACCATCTTGAAGATCTGCGCGATGTCCTCCGGAAACAGATGCACGCAGCCGTGGCTGACTCGCAACCCGACGCTGACCGGCTTGTTGGTTCCATGGATCAGGTAACCCGGCCAGCCGAGATGCAGGGCGTAATCGCCGAGCGGATTGTCGGGCCCGGGTCCCATCACCTTCGGCAGTTTGTCCCCTTCCTGACGGTGCTCGGCGATGATTGAAGGCGGGACGTGCCAGACGGGGTTCTTCTCGTGCCAGAGGACGTGCGTCACCCCTATCGGTGTCTTCCACCCCTGGCGGCCGATACCGACCGGGTGGGTGATGACGGTCTGCGGCTCACCGCGCTGGTGCGGTGGGAAGTAGAAGAGCCGCATGGCGGCGACGTTGACGACGATCCCCCGATGTGGAGCGTCCGGCAGGACGTACTGCGTCGGCACGACCACCGTTGTGCCCGGCTTGGGTATCCAGGGATCGACGTTGGGATTGGCTCGGGTCATCTCTCCCAGGCCGACATTGAAGCGCCGGCCGATGTCGCTCAGCGTCTCGTCCTTCCGGACCTTGACGATCTGCAGGGCTCCAACGACATCCTGCCCGGGCGCCAGTGCGAAGCGCTCCGTTTGCATCGGCAACGGCGCCGGGGGCTCGGCCGGAGCGGTTTTCTTGGGCGCGACCGCGACGGGGCGCTGAGGCGCGCGCAGCAGGGAGCAGGCGCCGAGGGCAAGAGCCAGCGACGCCGCCAGAGCGATGCGGACAGGAGAAGCCTTCATCGGTACCGATTATCGCATTTCGGGCACGCGGCAGATCATCCTGTCGGCAATAAACGACGTGCGAAAGCAAGTCACTAAGCGGCCCAGGGCCGTTCCCTGGGTCGCGGGCTCGAAAGCATTACAGGGGTAGCTCCGCGCAAATCGCCGGGAGCGATTTGCGCCAATTTAGAG
>JBOIAB010000259.1:0-9637 GCA_050738635.1 Steroidobacteraceae bacterium
TGTTGCAAATTGCGGCGCGGCTCGCACGTCAAGGCGAGGTCGTGTACGCGTGCGGTGAAGAGTCGGCCGCACAAGTAAAGCTGCGAGCGCAGCGGCTGGCAATCGACGCACCGCTGCTCGTGTATCCCGAAACGAACCTGCGCGCGGTGCTCGACCTGTGCGAGCAGCAGCGGCCCGCGGTGCTCGTCATCGACTCGATCCAGACCATGACTTTGCCGGAGGTCGAGTCGTACGCCGGGAGCGTCGCCCAGATCCGCGACGGGACCCAGGCGCTGGTCGAGTTCGCGAAGCGGACTGGGACCGCGGTCTTCCTCGTCGGCCACGTGACGAAGGACGGCGCGATCGCGGGGCCGCGGCTACTCGAGCACCTGGTCGACACGGTCCTCTACTTCGAGAGCGAGGCCGGCAGCCGCTTTCGCATCGTGCGTGCCACCAAGAACCGCTTCGGTGCGGTCAACGAGCTCGGCTTCTTCGCCATGACCGAGGCGGGGCTCAAGGAAGTGCGCAATCCATCGGCGATCTTCCTCGCGCGGGCGCCCGAGCCCGCCGCCGGGAGCATTGTCACCGTGATGCGCGATGGCGGACGGCCGCTGCTGATCGAGCTGCAGGCGCTCGTCGATCGGATGCGCTTCGGTGCCCCGCGGCGCATCGCACAGGGGCTCGATGCCAATCGCCTGGCGATGCTGCTCGCGGTGTTGAGTCGCCATGCGGCGCTCTCGCTGCAGGAGCATGACGTCTTCGTCAACGCCGTGGGTGGCGTGGAGATCGAGGAGACCGCGTGGGATCTGCCCGTGGTGATCGCGCTCGCCTCGAGTCTCGGCGATCGGGCGGTTTCAGGCTCTCTCGTCTCCTTCGGCGAGATCGGCCTCACCGGCGAAGTGCGTCCGGTCGCCTATGGCGAGGAGCGGCTGCGGGAAGCGCAGAAGCAGGGCTTTCGCCTCGCGGTGGTGCCGCGTGAGAACGCGCCGCGCAAGCCCCTGGAAGGGATCGAGGTGATCGCCGTCAGTCGGGTGAGCGAAGCGCTGGAGGCGGCGCTCAGCCGGAGCTCGCCGGGTTCAACGCCTCAGTCGGCGCCCGCACGCGCACGGTCCTGATCGCGTTGTCGGCGATCTGCAGCACCTCGAACTGATACGGCCCGACCTTCACCGCCGTGCCGGGCGAGGGAATGGTCTCGAGCTGCTCGAGGAGCAGACCGTTCAGCGTCTTGGGCCCATCCGTCGGCAGCTGCCACTGCAGCGCCCGATTGAGCGCGCGTAGCGTCGCGCTCGCGTTGATGATGAACACTCCCGCGCCCTGCGGATGGATGTCCTTGTGCGTCACCGTCGCAGGATCGGTCGTGAACTCGCCGACGATCTCCTCCAGGATGTCCTCCAGCGTCACCAGCCCTTCGATGTCGCCATACTCGTTGACGACGAAGGCGAGCCGCCGCCGGTTGCGCTGGAAGTAGGCGAGCTGCGTGTTGAGCGCCGTGCCTTCGGGGACGAAGTAGGGCTCGCGGCCGCTTGCGATCTCGATCAGCCGCTCGCGCGTCAGCGTGCCGCGGGCGAGCTCATGCGCGACGCGCTTCATGTGCAGGATGCCGACCAGATTGTCGAGCGCGCCGCGATAGACAGGCAGGCGCGTATGCGGCGTCTGCCGCAGCTGTTCCAGGATGTCATCCCACAGCTCTTCGACGTCGATACCGGCGATTTCCTGCCGCGGGATCATGATGTCGTTCACGGTGACCTGACCCAGGTCAAGAATGGACAGGAGCATCTGCCGATGCCGTGCGGGGATGAGCGGACCCGCCTCCGCCACGACGGTGCGCAGCTCTTCCGTGCTCAAGGTCTGACTCGCAGGCCCGGACCGCACCACCCCGACGAACCGCAACAGCCCGTAGGCCATCTTGTTGGTCACCCAAAGGAACGGGCGGGCGACGAGGACCAGAGCACGATAGATGCGCGCGGTGTTGAGGGCGACCGCTTCAGGGTATGTGGCCGCGTAGATCTTCGGCGCGAGCTCACAGAAGACGATCACCGCCACGGTGAGGAGGAACCCGGTGATCGGCACCGCATGGTGATAGCGCGTGCGCTCGGCGAGCAGAGTCGCCGTCGCCGACGCGAAAACGCTGGCGGCGGCCAGGATCACGAGATTGGCGCCGAGCCAGTCCTCGGGCTTCTGCAGCAGCCGCTCGAGCAGTTTGGCGGTGCCGTGGCCCGCCTTCGCGCGGTGACGGATGCGGTAGCGATTGCACGACAGCATCGCGACCTCCGTGCCGGAGGAGAAGGCGATGATCGTGAGCAGTGCCACGAGGACGATGAGCAGCACGGGAGAGGACGGTGAGTCGTTCAATCAGAGCTCCTCGGCGCGCGGGGGCTTCCAATATACTTCACTCATGTTCGATACCCTGAGCACCCGTCTTTCGCGCACCCTCGACACCCTGCGTGGCCGCGGGCGGATCACCGAGGAGAACGTCGGCGATGCCCTGCGGGAGGTGCGGGTCGCGCTTCTCGAAGCGGACGTTGCGCTACCCGTGATCAAGGCCTTCATCGAGGCGGTGAAGTCAAAGGCCCTGGGGGCCGAGGTGGCCCAAAGCCTGACGCCCGGCCAGGCGTTCATCGGCATCCTGCACCGCGAGCTGGTGGAGCTCATGGGCGGCCACCGGGCAGGGTTCAACCTCCGTGCCCAGCCGCCCATCGTGGTGCTGCTCGCCGGCCTGCAGGGTGCCGGCAAGACGACCACCGCGGCGAAGCTCGCCCGCTGGCTGATCGAGGAGCAGCGCAAGCGCGTGCTGATGGTCAGCACCGATGTCCGCCGTCCCGCCGCGATGCTGCAACTGGAGCGGCTCGCGGCCCAGGTGAATGCCCAGTATTTCGCGGCCAGCGCGCAGTCCCCGCCCGCCGATATCGCCCGCGCTGCCCTGGAGCAGGCCAAGCGAGGCGTTTTCGACGTGTTGATCGTCGACACCGCGGGTCGGCTGCATGTGGATGAGGCGCTGATGGATGAAGTGCGCCAGATCGACCAGGCGGCCCACCCCGCGGAGCGGCTTTTCATCGTCGACTCCATGGCGGGACAGGACGCCGTGAATGCGGCCCGGGCGTTCGGCGCCGCGCTCGACCTCACCGGGGTCATCCTGACCAAAGCGGATGGCGACGCGCGCGGCGGCGCGGCGCTCTCGGTACGCCACGTCACGGGCAAGCCCATCGTCTTCCTGGGCGTCGGCGAGAAGACCGAGGCGCTCGAGCCCTTCGATCCGGAGCGCATGGCCTCGCGCATCCTCGGCATGGGCGATGTCGTGAGCCTGGTCGAGCAGGTCCACAAGCAGGTGGATCAGAAGGAGGCCGAGCGCTTGGCGCGCAAAGTGGTCAAGGGCAAGGCTTTCGACCTGATGGACCTCAAGGGCCAGCTCGAGCAGGTGCAGAAGATGGGCGGACTCGGCGCCCTCATGGACAAGCTGCCGGTCGCCGCGACGGCGAAGGGCGCCCTGTCCGCCGATCATGGCGACCGCGAGGTTCGCCGCCAGATCGCCATCATCAATTCCATGACCCCGCGCGAGCGGCGCGTGCCGGGGCTCATCGACGGCTCCCGCCGCCGGCGGATTGCCCGTGGCGCCGGAGTGCAGGTCCAGGACGTGAACCGGCTGATGAAGCAGTTCCTCGACATGCAGCGAATGATGAAGAGCATGAAGGGCGGCAAGCTGCGCCAGCTCCTCGGGGCCCTCAAAGGCGGGCTCCCGCCTGGAATGCCCCCCGTCCGGTAAATACAGTTCGACTTTAAAGCGAGCCTGGAACCGCGTAGAATCCGCGCTCTTTTTTGGGGGTGCTGCGCGGGGAATTCCCGCGGATCACTCCGGCAACCATCGAGAGCGAAACGAACTATGGTGACCATTCGCCTGACGAGGCGCGGGGCGCGAAATAAGCCCTTTTATCACGTCGTCGTGACCGACAGCCGCAAGCGCCAGGGCGGACCCAGCCTCGAGCATGTGGGGTACTTCAATCCGATCGCGCACCGCGGCGAGACGAAGCTGAAGCTCGACCTGCCGCGCATCGAATACTGGGTGGGCAAGGGCGCGCAGCCGTCGGACCGCGTGCGCACGCTCGTCGCATCGTATCGGAAGCAGGCGACCGCCTGAGGCGGCCGCCGCGCGCGGGGCTGGGGACGTGATGGCCCCGCCGGTGCGCTGGGTGGAGCTCGGCCGGATCGGGGCTCCTTTCGGTCTCGCGGGCTGGGTCCATGTGTCCTCCTATACGGAACCGCTGGAAGCGCTGCTCGAATATCCCGAGTGGGCGCTGCGGCGCGAGGGCGGTGAGCGCCGGCGGCACCGTCTGGCCGAGGCGCAGGTGCAGGGCGAGCGGCTGGTCGCGCGCCTCGAAGGGATCGAGAATCGGGATGCCGCGGCGCTCTTGACCGGGGCATGGGTCGAGGTCAAGCGGGCGGAGCTGCCGCCGACGGGTGATCGCGAGTACTACCGCGCGGACCTGATCGGGCTCGAGGTCACGAACCTCGAGGGTGTCACGCTGGGCCGGGTGGCGTATTTCATCGATGCGCCCGCTGGAGCGGTGATGGTCGTGGCGGATCGTGCAGGCGCAGAGGCGGCGGGCGCAGCGGCATCTCGCCGGGACCATTGGGTTTTGGCGGATCCGGCGCACTTGCGGCGGGTGGACCTTGCCGCGGGCCGGATCCTCGTGGATTGGCCGGCGGAGCTCGAGTAGGGCGGCTCCATGAAGATCGAGGTCGTCACGCTCTTTCCGGAGATGATCACCGGGACGCTGCGTCATGGAATCGTCGGGCGCGCGCTGGAGCGGCGCCTGCTGTCGGTCGGCACGGAGGACCCGAGGGCCCACACGAGCGATGTGCATCGCACGGTGGATGACCGGCCGTATGGTGGTGGCCCCGGCATGGTGCTGAAGCCGGAGCCGCTGCTGGCGGCGATTCGTGCGGCGCAGGCGCGCCTGCCCGAGGGGAGCCCCCGGGTATGCCTGTCGGCGCAGGGTCAGCCTTTCAGCCAGGCCGTGGCGCGCGAGCTGTCCGGACTGCCGGGGCTGCTGCTGGTGGCCGGCCGCTACGAGGGGCTCGACGAGCGTGTGATCGAGCTGGGTGTCGACCGGGAGCTTTCGGTCGGCGACTACGTGCTCTCAGGCGGCGAGCTGCCGGCGCTGACGGTGATCGATGCCGTGACGCGGCTCCTGCCGGGCGCGCTCGGCGATGAGCGCTCGAGCGGGGAGGACTCCTTTTCCGCCGGGCTGCTCGATTGGCCGCACTACACGCGGCCTGAGGTTTTCGAGGGCCGGGCGGTGCCGGCGGTGCTATTGTCGGGCAACCATGCCGACATTGGCCGCTGGCGACTGCAGCAGGCGGTGACGCGTACGTGGCTGCGGCGACCGGATCTCATCGCGCGCCATGGGCTCACGCCCGAGGCGCAGCGGTTACTGAGCGAATTTCTCGCCGCAGGGGCGGCGCGAGACGAAAGATTGAGGATGCGAAAATGAGCAAGATCGTCCAACAACTCGAGAAAGAGCGCATGACCCGCGAGGTCCCCGACTTCAAGCCGGGCGACACCGTGGTGGTGCAGGTGAAAGTCGTCGAAGGCGACCGCGAGCGCATTCAGGCCTATGAGGGCGTGGTGATCGCGCGCAGCAATCGCGGCCTCAACTCCTCCTTCACGGTGCGCAAGATATCGCACGGCGAGGGTGTGGAGCGTGTGTTCCAGACCTACAGCCCCGCGATCAGCGACATCACCGTCAAGCGTCGCGGCAATGTCCGCCGCGCCAAGCTCTACTATCTGCGCGACCTGTCGGGCAAGGCTGCAAGGATCGAAGAGAAGATCTGACGCCCGCGCGCGCACGGCATGAGCACCTTGCGGGCGATTCTGGCGGGAATATGGCGCGGCCTGGATGGGCTGCGCAAAGTCCTGCACCTCATCCTGCTCGTCATCTTCTTCGGGCTCATCATCTGGGCGGTCAGCGCGTCGGCGCCGGCCGTGCCGCAGCGCGCCGCGCTGGTCGTCAAGCCCGAGGGGCAGCTCGTCGAGCAGTTGAGCGGCGATGCGGTTCAGCGTGCGGTTGAGAACGCACAGGGTGAGCAGCGTCAGGAGACCCTGCTTTGGGACCTGGTCGAGGCGATCCGCGGCGCCGCGAGTGACAATCGCATCCGGGTGTTGGTGCTCGACCTCGACAAGATGCAGGGCGCGGGCCAGCCGGAGCTGGAAGAGCTGGCGAGCGCCATCGGCGCCTTCCGCGCGAGCGGCAAGCCCGTCATCGCCGTCGGCACGACCTACGACCAGGACCAGTACTACCTCGCGGCGCAGGCGGACAAGATCTATCTCGACCCCAGCGGCTACGTGATGATCGAGGGCTACAGCCGCTATCCCATGTACTTCAAGGGACTGCTGCAGAAGCTCGGGGTCGATATCAATGTCTTTCGCGTCGGCACCTTCAAGAGCGCCGTGGAGATTTTCACGCGCAACGACATGTCGCCCGCCGACAAGCAGCAGAGCCAGGCCTACCTCGGGGTTCTCTGGTCGAGCTATCAGAAGGCCGTGACGAGCGCGCGCAAGCTTCCCGCCGGCGCCATCGCGAGCTACGTCGCCTCCCTTCCCCAGACCGTTGCCGCAGCCAACGGCGATGCCGCCAAGGTTGCCTTGCAGGCGGGCCTGGTGACCGGCCTCACCAGCAAGCTCGAGGTGCGGCCGCAGCTCGTGCGTATCGTCGGTGAGGACAGGTCGACCGGCTCCTTCAATCAGATTTCCGCGGAGGACTACGCGCGGATCGTCGATGCACGCAAGAAACTCCACGACGGTCACGGCAACGCGCGCGTCGGCGTCATCGTCGCCTCCGGGGAAATCCAGGACGGCAAAGCGCCTCCAGGCACCATCGGCGGCGACTCGCTGTCGGCGCTGATCCGCGAGGCGCGCCTCGACAAAGACATCAAGGCCGTCGTGTTGCGTATCGACAGTGGCGGCGGCAGCGTCGCGGCATCGGAAGAGGTCTACCAGGAGCTCGAAGCGCTGCGCGCAGCGGGCAAGCCGCTGGTCGTCTCCATGGGGGATATCGCGGCCTCGGGCGGCTACTATATCGCCGCGCCGGCCAACCAGATCTGGGCGAGTCCGGCGACTCTCACCGGCTCGATCGGCATCTTCGCCATCATCCCGAACATCAGCCAGTCGCTGAGCAAGGTCGGCGTCGGTGTTGACGGCGTCGGCACGACGCCGCTCGCCGGTGCACTCACCATCGACCGGCCACTCAGCCCCGAGATCAGCGGACTGCTGCAATCGCAGATCGACCGCGGTTACCAGGAATTCCTCGACCGGGTGTCCGCGGGCCGGCGCGAGACTCCGCAGCAGATCGATGCCATCGGTCAGGGCCGGGTATGGGCCGGTGCGGATGGGCGGCGGATCGGTCTCGTCGACCGGCTGGGGACGCTGGAGGATGCGGTGAAGGCGGCGGCGCAGCTCGCCAAGGTGAGCGAGTATCAGGTGGAGTTCGTGCAGCCGCACTTTTCCTGGGCGGAGCAGCTCTTCCAGCAGTCGCAGGCGCGAGCCGCGGCGGCGGCGGCTTCAGTCTTCCATGCGGATGCGCAGTCGCTCGGCCTGATGCAGGTGGCGAGTCGCCTCGACCCGGTGACGCGAGATCTCGGCCAACTGGCACGCTTCAGCGTGCCCGGCCACCTCTACTCCTACTGTTTCTGCGCCGCGGTCACGCACTGAGCCGAGGCTACACGCCTTTCCAGTCCATGATGACTTTGCCGGAGCGGCCCGAGCCCATGATGTTGAAGGCCTGGCCGTACTCCTGCACCGGCAGGTGATGGGTGATGATGGGCTCGAGCTTCAGGCCGCTCTGCAGCAGGCTCGACATTTTGTACCAGCTCTCGAACATCTCCCGGCCGTAGATGCCCTTGAGCGTCAGGCCCTTGAAGATCACCTGATTCCAGTCGATTGCCGTCTCGTCGGGCGGGATGCCGAGGATCGCGATCGAGCCGCCGTGATGCATCGTGCGCAGCATGTCGCGGAAGGCGGCGGCGTTGCCCGACATCTCGAGGCCGACGTCGAAGCCTTCCTGCATCCCGAGGTCCTTCATCGTCTGATCGAGAGACTCGCGTTGGACGTTGACGGCGCGTGTGGCGCCCATCTTTCTCGCGAGGTCCAGCCGGTAGTCGTTGACGTCAGTGATCACGACGTGGCGTGCGCCGACGAAACGTGCGATTGCAACGGCCATGACGCCAATTGGGCCGGCGCCGGTGATCAGCACATCCTCGCCCACCATGTTGAAGGCGAGGGCGGTGTGCGTTGCGTTGCCGAACGGGTCGAGGATCGAGGCGACATCGTCGCTGATCGAGTCCGAGAGCTTGAAAGCGTTGTCCGCGGGGATGGCGAGGTACTGCGCGAACGCTCCGGGGCGGTTCACGCCCACGCCTACCGTGTTGCGGCAAAGGTGCCGGCGGCCCGCACGGCAGTTGCGGCAGTAACCGCAGGTAATGTGTCCCTCACCCGAGACGCGATCGCCGGTCTTGAAGCCCCGGACTTCGGAGCCCACGCCCACGACGCGTCCGGAGTATTCGTGTCCGACCGCCATCGGCACCGGGATGGTCTTGCGGGCCCACGCGTCCCAGTTGTAGATGTGCATGTCGGTACCGCAGATCGCGGTCTTGCCGATCTCGATCAGCACGTCGTTGTGGCCGACCTTGGGCTCCGGCACGTCGTCCAGCCAGATTCCCGGCGCAGCTTCTTTCTTCACGAGCGCTCTCATTTGATGACCCCCAGCTCACGACCGACGTTGCCGAACGCCTCGATGGCCTTGTCGAGCTGCTCACGGGTGAGCGCCGCCGACATTTGTGTGCGAATGCGCGCCTGGCCCTTGGGCACCACGGGATAGGAAAAGCCGATCACGTACACGCCGCGCTCGAGCAGGCGATCCGCCATGCGGCCGGCGAGGGCGGCATCGCCCAGCATCACGGGGATGATGGGATGCTCCCCCGGCTTCAGCTCGAACCCGAGTTTCGTGAGACCCGCGCGGAAATGGCGCGCGTTCTCATGAAGGTGGGTGCGCAGCTCCGGCGAGTGCTCGAGCAGGTCGATGACGCGCAGTCCCACGGCGGCGACGACCGGCGGGATGCTGTTGGAGAAGAGATAGGGCCGCGAGCGCTGCCGCAGCCACTCCACGACTTCGTTGCGCGATGCGACGTAGCCGCCGCTCGCTCCGCCGAGTGCCTTGCCGAGCGTCCCCGTCAGAATATCGATTCGCGATGCGACGCCGCAGTGCTCCGGCGTGCCGCGCCCGCCCGGGCCCATGAAGCCCGTCGCGTGCGAGTCGTCGACCATGACCAGCGCGTCGTAGCGATCCGCCAGATCGCAGATCGCCGGCAGGTTGGCCACGATGCCGTCCATCGAGAAGACGCCGTCGGTGGCGATCAGCCGCGTCCGCGCGCCGCTTGCCTGCTTGAGGCAGTCCTCGAGCTCCGCCATGTTGCTGTTGGCGTAACGAAGGCGCTGCGCCTTGCATAGCCGGATGCCGTCGATGATGCTGGCGTGATTGAGCGCATCGGAGATGACCGCATCGCGCTCATCGAGCAGGGTCTCGAAGAGTCCGCCATTGGCATCGAAGCAGGAGGAGTAGAGGATGGCATCGTCGGTGCCGAGAAAGCGGCTGAGCGCCGCCTCGAG
>JBOIAB010000260.1:0-18641 GCA_050738635.1 Steroidobacteraceae bacterium
TCCACTGTCAGCTCTTCGGCCGACTGGCGATCGTTGAGAAGTCGCGCCAGGAAAGTGAAGACCAGACGGTGTGTCCTGTCGTACAGCGCCCGCAACGCGCGCTGATCTCCTGCCGCCATCGCTCGGACAAGCGCCACCCACGCGCCTTCCGGTACACGCGCCTTTGTAGGGTCGGCATAGAGCAGGTCACCAAGGGTTTCGGGCGGGCGGTCAGCCCCGCTTCCCCTGGCTCGTTGTGCTGCGCTCACGACTGGGCATGATGCCTACGTCGTTTGCCGGTGGCAACGAGTGGCCATTCAGGCGCCCGTTCCGCTCCTGCTCCCATGCCGCGAAACACCGGGCGTGGACATGACAATTTGCCGCCTCGGGATCCTCGGCCGAGCCGAACTGAAGCTCAAGTTCGACGTCGTCGGTCCCCACGATCTCGCCGCATACGGCGCACGAGGCGCCGCTGCCAGGCCCCCCCATAGACGCTCCGGGCGGTGCTTCGGCAACTTGCCGGTCTTCATCGCCTCACGCGCCCGGGCGCGCAGCACGCTCTCATCGCTCATGTCTATAGAACGACAAATCCGTCTCGCCGGATTGGTCAGCGGGCGGCGTCCTGTAGGGATTGGCCGGTGACGGAAGGCAGCCGACGCGTGATCCTGCGGGCCAGAGGCCTCGCCTAACGCATCTTGGTGCGGGCGTGCTGAGCACGCGCAGCATCAATGGCCGTTTTCACGTCGCGCCGTTCCTCGGGCGGCGGTAACACTGACTTAAGGCCGAGCGACTTGAGCCACAGCTCCCGGCACCAGCCGCGGGTGTGGTACAGATGCTCATCCTCTTCGTCCTCGATTTGCTCATAGGCGGTGCGTAGCGCTTCCTGCTGTTCTCCCTTGAGCTCCTTCGCCACCTCACCGAGGAGTTCCCAGTCGAGGTGTGTCTGTTCCTCCGAATCGAGTTCCAGTGCACTGCAGACCGTCGTCAGCGCCTGCACGTGCCGTCGCGTCTGCTGCAAGTAGTTCTGCCACTCCTCTTTCAGCTCTTCGTTCGTGGCGCACTGAAGCGCAGCCTCATAAACCTTGACGCCGCCGCGCTCGTGCTCCAAGGACTGCAACACCAATTCCTTGACGCGACGAATGCTGGGCTGGATTTCGGCGCGCTCCAGTTGAGGCTTCATCCGGCGGCATCGCGCGTCGCAAAGCTGGCGCTAGAGAATCCCTCCTCCTTCGTCGCGTTCGACCTTCTGGCGCTCGGAAAGCGCAATTTCATGGCAGCGCCACAAACGACGCGACGCGCAGAGCTCTAGAAGCTGCTCCGATCGGTAAAATCGCCGGTTTACCTCACGCCAATGACCCGTGATCACACCCTTGCCCTCGACTGGCCGACCCGCTTCGAGGGAGCTGGGCTGGACGGCGTGTCCCGCAGCTCACCGTGGCTTGCGGCGCGGCGGTCACGGGGTCGAGGCCTTCCAGGCAGGCATCGATCGCGGGTCGGCGGCCGGGTCGGCCCGCGCGACCGTGAGCACCGCTGCAGCAGGCGCACATAGGCCTCCTGGGCGACCTCCCGAGCCTCCTGCTCATTGCCCAAGCGCGCGATCAGGAACGATTGCAGAGTCCGGTTGTGCTCCTCGAAGAGACTGGAAAGGGCCCGGGAATGACCTTGATCCCTGCCTGCTTCAGCCGCCCGAGAGGGGCTCTGCTTGCTGTGGGGACGGCGGCAATCCAGTGGGGCAATTCCACCGATGACCGGCTGCGTCCGAGATGGCGTCCGCAGATGCTGTGATCGCGCGCCGCATGATGCCTATCCAGGCCGCACCCTTCTGCGGACAGGTCCGCTGGACCTGCTCACGCTCCGCGCGAGAAATCGAACAAGTCGAACAGATCGCCGATGGCCGGGGTATTGAGCGGCACATACGGGTCGCCCGAGGCCGTCACGGGATTCGGGAAATTGTCGCGACTGCGGTGAGACACGGGCGGCAAGTGCCAGTTGCGCTCGATGAGCTTGAGGATCGAGACGTGATCCGTGTACACGTGTGAGATATACCCGCGCTTCGCGTACCGGGATATTACCAGGAGCGGTACGCGTGTCCCGTCGCCGAAGAAATCGAGCGGCTGGACGTAACCCGAATCATAGTAGCCGCCGCCCTCATCGAAGGTGATGAAGATGGCGGTGCTCTTCGCGTAGGGCGACGCTTGGACTTGGTTCACGATCTTCTGCACGAACCCTTCGAACAGATCGAGCTTGGATGACTGCGGGTGGCCGTCGGTGTAGCCGCTGGGCTTCACGATGGACACGGCCGGCAGCGTACCGTTCTTGATGTCGGAATACAGGTTCACGGAGTCCTGGATATGCGCCGCGACCTCCTCCGGATGCGACATGATCGACGTGTCGTACTGGAAGGGGTTGCAGATATTGCAGTACTCGTCCGCTTTGGGCCCGGGGGTGCCGAAGTTGCGCTGGTATGGATCGTTGAGGTAGTTATTCCATTGATCTCCATAGTATTTCCAGGAGACCCCGTGCTCGTTCATGTCATCGCCGATGCTCGGCGTCGATGACGGCGGAATGGTGAATGGTGTGTTGGCCGGATTGTGGTCGGTGTAGGCATTCTTGCCGTTACCGAAATAGCCCGGGTTGTAGTTATTGACGAGATAGTAGTGGCCTGGCTGGCAATGCGGATCGATCGGCCTCGGCAGGTGCGCGAGATAGTCGAGGATCGGCCGCACGCCAGGCTGATTGGGATCGGAGCACTCCGTGTAGGAACCACCACCGGATGCCGGCGAGTTCCTATACGGCGGAGCAGAGCCCGAGTTGTGGGAGACTCCGTAGCCATCCGCGGTGTACCAGTTGTTCGTGCCGGACGCCGGATTGGGGTCCTCGATCTCGTGAACGACGCCGGCATCCGGCGTGCCCGAATAAACCTCCACACCGTTCGGAGGTACCGCCGGCTTGCCGGTCGGGCCGCTCAACCAGATCATGTCGCCGTGGCCGAACATGATGTGATTCACGCCTGTGCCGCCGATGACCGACTGATGGAAGTTGTCGCTCATCGCGTACCCGTCGGCGAGGCTGGTGAAGTACGGCACGTCACCCTTCTGCACGTTGTAGAAACCCAGCGCGGTCGCGCCCTCGCCGGTCGTCTTCGCGTGAGGCCGGTAGTCCGTGCTGAAGCAGTGCGGAGTCGGATTCTTCGGGTCGCAGACAGGTGGTTGGGTGACATCATCCGTGCCCGGACCGGTGGCTACCTCCACCCAGGAGAAGAGCTGTCCGTTGCACCCCGAGGGATTGTCCGGCCGGGACCGCGAGACGCTGCAGTTCAGTTCCTGCCACATCTGATAGAAGCGGTGCACTGGGCTTTGGGAGTAGTCGTCGTAAACGAAGGTCGAGCCGTTGGTCAGCTGATAAGGACCGGCCGGCAGCGCGTTCACGTCAGTGATGCGCTGATCCGGTGATCCCGCGATCTGGCCCGTACCCCCCGTGAGCAGCTCTTGGTAGTAGGACGAAGGCAAGCCGCTCTCGGATTGCTGCGCGAGCTTCAGGCTTGCCGCGCACTGGGTGATCGGCGTGCCCGCGCCGCATTTGTTCGGAATGTAGGAAACCGTGGGGCCACCCACGAGCGGCGCGGGCAGATGGTTACTCGGGAACTGCACCTTCGGCGGGCTCAGCAGGAACGGATCACTCGCACCCATGTCCGTGGCGGCGAGCTGGTGAGCCTTCTCGAAGTTCGGGCCCGGAATCGCGTTCCTGCGTGCATCCAGGGCGATGATGCCCTCGGAAAGTAGGTTATGGACCGTCATGCCGAGCTTCCAGGGCCTGAAGGTCGCGAAGACGTGATCGAAGCTCCGATTCTCGCCAATGATCACGATGACGTGCTTGATCGGAGTGGCCGTGTGGTTGTCGGCGTAGGACAACGCGCCGCTCGAGGCTGAACGGCTCGGGGCTGCCACCGTCGCGATCGCCGGGCCGATGGACATCTGTAGCAGCGCAAGCGACCCGAATCCCAAGCGCACACAGCTTGCGAGCCGGGAACTAAAACCGCGGCGGACGGCCATAAGCGATCTCCCTGACTGGTTGGACGTTTTCGGGGACGATTTGTAGTGGACCATTGTTGCCACCGCGTGTCCAGACGGTCACTGAGCGGCGCGAGGCGACCCGTCTTTTTTCTGCTGCGGAGGGGAAGCGTTGGCCGGGACTACGCGAATGGTGCCCATCATGCCGGCGTCCTCGTGGTCGAGGATGTGGCAATGGTAGGGAAACGTACCGACGGTGTTTGGATCGCGAAAGTCCATACGCAGCCGCACGCTCGGATACTCGAGCATCCGCCCGTTGTAATAGGGCACGTTTACCGTATCGCGAAGGAAGGGCTCATGGACCGGAATGCCGTTCCAGGCTACCAGCTCGAAATGAAGCTGGTGGATGTGGAAGTCGTGCAGCTCGGCGGTGCGATTCTCGATGATCCAGTCCTCCACAGTGCCCTGCTTCGCCACGATGTTCGGCATCGGGGAGTTCGGGTCGAACGGCTTAGGAGTCTGGCCATCGACGGTGAGATAGAACTCAGTCGCGCTGGTCGGATCGCTGGGGTTCTTGAGCTTCTCGGAGAAATAAAGTCTTCTCACCCGCACCGGCTGCACATCGCCGAGCCAGGGGAGCGCGGGAGGCGGCAAGGGCTTCGGGTGCGACGGCAGCACCGACTGCGGCTCCGGAGCATCTTTCGAGGCGATGATGGATGCGAGAGCGCGATTCGGATCGTTCTCACCGCCCGGTCCCGTATCGACCGTGCGGGTCACGAGCAATCCAGGAACACCGAGCGGAGGCCCGTCGAAGACGAACTCGGCTCTCGCCGCTGGCGGCAAGCCAATGTGGTCCACCCACACGATCGGCGGCGCGGGGCTACCGCCGTAGCGAAGCGGAACGCCATCGATACCGACGATTCCGAGCCGCTGTGGGACATTGCGGAACAGTACCGCGAGATTGAGGTAGGTAATGGCCGAGGCATTCACTACGCGCCAGATCTGCCGCTCGCCCGGCCTCATCGGGATGCGGGCCGGCGGATAGTCCGGATACGGCACCGGTACGTAGTTGATCGAGAGGTCCTTTGCCGGCTGCCCGAAGCCAGTGCCATTGTTCGCCACGTCGCCATCGTGATCGATGAACAGCTTCGGAACCACGGGCTCGGATTTCGAAGGCGGCGCGTTCGGCTGCATCAGGTCCTGATCGCGGATCACGAAGACCCGCTCGGGGAGGCCCGCAAGGGCGGGGTCGGCGCGCTCGGCGCCCTCGATCATCAGTGCGCCGGATGCGCCACCGAGCACCGCCACCTCGTTGAAGCCGTGGATGTGCGGGTGATACCAATAGAGGCCCGGAGGCTCGTTTTTCGGGATGCGAAAGCGATATTCGAACGGCGGATCACCGGGAAGGATCGATGTCTTGAGCACATCGTCTTCATGGCACACCGGCGGGACGGTGAGCCCGTGGAAGTGAAGGTTCGTTGCGACGGCGGACATCGCTCCGCGGATGCACGGATCAGACGAGATCCGCTTCATATCCAGCTTCATGTTCATCGCGGCCATGCCGGATCCGTGTGTCGCGGAGCCGCGCACCGCGTCCGCACCGCCGACGGCGGTATCGAAGTCAGTCAGGCTGTCCGTGAGACGCAGGATCAGCAGCTCACCCGGATGCAGTCTCAGTGTCGGAGATTGCGTTCCATCGGGGAGCAGATAGCAGTAGCGAACCGAGCCGTCCTTCTCCTTGAAATCGCGGATGGTGAGATCGAGCTCGAGGACGCCGTTGCGGCTGCGCAGATCCTTGGGCTCCGGCACCACGCTGCCGGGTGCTGGTCGCGGGCACCAATCATGAGCGAGAGTAGCCGCAAGGCCTCGACCGGGCAGCCCAAGCGCGACAGCGATCAGGCACCCCATCGCGAGGTGATGCCCCGTCCTAAGATTGAACATTCCCCACCGCCTCCACTTCCGCGGCGCTCCGCAGCGGTCAAAGTGGACAGGATATCGAAGTGGGTCTGGCCGAGGCAGCCCTCACCCCTCGGGCAGGCATTCCGGATCCGACCAATTGAGCACGTTGAGCTATGGACCCCGGCCGGGCCAGCCGGATTTCGTTACCGCCTCGCCGCTGCGCGGCTTGGCCTTGAAAGTCCGGCGCTCCAAGGAACGTCTGCGGCCGACAGACTTGTGAGCTTTCTGCTCGACACGAATGCAGTTTCAGAGTGGACGAAGCCGCGGCCCAACCCAGGCCTCGTCGACTGGCGCTCCTTCGCAGATCTTCAGCTCAGAGCGTCGCGGTAAGATCTAGGAAGATGGTCCGCCCCAGAGGGTCATACATCCCGGGCCAGCTGTTCGTCGGCGAATATGCGAGGCCCAGGAATATCGTGTCCAGCACCGGTGGATCCTTGTCCATGATGTTGTTGATGCCGGCACGCAGAGCGATATTATCGCGAACGTGCCACACCGTGGCGAAGTCAAAGTAGCTGTAACTCGGGATCTTGGCGTCGATTATCGTGCAGCACTCGCCGCCCAGGATGGGGTTCGTGGAGTTGATGTCGGCGTTGACGTGAGCCAGATAGCGCCACTGCAGTGAGAGGTCGACGCCCCATGGCGTCGACCAGGTCGAACGAACGGTATGTCGCCACCGGGGATTCGGGATGCCGCACGTCGGACCGAAGAGGCCCGCGCAATCGTAAGAGCCTTCCGTCGGGACTGAGGTCTCGGCACGGTTCAGATATGTCCCGGTGAGACTCGTGTTGATACTACCCCAATTTCTCAGCGGCAAGCGGTACTCGGCTTGAATATCCACTCCGCGGTCATCGATCAAAGCCAGATTCTGGTTCACACCGAGGACGTATCCCGATGCGCCGGTGAGGCTACCGTCGAGCGGATTGCGCGAGATGTCGTTGCAAAGCGTCGCGATGTTCGATGCGTAACAGCCCTGCAGAATGCCATTGGGCGATAAGGTCCCCACGGCGTTCACTATCTTGATGTCCCAATAATCGATGGAGGCATGCAGGTTGCGTATGGAACTGGGGGTCAAGACCACACCGAAGGTGATCGTGTGCGCGACCTCTGGCGTGAGTGCCGGGTTGCCGCCAGTTTTCGTATTGCACGCTCCCGCCGGACAGTCGACGATGTGGCCGTAGATATTGCTCGCAAACTGCGCTTCCGAGATGCCCGCCGCCCCCAGATTTGAGGACCGGTAGCACTCCGCGGCCGAATAACTGGGGCTCGCGCCGGCGCATGGATCGGTGAATGGCGCGCCGCCGATCGACTGCGGAATGAAGAGCTCGACGACGCTCGGGGCGCGCTCCGTGCGCGCGTACGCTCCACGCAGTCGGAAGTCGCTGGTCACTTCCCAATTGACACCCAATTTGTAGGTGCCGGATGCGCCCGCCAGATTGTAGTCCGACCATCGGTAGGAACCGTCGACCGAGATGTTCTTCATCAGGAAGCGATCGGCTACGACCGGGACGGAAAGCTCGCTGTACGCCTCCTTGACGTCGGTCGAACCGGAGACCGACGGGATACCGCCGCTACCGGTCCCGGAGAGGTCGCCGGAATTGATGGTCGCATCGGGGGAGTCGTTCAAGTAGTCGCGGCGATAGTCCACCCCGACTGCGACCCCCATCCCGTCATCAGCCCATGGACTCTTGAGGCCATACTCACCGAGCTTGCCGACGAAGTTCGCCGCGAGCACCTCTTCGGTCGTATAACCCGTGATGGTGCCGTTTTCTTCGATATACGCGAGCTGTTGGGGAGTGACGCCTGCGCTCAGCGGCTGGAAGATGTTCAATGGCACGCAGCCGGCGGCCTGCGCGGCCGCATTGGCGCACATAGCCCCTCCCGACCCGTTGGGAATCGCGTCGAGAGCATTCGCGATCTTCGAAAGCGATTCGCTGTCCATGGTAGTGGCCGAACTGTCTGCGCGGCCGTACTGCTCATATGCGTCATAGGACCACGCGTCATTGATGTCGCCCCGGACGCCAACGTCCATCTTGAATGTGTGGTGAGTGAACTGATAGTCCCGTGGCACATTCTGAAAGCGGTAGCCAATGGAGAACAAATTGGAAAGAACGTTGGCGTTGCCGGCGTTCGGTCCGCACATCGCCTGCTGTTGCCCGGCTGTCATCAGCGGGTCGTCGCAATTCACCTGATTGATCGGACCGTTGTCCACAAAGAGTCCACCGGGCGCGAGTTGGGCCGTTGCGGAGTCTTCCTCGAACATGAGATCCGAATAGGCCTGCGCATGGCTGGCGACATCGTATTGCGCGAAGAACCCGCCCTGATATCGCGTGTCCTGGCGCTGCAGATACTGCTGCGGCGCAAAGTTATAGGCACGGCTTGCAGCCCCCGGCGGCGTATTATTGTAGTCGAGGAAATTGGTGGTTTTCGGGTCGTTCGACAGCGTCTGAACCACGGGATTCAGTGTGTTCGACGACAGCCAATTGCCCGCCGGATTCTCTGAGCCGTAGAAATTGCCCTGGAAATTTCCATATGCAGAGTTCGAAGAACCCAGGCAAAAGTGCCCATTGGCGCCAACGTTATTGAAGGTACTCGCAATGACGCAGGCCTCCGTGTCATATGCGCTCTGCAGGACCGGTTGCAGATTTATATAACTCAGATAGCCCTCGACGTTACCTTTGCCGTCGCCAAGATCGGAGCCGAAGGTGACGGTGACATGCGTGTTACGGCCCTGGATGGTATTGCCGCGTGGCGGTGTCAGACCGTCGTTCGTCAGAAGAGCGTCGGCGGCGGCGTTATCGTTGTCATGCTGCGCGAATCCATACTGGGCATCAATCTGCAGTCCCTTGAAATCATGCTTCATGATGAAGTTGACCACGCCGGCGATCGCGTCGGAACCATAAATGGAGGCTGCGCCGCCCGTCAGTACCTCGACCCTGTCGATCAGGGCGGAGGGAATGAGGTTGAGGTCCGCAACGGGCTCCTGCGCATCGCCTGGCGGCATCCGTCGGCCATCTACAAGCACGAGGGTACGGTCGGTCCCCAAACCGCGCAGATCGACGGTGGCGATTCCGGTCTGCGCATTTCCGTTGCTGAATTGGGTGTCACTCGGGGAAACCGACGGCAGATTGTCGAGCAGCGATTCGACGTCTACCGTGCCCTGAAGCTGAAACTCCTGCTGGCCGACGGTCTGTATCGGACTGATCGCTTCGGTGTTCGGTTGCGGGATGCGCGAGCCCGTCACCACCACTTCGGCCAACGGCGCCGGCGTGCTGGTGCTCGCCTCCTGCGCAAAAGCCGCACCAGCGGCGAGCGCCAGGCTGCCCAGGATGGGTAACGCCAAGAGATTCAGACCGCGCGGAATATGCATGACCCTCTCCCACTCTTGCTTCGCCGCCTTCAGACAAGAAGGATGAGCACCGACTCGCATGCCATCTCGCGGGTGACTCTTGGCGGCGACTCTATGAGCCGGAATCTAGCCGACAGTCGCGGAACCGAGCTAGGGCATAGTTGCGATGACCGCGTTGCAGAAGGCGCAACGGGGTCCGGGCGGCCGGCGCAATGGCCCTCGTTCTCTGTTCGCCCGGGATCCTAGGTTCCGGCGCCCTCTTTCGGGGTGGGTTGGGCGTTGCTGCTCCCGCAACAGCGTGGCGCACAGCTCGCTCTACCCACCGCCGGGCGTTTCGCTAACCTCTGCCCTCGAGAAGGCGACATCGGGAACGAACAAGGCCGTCACGTGATACGAGTCGGGCTCATCGGCTGGGGCGCAATCGGCCGCTCGATAGTTGACTTATGGACGACACTGCCGACCGGCCGCATTGCGCTTGTAGGCGTGTGCGTCCGACCACCGCAGCTGCAAACGGCTCGCGACGCGTTGCCTGCCGACGTACTCGTCTCCGATGATATCAGTGACCTTCTGTCAATCCGCCCCGACTTCGTGATCGAGGCGGCGGGTCACACTGCCGTCGCATCTCATGGCGATAAGCTCTTGGCTGTCGGCTGTTCCCTCTACCTGCTCTCGGTCGGCAGTCTCGCCCACGATAAGTTGCGCGCGCGATTGGAAGATGCTGCCAATGCAGGCAACAGTCACATACTCATCCCTGCCGGTGCCCTGGCCGGCTTTGACGGACTGCTGACTATGGGATGCGACGGCCTCCACTCTGTGAAGTACACCTCAACCAAGCCCTGTAATGCATGGCACGGCACGGTGGCGTCCGAGAGCCACCAGCTCGATCGCATGACCCAGCGAACCGTAATCTTCCGCGGAAACGCCAGCGACGCGGCCCGCCTGTTTCCGAAGAATGCCAATCTGGCGGCCGCCGTAGCCCTGGCCGGCATCGGCTTCGAAAGAACCGAAGTCGAGTTGGTGGCCGATCCGAACGTCACGGGAAATATCGGCATGCTCGAGGCCGTCAGCCAATCCTCGAGATTGACGCTTACCATGTCGAGCAGCCCGTCCAGCAATCCGAAAACTTCCGCCACTGTGGGCGCCAGTGTCATCGCAGCGCTGCGAAATAATGCACGCGTGATACGATTCGTGTAGTGATATTCGCGATGATCGACGATTCCCACGACAACGGCAGAGTCACCTTGGGCGGGAAGAGCGGCCGCGGCATCGCACCGTCGATCCCGCAGGTCGGGGGAGTGGTCATCGGCAATGCGCTCGAGTTCTACGACTTCCTCATCTATGCCTACTACGCGGTTTACATCGGTCGGGCCTTTTTTCCGGCTCACGATGCCACTGTCAGCCTGCTCGCTTCTCTCGCGGCGTTCGGCTTCGGGTTCTTGGCCCGCCCGCTGGGAGCGTTTGCATTCGGACTGATCGGCGACCGGGCCGGACGCAAGCCGGCAATGATCCTTTCGTTCTCACTCATCGGCCTAGCCGATGCCGGACTGGCGCTCACACCCTCGTACGCTCTGATCGGAGTCGCGGCCCCGGTTCTGCTGGTTCTCTTTCGACTTTTGCAGGGTTTCGCGGTCGGTGGTGAAATCGGCCCGTCCACGGCATATCTGATCGAAGCAGCTCCCGAGTCGCAGCGTGGTGTCTACGCATCCATGCAATACGCGAGTCAAGCGCTTGGAGCCGGGCTCGCCGCGGGCGTAGGCATAGTTCTCTCGGAAATCATGCGCGGCCAGGAGTTCGCGACCTACGGCTGGCGAATAGCCCTGCTGCTCGGGGTCCTGATCGTTCCTTTGGGAGCGATCCTCCGCAGTCGACTCACCGAAAGTCTGGAACTGGCGCGCGACGCGAGCAGCAACGCCGACCCCGGGACCCAGCCACGCAGCGAATTCCGGCGGATTGTCGTGTTGGGGTTCGTGATGCTCTCGACGTGCACAGTCGCCGGCTACGTCGAGCTTTACCTCACCACTTATACGATTGTGACTCTTCACAGATCCTCGATCATCGGTTTCGGGACGGCGGTGATCTCCAACCTGGCGACGATCGTGTTCAGTGTCGTAAGCGGTGTGATCTCGGACAAAATCGGGCGCAAGCCGGTGATGATCGTTCCCAGCCTGTTGCTCTGCATCATTTTCATTCCAGCGTTCTGGATAATGGTGCACACTCAAGGTACTTTCGCGCTGTACGCTGCGGTAGCCGCGCTCGTGGGCTTATCCGGCCTCGTTGGCGCGGCCATAACGACTCACGTGTCCGAATCATTGCCCCCCGAGCGCCGGGCGGGGGCGATCGGAATCATTTACGCTCTGGCAGTCACCATATTTGGCGGCTGCACGCAGTTCGTGGTGGCGTGGCTGATCTCGGCGACCGGTAGTCCGCTCGCGCCGGCGATACTCGGGGAAGTGTCGGCCGCGATCGGCTTGCTCGCGATGCTGTTCACCCGGGAATCAGCGCCAGCGAGGCTCAGGTCGGCTTGACTCAGGACGTCCAAACCGGCACGCAGGAAATGGACCCCTGGGGTGAGCGCATGCCGCGCACGGTCGGCCTTTGGGGCGCCGTGACGGTCCTGATCGCGATCACCATCGGCAGCGGCATCTTCCGGGTGCCGGCGACGGTCGCGGGGTTGGTGCCCTCTCAGGGGCCGGCTCTGGCTTGCTGGGCTGTCGGCGGCCTCATCGTTCTATTGGGCGCCCTTTCGGTCGCGGAGCTCGCCGCCGCCTTTCCCCGCTCTGGCGGGATATTCGCATTCCTGCTGGAGTGCTATGGCCCCTTGCCCGCATTCGTATTTGGCTGGACCGAGCTTACGGTGCTGCGCGCCTCCGCCCTCGGGGCCACCTCCATGGTTTTTGCGGAATACCTCGGCTATTTCATTCCGCTGACACGACCGCAGATACACGAAGTCGCCGCCGTCACCATCGGCCTGATCGGCATAATCAACTACACAGGTGTCCGCCGCGCCATCGCGGTGCTGGCGCCGGCCAGTGTCGCCAAGTACGCCGCCATCCTGGCACTGGGTCTTCTCGCCTTCACGGCCTCTTCGTCCGGCATGTCCCATCACCAGGCCTTCTGGTCGGAAAGCGGCCGTCTGTCGCTGCTCGCCGCTGCGTTGGTCCCCATCATGTACACGTACGATGGCTGGGTCGACCTCTGCTTCATGGGCGGAGAGATTGCCAATCCGCAGCGTACCCTGCCCTGGGCCCTGGTTCTCGGCACCTGCTGCGTGATGGTGCTGTATCTGCTGGTCAATCTCGGATTCTGGCACGCGCTGCCCGCCTCTGAGATCGCGCGCTCGCCGTTGGTGGCCACTAGTGTCGCCATGCGCATCCCGATCTTCAGGACGGCGGGAGCCACTGTCGTCGCCATCGTGGTGCTCATATCGACGTTGAGCGCCCTCCACGCCACGCTCATGACGGGCTCACGAGTGCTGTTTGCCATCGCCGATCGCGGTCTCTTGTTCCGCGCCATCGCCTCGATTTCGCCTTCGTTCCGCAGTCCCTCGGTGGCAATCCTCCTCACGACCGCGCTCGGCATAGCCTATGTCCTGCAAAGCGACTTCGCGCAGTTGGCAAGCCGGGTAATCCTCGGGCTGTGGCCTTTCTACGTATTGACCGTCCTGGGCGTGTATGTGCTCAGACACACGCGGCCAGACCTTCCCCGCCCCTATCGGACGTGGGGCTATCCGGTCGTGCCCGGGCTATTCGTCGTCGCATCGCTCGGCATGCTTGGCAGCTCCCTCATCGATGACCCGTGGGACACCGGCATCTCGTTTCTCGTGATCGCGACGGGCGTACCGATCTATTATCTCCGGCAGGCGCTCATGGCCCGCGCAGCAGAAAGACACTGACTCGTTCCGTATGTCCGATACCAACTCTCAGGCAGTCCGTTCGCAGTTCGTCATCCCCGAAAGGTGCGTATACGTTGACTGCGCTTACAAGGGGCTGACACCGGTCGTCGCGGCAGAAGCGGCTGCATTGAGCCCAAGAATCTCGGATGGCCCCTGGGCGCCGTCGCAGGCGGAGGATCTTCGGTCAGAACTGCTGCACGTCGTTGCGGCGCTCGTTGGCGTCGAGTCAACAGATATCGCGCTCACTCCCTCGGCGAGCTACGGCATTGCGCTCGCAAGGACTCTCGTGCGGCTGAGACCGGGAGATCAGGTACTCATGCTCCAAACGGATCACCCCGCTTCGGTGTTGCCATGGTACGCGGAGTGCCGCATGGCCGGGGCGAGCGTCCAACTGGTGGACGACACCACGGAGGACCTGACTGAAGCAACTCTATCTCGTATGAGCCACGCGGTCAGGGTCGTCAATGTACCGCAAGTGCACTGGATCGACGGCAGGAGACTCGACCTGACCAGGATCGCAAGGAGGGCCAGGGAGGTGGGCGCGCTGCTGGTCGTGGATGCGACTCAAAGCGTGGGCGGCAGGCCCTTCAAGATAGCGGAGATCGAGCCCGACGTAGTTACGTTTTCCGGCTACAAATGGCTGCTGGGCCCGATCGGGGTGGCATATTTCTACCTGGCGCCGGCACTTCGGAACTTGGTCCCCTTCGAGCACTCGTGGATCAGCTACGCGGGCAAGCACACGGAAATGTTCGACGTACAAGGTGGCATACGGTACCCGACTCACCCATTGCATGGCATCCGCCGATTCGACGCTTCCGGACTTCACAACCCCCTGATGCTGAGAATGGCGTTGGCCGGAGCCAAACTCATACGCGAAGTGGGTCCCGAGCGCGTTCTCGCGCACAATGCGAGGCTCCTCTCCAGGATCCGCGGCGAGTTCCCGAATTACGTTCCCGACATGACAGAACCCTGCCATTACGTCGGCATGAGAATTCAAGAAGCGCGACGCATCGCTCAGCTCCTCGCGGCGCGCTCGATTTATGCCAGTGCGAGGGGCCGATTTCTACGGATCTCGCCCAATGTATGGAACGATGACTACGATATCGACACCTTGATTTCGGGGCTCAGGTCGTTCGCGGTCGGCGAGGGTTGACGATGCTCGCCACAAAACGAGTATCGAAGGAGCGGCTAGCGTGAGCAGACGACACCGCCTTGCAGCTCTGGCTCCGATCGCGGCGATCGCGAGCATGACGATCGCCGCCGGGAGTCCCCCGGTCCACAGGCAACGCGCTGCAACGCCCCTTGACGTGGTTCGCCTCACGGCGATCAGCGATCTGTCAGTTGCCCCAAACGGCAGCGCAGCAATCTTCATGACGGATGCCCTGAGCCCTGACGAGCGCACGCGCAATCAGCGTCTGTGGCGCGTTCAACTGCAGGCCCCATGGGGCGTCCGGCCTCTGACTGAAAACGCTGATGATCGCCAGGCCGCCTGGTCCCCCGACGGGCGGCTCGTCGCGTTTCTACGCAGCGAGGATGGAGTGCGTCAGGTGTTTGCCGAACCTGCGGATGGTGGCCCGGAGAGAGCTCTCTCGGCAATCCCGGGTGGCATCGAGAGTTTTTCATGGGCGCCGGACTCGCGCCGC
Organism: Steroidobacteraceae bacterium; assembly: GCA_050738635.1. Lineage (GTDB taxonomy): Bacteria > Pseudomonadota > Gammaproteobacteria > Steroidobacterales > Steroidobacteraceae > 13-2-20CM-66-19. Next base: position 14,830 of record JBOIAB010000260.1, read on the forward strand.
ATCCTGCTTACGGTCGCCAATCCGCTCAAGCAGTCGGGAATGAAGACCCTGCCGGATGTCCATATCTTCACGCGAGCCGATTATCATGACTTTCTGACCTACCGCAGTTTTGATACCCGGCCGCGACTCTGGGTACTCCCGATATCGACCGGTTTCGGCCCTGCGCACGCCCTCACACGTGAAAACGCATCGGCTGCGTTCGCGTTTTGGTCAGGGGATTCGAAGACGGTGTACTTCACGTACGAAAACACGCGACCGTCATACTATGGCGCCAATGCAGAGGTAGGACTTTATCGTGTAGGCGTGGGAGGCGGTCCCGCAAAACTCGTCCAAAAGTTCGGCACTAAAGTCGGTGGTCCGCTTCCCTCGAGTTTCGTGCCCAGCCCCGACCATCGCTATGTTGCGTTCGTCCAACCGAATCCGAAGTTCCCGGATGAGGTGGCCCAGCCTAACATCATGATCATGGATGTCCGATCCGGCAAAACAGCCGACATCACCGCCGGCTACGATCGGCCGGTCGGTTCAGGCCCGTATGGGTTCGGGACCCAGCTGATTTGGCGGAGCAATGATGATCTCATCGCCATTTCTCTTGACCATGGCAACGGTACCCTGGTGGAGGTCGACCGTCGGACAGGACGGGTCAGCCCTTGGTGGACAGGGCCCCGCCTGGTGAGAGAAGTTGCCGCCTCATCCGGGTCCCGGAAGATCATCGCGGTCGCGACAGGGTTCACACAGCCGCAGGAGCTTTACGATATCTCGCTTCCCCAGCAATCGGTTCAACTGACGCAGGAGAACACGCTGCTGAAGGATGAGCTGTTGCTTACCGCTCCCAAGGAGATTGCGTTCAAGGGCCCTGGAGGGCAGACGATTCATGGCTATCTGCAGATGCCCTATGCCTTCGATCCGACGAAGAAGTTTCCGTTGGTGGTCTGGGCGCACGGGGGGCCTTACTCGTGGTTCAACAGCGGGTATGAAGCTGACGTTCAGGCAATAGCAGGGGCCGGCTATATCGTCTTGTACATGAATCCCAGGGGAAGCCTCTCCTATGGCCAGGCTTTTGAAAGCGCGCTCCTGGATCATTGGCCGGGCTATGACTTCCATGACGTCCTGCAGGGTGTCCATGAAATTGCGAAGCTCCCCTATGTCGATGCGACGAAGGTCGGGATTGCGGGATGTTCCGGCGGCGGCATCATGGTCGACTGGGCAATCACGCATACTCATCGATTCAAGGCCGCCGTCGCGGCGAGCGATATCGCGGACTTCGCGCAGGACTGGTTTTTCGGCGACCAGCCGGACCTGCACCCGCCCGCAGGTAACCTCGCGCCTTGGGAAGTGCCCGACATGATGAGCGAGTCCGCGATCCTGTACTGGCGAGATATCCGAACGCCGACTCTCTTCATCACCGCGACCGATGATTTCAGGACACCGCCGCCAGCCGGTGGCGAAAAGATGTTCAGAGTTCTGCAGTACCTCAGAGTGCCGACGGCGCTGATCCAGGTAGAGGGCGCGGGCCACTGCCTTTTGCAGGTGCGGGACGCGCGCGACCCTTCGGCGCTCAGCTCATATACCATCAAATGGATGAACCGCTATCTCAAGGGTGGCGCCGAACCGGAATTCGACGTTCCCGGGAGCACGAACTGATCGAGAGATTGCCTCCGTTCTGCGCCCACCGAACGCCAGCCAGTGGCCAAGCAAAGGAAAGCTCATTAACATGCCTTTGAAGCCCGGGTATCGGGCAGCAATCGACGGGGGCCACCGATGTTTCCGAGCGAGCTGCGCGCCTTCCACGCCGTTGCCCAATCAGGCTCTATCCGCAAAGCAGCCGAAGCCCTGGACGTAGCGCCGTCCTCCGTCAGCCGCAAGGTCTCCCTCCTCGAGCACCAGATAGGGACGACGCTGCTCCAGCGCACCTCCAGCGGCGTAGCTCTGACCCATGCAGGGTCCATGATGGCCGAATACGCCCGCTCGGTCGTGCTCGATTACGACAGCCTCCGCGCGGACCTCAACGATGCGCGCGGAAGTCGGCATAAGATGGTCCGTCTGGAAACGGTGGAGAGTATCGTATCCGGCGGGCTGGTTGCCGCCGTGGCCGACTTTAGAGCCAAATTCGACTCCGTCCTTTTCCGAATCACGGTAGTACCTGCGCCCAAGGTGGTCGAAGACGTGCAACGAGGCGAGTGCGACGTTGGTATTACATTCTGTTGCCCGCCACAGCCGGATGTTCTCACGGTGGCCAGAGTCCCCGAGCCTATCATCCTCGCCGTCTCCAAGATGCACCCTCTGGCAAGTGTGGGCAAAGCCTCCTTGCAGGACCTCAAAGGCATACCCCTGGCTCTACCGGACGTTACCTTCGGTATCCGTCGAATATTCGATCGTGCCATCCAGGAAGCTTCCCTGGCCCGAGACATAACACCTGTCGTTATTTCCAACAGCTTCGAAGCACTTCGCGACTTCGTCCGCTGTGGCGCGGGAGCAGCCATCCTGCCCTATCGGGCGATGGCGCGCGAGAGCACGTATAAATGGCTACATGCAGTCTCTCTGGACCACCCAAGCTTCGCGGAAGCCACCATTGACATCATTGCTCTGCGCAAACACAGATTGCCGCGAGTCGTCGCCAGCTTCATAGACGTTCTTGTGCAGACGTTCGGGGCCACCGCGGCCGGCGAACCCGCTGAATAAAGGAGAACCCGGGTTATTTGGTTCGATCCTTCCGTTTCAGAATCGGATTTGGCTACGCGGAGTTACGGGACAAGCGCGAGCAGACACGTTTAATAGACATATCTGCCAATTCGTCGGATCGACAAGCTGAGAAGCGAATTCTGGCGGCGCCAGCGGCTGGGATAAAACCTTAGCGTGTGATCGGTACGGACCGATGCAAATTGATGCCGGCTGAGGGACTTGAACCCCCGACCAACGGCTTACAAATTGGAGCCGGCAGCAGTGCTCAGGAATTAAGATTTGTCAAGAGCAATTTTAGTACTTTGTTTTAATTGATATTTTTTAAACCTCGCCGCGTAACGTCCGTTGCAGTTGTCGCGACGAAGCACTACTGAGCACCACAGAAGTCCGACACCACAATGGCTGTTTTGCTCGGCAATATGCCGGTGTATAATTGGGCAGATTGCCGAAGGTGAGAGGTAGGCAGAGCTATGCAAAGTCGAGAACCCGTGGTGATAGCCGTCTACGAAAAGCTCGGCGGAAAAAGCATGCTGGGCGCCGAGATCGCTTCTGCAGCGGACCTCGCGCGCGTAGTCTCGCACCGCATTCCCCTGCGGGCGCTTGCGCATGTCCAGCGACAAGGGCTCTTTTCGGAAGGAGAGATTCAGCGGTTCATCATACCCGCTCGCACCCGGCGGCACCGTGAGGCAAAAAAGGAGCGCCTTACCGTCGAGGAATCGGATCGGCTCGTGCGAATGGCGCGCGTGCAGGCGCTGGCGGAAGACGTTTTCGGCGATCCCGACAAAGCCAACCGATGGCTTCGCGAGTCACTCGGGGAACTGAGCAACACTGCTCCACTGGATTGGGCACGAACGGAGGCCGGCGCACGCCTGCTCGAGGAGATCCTGGCCAAAATCGACTGGGGTGCGGCCGCCTGAATGCGCTTGTGGCGCCTTTCAAGCACCCGGCGCGCGCACGATTTCACCGGGAGCTATGGATTGCTGCATTCCGGGCGTTGGAATCCGGCCGGCCGCCCCGTCACCTATTGCGCCACTGTGCCATCATTGGCCGCGCTCGAGAAGCGCGTGCACGTTAGCGATCCTGCGCTGCTGCCGCCGCAGTCGATGGTCGAGTACGACGCGCCTGATAATCTC
>JBOIAB010000261.1:0-1566 GCA_050738635.1 Steroidobacteraceae bacterium
TCGCCAGGGTGCGCCGCGATCAGCTCGCGGACAAAGCCAACGTCGGGTGCCGTGACCGCCCGGCCTCGATAGCGAAGCAGCGTCTCCATGCCCGGGACGATAGCGGAAGCCGCGCTGGAACGCAAGCCTCGCGGCTGTCCGACCGCCGCCCACCGCCTCAGGCTGCCTTACGCATCCTCACCGGAAGGACACTTCCTTCGGATATCAGCGCATCGCCCAGCAGATCGCTCTCGCCTTCGGCGAGCAGATTGATAAGGACGTCGTACGCCGAGTGCTTGCCAGACACTACGGCCCACATCATCCCTGCTCCATGGGCCCCTCTTGGCTGACCTTCCTCGCGCAGACCAAAGATAGCCTGTGGAGCGTGGATCTATTTCGGTGCGAGTCGATTCTTCTTCGCAGCCATTGGGTGCTCGCGGTCATGGATGTGTTCACCCGCCGCATTGTCGGATTCGGCACCTCCGGTGAATACGTTGATGGTCCGTCTCTATGCCGCATGTTCAACCAGGCCATTGCCGGTAAGGCGCGGCCGAAGCGGATAAGCACCGACCACGATCCTCTCTTTCGGTTTCACCGGTGGCTCGCCAACCTGCGGATCCTCGAGGTCGAGGAATTCAAATCCGTCCCCTACGCTCCGATGTCACATCCCTTCATTGAGCGACTGATCGGGACCATTCGGCGCGAGTATCTCGACCGCACATTCTTCTGGAATTCGGTCGATCTTGATCGGAAGCTGAAAGCCTTCCAAAGTTATTACAACGGATATCGCGCGCACCGCGCGCTCGGCGGCATGACGCCCGCAGACCGCTCCGGCACTTCAATGCCCTCCCTCGCCAAATTCGCTACGTATGCTTGGAAACAGCATTGTCGCGGTCTATTCGAAACACCAGTCCCGGTGTGATTGGCAATTCGCCCCCGACACGATCCTCGAAGGCCTGCATGGTGAAAACGTGATGGGCACGGTCTACCAGACCGCGATGCCGTCCTTCGCCAACGCGCTCAACGACGCGGAGATTGCCGACATCATCAACCATGAGCGTACATCGTGGGGCAATCACGGCAAACCGGTCACCGCCGATGACGTAAAGGCGGCTCGGGCGAGGCAGCCCACCAACTAGCGCCGGTTCAACCTCCGTCAGGTAGCGCTCAGCCGCCCGCTTGCCCGGGCCCTGATATCTCGCACACATCGTGTCCGTACAGCACTCCCATTCATGTCTCGCGACCAACACCGCCAGCCGCAAATCTCCGGCATCTCCTCACCATGCTCGATGCTCGCGAATGTACTCGCGGTGCTCGATCAGCTTGTCGCGCAACTGCTGCTTGACGTAGCCGGCCTCCCCGTGATGATGCGGACTTTGAGCTGCTGGAAGCAGCCTTGCAGCAGCTTCACGGCGGCCAGCGTCTCCAGCGTTGGCCCGAGGCGCTGGCGGCAAGCGCCGATTCTGCGTTCCGGTAGAGCCTCCGCCACGCTTGATGGCTGTCAAGGCGATCGGATTCTCAGGTGAGTAGCCTTCGCGACGCAAGGTTGCGCGCCGCGCAAAGAGGACACCGTGACTCACGTCGTCA
>JBOIAB010000262.1:0-21891 GCA_050738635.1 Steroidobacteraceae bacterium
TAGGTCCAGATGGGCCAGTCCTCGTCGTAGATGTTGAGCTCGGGCCTGACGTGGACCAGCTCGACATTCGCCTCGTAGTAGGCGTCGATCGTACCGACGTCACGCCAGTAGCTCTGCGCGCGCGTCTTGACGTCCTGGAACGGATACGCGAACACCTGCAGGGTCGTGCTCAGAGTCTTCGGGATGATGTTCTTGCCGAAATCGTGGGCGGAAGCCTCATCGGCCGCATCCTCCTCCAGGAGACGCTGCAACAGACGTGTGTTGAAGACGTAAATACCCATCGAGGCGAGGATGGTATCCGGCCTGGCCGGGAGAGTATCCGGGACGGCGGGCTTCTCCGAGAACCGCGTCACCCGATTCCACTCCGTCGCGGTGAGGACGCCGAAGTGTCGCGACTCGGGCGCGGGCACTTCGACCACGCCGACGGTGATGTCGGCGCCCTTCTCCACGTGATAGGCGATCATCGGACCATAGTCCATCTTGTAGATGTGATCGCCTGCGAGCACGAGCACGTGCTTCGGCCTGTGGGCGAGGATGAGATCGATGTTCTGATGAACGGCATCGGCCGTCCCGCGGTACCAGACCGGGCCTCGCTGCTGCTGGGCGGGAATGGTCTCGATGAACTCCCCGAACTCACCGCGCAGGTAGCTCCAGCCGCGCTGCACGTGCGCGATCAGGGACTGGGCCTTGTACTGCGTCAGGATCGAGATCTGGCGGATGCCGGAGTTGACGCAGTTGGACAGCACGAAATCGACGATACGGAACTTGCCCCCGAACGGGGTCGCCGGCTTGCAGCGATGCTCGGTCAGGTCCTTCAGGCGCTCGCCCCGCCCGCCGGCCATGATCACCGCGAGGGTACCGCCCGTCAGGCGGCTCACGTAGCGTCCGGAAGAGGCGCGCGCAGGCTGTCGGGACATGGTTAAAGGCGCAGCTGGCTCGTTAGTGGACCAATCTTATCCTGCGCACGGGCTAAAGCCACTTCATCAGGCCGAGGCCGTATTCGTGCGACAACAGGTCGTGGCGGGGGTAAACGCGCACCTCGGTGGCGAACTGGCCGCATTCCGGCGGCTCCGCATCGAGCGCGAATATCACCGCCCCGTCGGGCTCCTGCTCCCCCGTAGCCGTGAGCGGCACGGACCAGTGGCCGTCCGGCTCCGGCGGCACGAACGAAGAGAGCGGTGGCGGGCCCTGCTCTCCCTCCGGCAGGAGGCGCCGTGCCACGAGCTCGACGCGCACGTCCGATGGATGCAGGCCATTTAGGCTGGCCGCCACCCGCAGCCGCAGATGCTCGCCGCGCGGCAGCTCCGCGGGCGCATCGGCGACCACTCGCAGGCTCACACGGCTCCAGGCCTGCCGGATCCGCTGCTGCCACTCCGCCAGGCTCCTGGCGCCCGCGAAGGCGGCCGCCGCCAGCCGCTGGTACTGTTCCGCTGCCGGCCGGTAGAGCCCACGCGTGTAATCCTCGAGCACTCGGCTCATGTTGAACCGGGGGATGACGGTCATCATCGCGTGCTTGGCGCGCGCCACCCATTCCGGCGAAGTGCCGCTCTCGCCGACGGCGTAATAGAGAGGGATGACCTCCTCCTCGAGCGCATCCAGGATGAGCTCCGCCTCGAGCGCGTCACGACGCTCCGGGTCGTGCACATTGGCCGGCGGGATGCCCCAGCCGTTCTCCTGCATCCAGCCCTCGGCCCACCAGCCGTCCAGGATGCTCAGATTGAGGCGGCCGTTGATGGCGGCCTTGATGCCGGAAGTGCCGCTGGCCTCGAGCGGCGCGATGGGGTTGTTGAGCCACACGTCGACGCCAGACACGAGCGAGCGCCCGAGCTGCAGGTCGTAGTCCTCGAGAAAGATGATGCGGCCGACGAACTCCGGCGAAGTCATGAGCTGGCGGATCTCGCGCAGCACCTGCTTGCCGGGCTCGTCCGCGGGGTGCGCCTTGCCGGCGAACAGAAAAATGACCGGACGCTCCGGGTCGTTGACGAGACGGGCGAGTCGCTCACGATCCCGCAAAAGTAGCGTCGCGCGCTTATAGGTCGCGAAGCGCCGTGCGAAGCCTATGGTCAGGACGTTCGGCCGCAAGGGATCGAGAAAGCGGGTGACGTGGCGCAGCTGCGCCGGACTCATGCCCTTACGCGCATACTCGCGCTGCAAGCGCTCACGCACGCTGGCGAGCATGCGCGCTTTCACCGACTGAGCCGCGGCCCAGAAGCGCTCCGACGGCACCGCCTCGAGCGCGCTCCAGAAGGTGACATCGCTCAGGCGCTCGCGCCAGCCGGCGCCGAGCTCCGTATCGAAGAAATCGACCCATGCCCGGTGCAGAAAGGTGGGCACGTGCACGCCATTGGTCACGAAGCCGACCGGGTTCTCCTCGGGTCTGATCTCCGGCCACTGATCGGCGCACAGCCGGGAAGAGACGGCTCCGTGGATGCGGCTGACGCCGTTGATGTGCCGTGCGCCATTCAGGGCCAGCCGGGTCATGTTGAAGAGGCCGGGCGCCGCCGGGGTACGCGCGAGTTCGAGAAAGCGCTCTACCGGGATGCCCAGCTCGCGCACGAAATCGCCGAAGTGTCTGAGAATGAGATCGTGCCCGAAGGCGTCGTGACCCGCGGCTACAGGCGTATGCGTGGTAAACACACAGGCGGCGGCGACGGCCTCGAGCGCGGCCTCGAACGGCAGGCCGAGCGCCAGGTGCTCGCGCAGCAGCTCCAGGATGAGGAAGGCGGCGTGTCCTTCGTTCAGGTGCCAGACCGCCGGCTTCAGCCCCAGTGCGCGCAGCGCGCGTATCCCGCCGATGCCGAGGATCATCTCCTGCCGGACCCTGGTGGACTCATCGCCCCCATAGAGGCGATGGGTGATGTCACGGTCGGTCGGGGCGTTCTCCGGAGTGTTGGTATCGAGCAGGTAGACGGGCACGCGACCGACTTTCGCCTTCCAGAGGCGCGCGACGACATCGCGGCCGGCTATGCGTACGGTGACGGATATCCACTCCCCATTGGCACTGCGGGCGGCCTCGACGGGCAGATCGCCCGGCGAATGCTCACGGTATTCCGCGTGCTGAACGCCGTCGTTGTCCACTGTCTGAGTGAAGTAGCCCTGCTCGTAGAGAAGCCCCACCGCGATGAAATTCGCGCGCCCGTCGCTGGCAGCTTTGCAGTAGTCGCCGGCAAGGACGCCGAGACCGCCGGAATAAATGGGAAAGCTCTCGTGAAAGCCGTACTCGGCACAGAAATAGGCCACCAGCGGCTCATCGCCGCGTGGGGCGGGCGCGGTGACATAGGCATCGAGGGCCTCCAGCGCTGCGCGATAGCGCGCCAGGTAAACCGGATCGCGGCTGGCGCGGTCGAGACTCGGCTGGGCGACGCAGCGCAGGAGCAGCCTCGGATTACCGTTCGTCTGCTTCCACAGCTCAGGGTCCAGATCCTCGAATAGAGCGCGGATCGGGCGGTGCCAGGAGAAGAACAGATTTCCGGTCAGCTCCGGCAGGCGCTTCAGCGCCTCCGGAATGGCGGGGGTGATCTCGAGGAGCGTATTGCGCATTGCGATCGGGTCTCGGCTTTCCTGCGGAGAATGAGACCGCGCAGTCTAGCGGGTCGGGCAGGCCTCTGCCCATCGTGACAGCCGCCCAAGGGTACCGTGGCCTGGAGCTCGGGCAGGCCCTGGACACGGAACTGGCATTGTGCCAGGAGGCCGCTGAGCCGCTCCTGCCTGTGCGTCGTGACGCTGTTGGCCCTATTGCCGGTACGAGAAAGCGGTCATTGCCCGCTCGAACCTGTCGGGGCTACACAGCGGGGGCGCTTGGGCGCTCAAACGCCCACGCGATCTGACAGTGCCGGACCGGTGATGCTCGGCGCGGCGGGGTCGCGGGGGGAACCGCCTGCGAGCGCGGCCTGTTGATAGCACAACAACCGCAACGATGGCGGATTCATTCATGCCGGCCAAGCTCAATCACACGATAGTCGCGGCGCGCAATCACAAGACCTCGGCGCTCTTTTTGAGCGAGATCCTGGGGCTCGCTCCGCCACTTGTCTTCGGACCCTTCGCCCTCGTGCAGGTAGGCGATGAATTGACATTGGACTTCACCGCCTCGAGCGAAGAGATTGCGCGCATCAAGGAGCGCCAGCTGCCCTACTGGGCCGATCCCTACCAGCGTAAATGCAATGAGATCAACCGTTGGGACGACGGCCGGGGGGCATACTTCGAGGATCCCAACGGGCACTTGCCCGAGATATTGACTCGCCCTTATGGGAGCGCCGGAACCCTGGCCGAGAACCCCCACCCGCTGGTCGCGCAGAGGCTCAGTGGCGATGATCGCGGTCCCGGCTCGCACTGAGGTGGAATTGCGGCGCCGAGGCGCCTGACGCCCTCGCGACTCGCCAGCTCCCGCTGCGCTGCCTCGGCGCCAGATAATGGCTCCCCGGGATAGGAGTCATGGCATAGTGCCGAGCCTTCGCGGCCTGCCTCACCGGTCCGGTCGCCATAACAAAGTGTATAGAGGAGCAACTCGTGAAACGTGCACTGCCCCTTGTCGCCGCCAGTCTGCCGCTGCTCGGCCTGTGTGTTCCCCAGCCCTCGCCCGCCGACGAGCCCAACGCCAACGCGCAACCTTACGCGACGCAAGCCAATCCAGAGACACTCGTGCTGGATGCGCGCGATGCCGGCCGGGGACTGATGACCGCCACGATGCAAATTCCCGTGAAGGCGGGTGAGTTCACCTTCGTCTATCCCAAGTGGGTTCCGGGCGAGCATGGCCCGACCGGCCCGATCGCCGACGTAGCGGAAATCAAGGTGTCAGCCGGCGGGCAGACGCTCGCGTGGCGGCGCGACCTGGTGGACATGTATGCGTTCCATGTCGACGTACCCCGCGGGGTCCGTTCGTTGGACGTGCAGTTCACCGTGTTGATGAATTCGCCCGGTGACACGATGGCGACGCCGAATCTGGCGATCATCAACTGGAACCGGGTGCTCTTCTACCAGGCCGATACCAACTCCCACCAGGTTTATTTCAGGCCGAGCATTATCCTGCCGCAGGGCTGGAGCTACGGCACGGCGCTCCCGGGCCCGCAGCAGTCCGGACAGCGGGTGGACTTCGCCGAGGTGCCGCTCAACATGCTGGTGGACTCGCCGCTCGACCTGGGCCGCTACTCCAAGCACATCGAGCTGTGGCGCCAGGGCAGCGCCTATCAGATGCTCGATGTCTTCGCCGACAAGCCGCAGGACCTCGACATCCCGGAAAAGCTGATCGCAGCGTACAAGCGCCTGGCGCCGGAGGCGTTCGCGCTCTACGGTTCGCGACACTGGAACGACTACCATTCCCTGCTCACGCTCTCCGACGCGATCCCCTTCCAGGGCATCGAGCACCATCAGTCGAGCGACAACCGCGCGCCCGATGACTTCATGACGAACCCCGAGGAGTCGCTCGTCGGCGGTGATCTGCTGACGCACGAGTTCTCGCACTCCTGGAACGGCAAGTATCGCCGGCCACAGGACCTCAAAACGCTCAACTTCCAGATCCCGATGCGCACGGATCTGCTCTGGGTCTACGAGGGCATGAATCAGTACCTGGGGGATCTGCTCTCGTTCCGCACCGGAGTCAGGAAGCCGGCCGAGTACGCCGAGTATCTCGCGGCACTCTATGCCGGGCTGGCGAGCGAGCCCGGGCGGAACACCGAACCGCTGATCGATACCACGACGGCCGCGCCCTACCTCTACCTGGTGGCTGGCGCATATCCCAGCATCCGCCGCACAGCAGGCGACTTCTACGAGGAAGGGGAGCTGCTCTGGCTGGATGCCGATACGCTCATCCGCGAGAAGACCCACGGTGCGAAGTCACTCGATGACTTCCTGCATCTCTACAGCGCGCCGGCGCTCACGGGGCCGATCACCAAGACTTACACCCGCGCGGACATCGAGCGGCTGTTGAACGAAGTGGTGCCTTACGATTGGCACGCCTTCACGCAGCAGCGCGTATACGAAGTCGCACCGACGCCACCGACCGACGAGCTGGCGCGCTCAGGCTGGCGGCTGGTCTATACGAGTAAGCCGAACGAGTTCATCGCGGCTTTCGAGGCCCTGCAGCACATCAATGTCCAGTGGTACAGCTATGGCTTCCAGGTGGGCAAGGACGCCACCGTGACGGACGTGCGTGAACGCTCACCGGCGTGGAACGCCGGCATGGCTCCGGGTATGAAGATCGCCGCCGTCGACGGCCAAGCCTATAGCGACGATGTGCTGAAGTATGTATCCACGCAGGCGGAGCATTCGAGCGGATCGACGGCATTCCTCGTGCAGGCGGACGGCTGGTACCGCACGTTGGACATCGATTACCACGGTGGACCGAAGTACCCGCACCTGGCGCGTATTCCCGGAACCACCGACATGCTGGCGAAGATCATGGCGGCGCACGCCGGCTCGTAACTGACGCGGCGCACCGGCGCGCCCGATCGGCCCCCTCACGGGGGCCGATTTTTTTGCCGCTCAGCGGCTATTGGCCGCCGATGGTGTAGTCAACAGTAGCGTAGATGTAACGGCCGTACGGGTTGCCGTATGCAAGGTCGTAGCCGCCGACGAAGTTGTTGGTCGAGGAGCCGTAGTTCGTATACGGCGGATTATGATTGAAGACGTTCTTCACCCCGATAGTGAAGTCGAAGTGGTCCAGTCCCGTGTAGGACGCCTGCGAATCCAAGGTGTCGTACGGCGAAACATTGCGCGGCACTTCCGTAATGTCCGATGGAGTATCCTGGTACGACTCCTGGTAGTGCTGCGTCAGCGAAACCTGCCAGGAAGGCGCCGTATACCCGAGAGTGAGGCTATGACGCCAGCGGACGATGGCGCCGCCACCCACGCCGGCCTGCGAGTCGCCTATGTTGATCTGGCTGATCCAGGTACCGTCGAACTGCTGCGCGTTGTAGGTGTAGTAGTAGGAACCATTGCCGCGCAGCAGGATGTATCCCGGGCCCATCGGGATATCGTAGTCCAGGTTGATGTCCAACCCGCTGACATTGAGCTTGAACAGATTGGCGTTGGTCTGGCTTATGAAGACGATGTTGCCTGACGCATCGCGCTGAATGTAGCTGGCGAATTGGCTCGCCGTCTGCGCATTCTGCAGAATGACGTTATAGGGCAGACCGCCGCCCTGGATCGAATCGCGCAGGTAGATCCAGAACGAGTCCACATCCAGAGTCAGGTTCCGCACGGGCTTGAGCACGAAGCCGAACGTGTAGTTCAGCGACTTCTCGGGCTTCAGCTGAGGGTTGCCGCCCGTGACGGTCTGGAACTGGAAGCTGCAGGCGGGATTGTTCGGATCGAACGTCGGGCACTTGACGGGATCGCGCGTTCCATTCGATGTGACGCTCGGCACCTGAGGCGCGTACAGGTCCGTCAGCGAAGGAGCACGGAAGCCCGTCCCCGCCGCACCGCGTACCAGCAGCTGCTTCAGCGCCTGCCAATGCAGTGTCAGCTGCGGATTGAACGTGTTGCCAACCGTCTGATAGTGATCCCAGCGCGCCGCGATGTCCGCTCCCAGCGAGGGAATGACGTTGCCGCTGAACTCGAAGTAGGCGGCCTGCGCCATGCGCGAGACGGATTCCGGCAGCTGATTGCCACCCAGACCGCCGATATCACCGGAGAGCAGCGCGGCCGAGGGCGAGAAGTCGTAGGTCTCCCGGCGTATCTCGCCGCCGACCGCCATGCGCAGGGGGCCTGCCGGAAGCTGCGCGATCTCGCGGCTGGCCGTGGCGTCGAGCGCGGTGAGTGAGGTCCTGGTCGAATAGTCCTCCTGGTCGTCGTTGGTCGCCATGGCCGCGGCTTCCGCGCTCGGGTCCGTCGTCGGACCGAAGGGATTGATCACACCGGAGTCCAATAGCGGCATGATTTTCGAGTAAAGCGGCCAGCCGCTCTGCAGGTTGTCATAGACGCTCACGCCGCTGAACAGCAGCGAGGTGTCGTAATGCCATCCGGCGGCATCGCCCTTGTAGCCACCCACCACGCGCGTCGTGTTGGCCGTGTCCTCCGTCTGCCGCACGCCGGTCGCGAAGCTGCGATAGATGAGGTTCAGCGGCTGCCCGGCCAGGCCGTTGGCGGCCGCCCAGGCTGTCGGATAGTAGGGGCTGGTGGGCGGCAGCAGGAATGCTCCGTTTCCGGCCTTGACGGCCGGATTGGTGTATCCGGGATACTCGGTGGCCAGCAGGTTGCCGAGGTATGCAATGTACGGATCGCCGGGCACCATCGGGTTCTGATACGAGAGGGGCACCGGCTGCACCCACTGCGTCGTCCGATTCTGCGAGAACAACACATTGCCGTAGAGCTGGCTGGCGTCCGTCAACTTGAAGGTGCCGTTGAGGTAGACGCTCATCCTCTTCTGCAGCGGCTCCAGCGCGTCCGACTTGGAGTTGTCGAAGCGGCACTGGGCGGGGTAGTTCATGTCATTGATGGAGTCAGGCCCGCAGCTGCCCGCCTCCGGATTGAGCGTGACCTTCTTGGGATACACGGAGTTCGCCGGCACCGCGACGTTCGCGGGGAAGGCGAACGATGAGGTCACATCGTTGCCGTATCCGGGACTGTAACGGGTGGCAAAGTCGCGCGAGCTGCCCAGCAGAGGCGACGAGTGATTGAACATCAGGCCGATGCCGATGTTGTAGCGGTCGCTGTCGAGGGAGCCCGTGCCCGCGTAGATCGATGCGGTTTCCTGGGTACCTCCTCCAGCCTCCGTGGGCGTACCTACCGTTGCACTCGCGTCCAGCCCCTGGAAATTCTGCTTCAGGATGAAGTTGACCACCCCCGAGATCGCATCACTACCGTATACCGCCGAGGCGCCATCCTTCAGGATCTGAATGTTGTCGATCGCCGCCACGGGAATGGCGCCGATATCGACCGAGTCGTCCCCCGCGGTGCCACCGTAAAGTGTCGAGCGCAGTCCGTTGATGAGCACGAGCGTACGGTCGCTGCCGAGGCCGTGCAGCGAAACTGTCGCGATCCCGCCCGTGATAAAGCCTGTTCCCTGTGCCGGCAGGGTGCTGCCCACGCTGTCGACGGCGGCGACGTTCTGCATAAGCTCCGGTACGCTGACCGCGCCGGTGCGAGAGATATCGGCCGCGTTCAGAATCTGTACCGGCAGCGCTTGCGTGTTGCCTCCAGAGATGGAGGTACCCGTGACCACCACTTCCTGCAGGGTGGGCGCGGTGCCGGTCGTGGCGCTGGCGTTGCCGGCAGCGACGCTCTGCGCCTGCGGGTCGGCGGGCGCATCGGCGGCGAGCGCCGGCGGGGCCCCAACGAGGGCGATGACGCTCAAGGTCGGGATAGCGCTCACAATACGCGCTACAACTCTTGGAATACGGCGATCGGTGCTCACGTTCCCCCCGGTTTTGGCCCGTCTCTATGCAACTGTCGCAACTGTACCACGCACCGACGTGCAGGCGCGGCTACCCGCCGGCGGTTTTTCGTCGCGCTGCTACCACAGCTCGCCGCAATATTGGCGTGCCCGGGACCGGACGCCACGGCGCGCCCGCGGATCCAGACGGCGCCGCGATGCGCGGCCGCTACACTACGCCGATGCTGAATGATTGCACTCGGATGAGCCGGCTCGGCGCGGTGCCGGCGCTCGCGGCGCTGCTGATCGCGCAGCTCCTCGCGGGCGCGCCATTGCAAGCGCAGCAGCACTCGCTGCTGGGCGCGGGATTGCCGGCGGCGGCGCTCGGCGGTCCCTGTCTGCGCTCCGGCAAAGCGTACCTGCGGGCGCGCATCCGCGGGGCGATCCGGCTCGACGTTGATCTGCGCGGGGCGCTTCTGGCATGCGAGGGCGGGCCGCGCCTGGATGGCAGCGGCATCCGCATGGGCTTCGAGGGGCGCGTGGGGCCGGGACAGCGGCGGATGCGCATGGTGTTCGGGATCGACGGCGCGAAGGAAGGTCGCCCGGGGCGGGAGCTGGCGACCAATCTGACGGTAATCTTCGAAGGCGAGAAGCTGCTCTTCGCGACGCAGGGCGACAGCAACTGCACGGTGGACCGACTGACACAGGCGCGCGTCCTCTCCCATGGACATGCAGGTCACGCCTACCGCATAGTCGCGCACGGTTTCTGCATCGCGCCCGCCAATGACCTCGCAGGCCATCGGCGCATCCTGGTGACGACCTTCGACTTCGCCGGGCGCGCGGACTTCACCACCGGATAAGAGACGAGGGCAACGGCTCGTGACAACTCATTCGCGTCCCCTGCACTTACTGCTGCTGCGGCTGGCGCTCGGGCTGGCCCTCGGCTGCACGCTCGGACCGGTGTGCCTGGCGCAGTCGGCGCCGATCGAAAGTCTCACCCGCTTTCCGCGCACCACGCTGCAGATAGTGGCGCACGGCAATCGGGACCGCTTTCAGATCTGGATCGCCGACACGCCGGCGCGCCAGGAGCAGGGGCTGATGTTCGTGCGCGATCTGCCGCGCGACCAGGGAATGATCTTTCCGCAAAGCTCGCCGGACGTGGCGCACTTCTGGATGAAGAACACGTACATCCCGCTCGACATGGTCTTCATCGGGGCGGACGGGCGGATCGCCAAGATTATCGCCAACGCACATCCGTTCTCGCTGGATGTGCTGTCTTCCGACGTGCCGGTGGCCGCCGTGCTCGAGATCCACGGCGGAGAGGCGCAAGCGCTCGGGCTGAGCGTCGGTGATCGCGTGAGCTGGAAAGCGCACTGATAGCGCTACCATAAGCGCCAAGCGTTGCCCAGCTGCAACGCCAGAATCCCCAATCGCCGCTTTTAGGGACATTCCCGTCGCTGGGAGGGACGGTTTCGTACCCTTTTGGGTCCTTTTGGGATGTCGCCGGCGGGGCTTACCGTTGTTTTTTAGCCAAAAAGATATCTCCTTTCGGTGATGCGCTGCTAGACTCGGGCCACGCAAATCCGACCTGGGCTCGAGCCTGGGCGGGATCTCGCACAACTCGCCAGAGCCGACACGCCCCCCTCCAAGGAGGCGCCGGCCAACAAGAGAGGCGGCCAATGAGCCGTCCGAGAGAGGAGGCATTGATGAGAACGAACCGTGAATTGGCACTCGCCATCAAGCGCGCTCTTGCAACAGGCACCATAGCGTTATGCGGTGCTGGAGCCTTGGCGGCGTATGCGCAGCCAACTCCCGCCCCGAAGGCGACCGCTACGCAGACAACCACGAAACGGACGACGACTGCGAAGGCGACGGCCGCCAAGGCGACTACTGCTAGCGCGCCCATCGTGCTCGCGCAGACCACCCCGGCACCGGCGGCCTCTGGCCCGAGCCCACAGCAGCTACAGACGATCGTGATCACCGGCTCGCTGATCGAGCGGACCGCCACCGAGTCGCCGAACCCGGTGCAGGTGATCAGCGCAAAGGATCTCGTCCAGTCCGGCTACACCGACATCTCGGACGTTCTGCGCAACATCAGTGCCAACGGCGCCAGCACGCTGAGTCAGTCTTTCAGCTTCGCGTTTGCCGCCGGCGCGTCCGGCATCTCCCTGCGCGGACTGTCGCTGGGCGACACGCTGGTGCTCATCGACGGCGAGCGCTCAGTGCCCTACCCACTGCTCGATGACAACGAGCGCAGCTTCGTCGACCTCTCCTCCATTCCCTTCACTGCGATTCAGCAGGTGCAGGTCCTCAAGGACGGCGCTTCCGCTCTCTACGGTGCGGATGCTGTCGCCGGCGTCGTCAACGTCATCCTTAGAAAGGAGTACCAGGGCTTCCACCTCTCGACCGAGGCGGGTACTTCGCAGCATTGGGACGGCACTCAGGAGCACGTCGGCTTCATCGGCGGCCGGGGCGACCTGGCGAGCGACGGTTATAATTGGTATGTCTCCGGCGATCTGCGCCATCAGGACAGCATCCTGGCCGCCAACCGCAGCGGCCAATGGGACAGCCTCGACTTCAACGGCTACGGTGGCTACAACCGCACGCCGGGTGTCAGCCTGGCCGAAAATCCCAACATCCCGTACCCCAACGTACTCACCGGCTACCTGATCAACCCCAACAGCACTGACGGCACGCCGTACACCTATCTGCCGGGCTGCGATGCCACGTCGGAAGCCGTCAATAGATGCAGCTATTTCCCTGCGGGCGCGCAGCTGCAGCCGGCGACAACCAACGTCGATGTGCTGGGCAAGTTCACCAAGGAGCTCGGCGGCGGCTGGGAGCTCGGCGTGCAAGCGTCCTGGTTCTACAGCAGAGCTGATCAGGTGTCCTCGTACAACGGCGACATCAGCGCGGGGGGCGGTACCGGCTACGCCGATGGTGGGCCGACGAACATCGGCCTGGCACCCGGTCAGGCGCCCAATGTGATCACTTACCCGCTCATCACGGTGCCGACCAACTACCCCGGCAACATCAACACCTACGGTGCGCCGGCGCCGCTCGTCTATAGCTTCCCCGAGCTCGGACTCACCAACACGCAGGTCGACACCAACACCTACCGCCTGCTGGCCTCGATATCGGGCAATGCCGCCGGCTGGGACATCAGCGGCACCGCCGGCGCCATGTATGCCAAGATGGACCAGTGGCTGTACGGAAACATCGAGCCTTCCGCCCTGCAGAACGCGCTCAACAACGGCTACATCCTGGGCAGCTCCACTGGCACCTCACTCTTTGCGCCGCCGGCGCAGACCACCCCCACCAGCCAGCTCGACCTGATCGACGTGCACGGCACCCACAAGCTGTTCGACCTGCCGGGGGGACCGCTGAATTTCGCGATCGGCGCCCAGTGGTTCAAGGAGGAGCATGACGAGACGCCGCCGCCGCTCATCGAGTCGGGAGTCCAGGCAGGCGACTCCATTTATGTGATCGGCACCGAGTACGACCGGGCGGCGTTCGCCGAGCTCGACGGCAACCCGGTCAAGTCGCTCAACATCAACATACAGGGGCGCTACGACAACTACCAGACCTTTGGCTCGGACATCACGCCGAAGATCGGTTTCAAGTACACGCCCTTCAAGTGGATTGCGGTGCGCGGCACCTGGGGCAAGGGCTTCCGCGTGCCGTCGGCGGCGGAGGGCATATCGTCCGGTGAAGCGTTCGGTGCGGGCACCTCCAACGATCCGGTCCTATGTCCGAATCCAACCACTCCCAATACCCCCGGAAACTACCCGAGCCAGTGCAACGTCGCACTGACGGGCGTGCTGCTGGCGAACTCGCACCTGCAGAACGTCAAGTCGACCAACTGGACGGCGGGCATCGTGTTCCAGCCGCTCACCCAGGCGAGCGTCTCGCTCGATTACTACAACATCAAGCTCGACAATGACATCGTCCCGGTGTTCGAGGCAGGCTCGGGTTTCGCCAGCGACATCAGCCTGGTTCGCGGCCCGACAGTCGTCCTGCCGTACGTGAACAGCTCGGGTGCGACAGTCAGTCAGGCCACCCCGGTGGGCTTGATCCTGGAAGAGAGCTTCCCATACGTGAATGCCAGCTCGACCAAGACCAGCGGCTACGACGTGGACCTGCAGTATCACTGGGACATGGGACAAATCGGCCGCTTCACCGGCGAGATGACATGGACGCATGAGCTGACGTATCAGCTGATCATCGGTGGCGCCACCTTCGATCTTGCCGGTACGCACGGCCCCTCGGGCGTGTCGGGCGACACGGGCAACCCGAAGGACCGCGTGAACTGGCGACTGAGCTGGACCAAGGGCCCGCTGACGATCACTCCCAGCATCAACTTCGTCAGCCACTTCAGCATCGACGATTCGTCCTCCGGCATTCCGGACTGTGCCTCGGCGATCGCCTACGGGAGCAACTTCCCGGACGGGGTAACCAGCCAGAACAAGCAGTTCTGCAACGTGGGCTACTTCCTGGAGACCGATCTCTACGGCTCGTATCAGCTGACCACCAACTTCCAGTTGCACGCGTCAGTGACCAATCTGTTCGACAAGCAGCCGCCGGTGGACGTGCAGACCTATGGCTCCGGCAGCGTGTTCCTGCCCTACGATGCGGCGCTACACCAGGATGGTGCGGTGGGCCGGTACTTCCTGGTCGGATTCGACTACGACTTCTGACCGGATCTTCTTTCTCGCTCGTGTAGCGATGGGCCCCTTCGGGGGCCCATTTTTTTGGCGCTTGCCGACGGACAACGAGCGACATTACGTTGCCCCTGCGCTACGTAAGCATCCCAGATTACGTTGCATGAGCGCCACGTAAGTACGCCCATACTCCAATTTCGGGTAGAACTGGCCCCTTTTTGCCGCCATTTTTGTCTTTTGCCGGCAACCACTATGGCCCAAGAGCGTTGCTTTTTTCTGAATCAGTATCTCCTTTTGCCGACGCACTGGTAAGATCCACGCCCACGCATATCCGGCTCGGCGCGGGGCTTGGCCGGAGATATTCGCAAAACCTTAAGCAGGACCGGCTCCACCTCCGCTGGGAGGGCCGATCGAACGTGGACGCGGCCGCTAGCGCCGCCGAGAGGAGATTTTGATGAAACTGAACCGCGAACTGGCACTCGCTGTCAAGCGAGCCCTTGCAACGGGCACGATAGCCCTGTGCGGCGCAGGCGCCGTGGCGGCCTACGCGCACCAGGCGCCCACCACGCAACCAAACACCACGCAGGTGAGCGCCGCCAAGACTACCGCTGCGACGGTGGCCCCCACGAAGGCGAGCACCGCGAAGGCGACGGCTGCGAAGAAGCCCATCCTGCTCGCGCAGGTCACCAGCCCGGAGTCGACCACCGCCGCGGCAGCGCCGGCCGCGCCCGTACAACTTCAGACCGTCATCGTCACAGGGTCCATGATCGCGAGGCCGGCGGTCGAGACGGCTGAAGCCATTACGATCCTGAAGGCGGATGCCCTCAAGAACCAGGGCATCACGAATGTGGAGCAGGCGCTCAACACCGTCACGTCCAACACACCGTCGGTCAACATCGCCTCGGCCATAGGAAGCTTCTCCGGAGGCGGCACATACGCCAACTTGCGCGACCTGGGCAACAGCCGCACCCTGGTGCTCCTCGACGGCCAGCGGCTGGCCCCCAATGCCTTCAGCGGCAACGCGGTCGACCTGGGCGGCATTCCGTTCTCGGCGATCGACGGTGTCGAGGTGCTGCGCGAAGGCGCCTCGGCGCTGTACGGCTCGGACGCAATCGCGGGCGTGATCAACTTCAAGACCAGGACGAATTACCAGGGCCTCGAGGTCCAGGGCAATTTCGACCACCCGCAGGAGCACGGCGGCGGCTCGCTCGAGGGCGATGTGACCTTCGGGCACGGGGATCTGGTGAGCGATGGCTATAACTTCATGGTCACGGGAAGTTTTACCCACCAGCAGGAAATCCAGGCGACGTGGCGGGATTTTTCGCGCAACGGTTATGATCCCGCGCGGGGCGTGACCAATACGAACGATCCGGGAACGTGGCCGGGCACCTTCGTGGACTCCGTGGGCAACTATTGGCAGCCGAACTATCCGAGCTGTCCGGGCAATCCGTTCCTGGAAGTCGATCCCAATAATCTCGGCAACACCTGCGCCTACCGCTATTCCGCCGCGACGGACGATATCCCGGACTCCAAGGAGACCTCGGGGCTCGTGTCCTTCACCAAGGCTCTGCCGGCCAACAACACCGTGCAGGTACAGTACTTCTACACCCGCTCCGAACTGACCGCCTGGTCCGGTCCCATGTTCTATGCGCTGCCGATCAGCGATACGAACCCTTACATCCCGAACCCCTCCCAGCTGACCTGCGAGACCGCCTGTACGGTGGACGGGTCGCCGACGGGGGCAGCGACGGCGACGCCCATTATGGCCGGCGGTTACACCGCCATTTGGAGTGATCCCCTCAACAACCGCTACACCGGCAACGTCAATACCGAGCAGCGTGCGCTGTTGACGTTCTCCGGCAGCAACGCCGGTTGGGACTACACCGCGATCGCCAACTACAGTCAGAACAAGAACAACAATAACAACGTCTCGAACTTCCCGGATGAGACGGTGCTTGCGCCCACGGGCGCCACCAAGGCCATCCTCGGCAGCCCGGGCGTGCCGGGGGTCCTGAGCGACCTGATCAATCCGTTCGGGCCGCAGAGCGCCGCAGGGCAGGCTTTGATCAACTCGTCGTATATCGCCGGTACCTACCTATCGGGCGAAGACAAACGGTGGAGCTTCGACGGCCACGCCAGTCACGAGCTGGGCGATGCCTTTAACGCCGGCACTCCGGCGACCGTGGCGCTCGGCATGAGTGCGGGAGGCGAGCACTTCCAGACCAGCACCACCCTCTACAACGACATCACCAGCGCTGCAACGGGCCTTTCGGACAGCCAGATCTCCAAGAGCCGCGATTTCCAGGCGGCGTTCCTCGAGGTGGACGTTCCGATTTCGAAGAGCCTGGATCTCGACGTCTCGGATCGTGAGGACCGGTACAGCGATTTCGGCAGGACCAACAACGCGAAGCTGTCGGTCCGCTATCAGGTGGCCCGTTTCCTGACCCTCAGGGGAACCGCCTCCACCGGCTTCCGGGCGCCCACGCTCTTCGAGCTGTATAACCCGAATTCCATTGCCGCTTCGACCAGCGGCACCATGGGACAGGGGAACCCGGACTGCCCGCCCGCAAGCGGGGCCCACGCGGTTGCGCCGTTTACCGACCAGACCTGCACGACGCAGGGGCTCGGCGTGACCGGCGGAAACAGCCAGCTGACGCCTGAAACATCGCAGAACTTCGATTTCGGCGTCGTCCTCCAGCCGATCAGGAACATGGGCATCACGCTGGACTACTACCGGATCCTGCTCAAGAACACGATCGGAAACATCCCGCCATCGGCGATTTACGCTAACCCCAGCGAGTTCACGAACGATATCGTACTGAGTAGTGCCGGAGCGCCCTACCCACCGCTCACGCCGTCGGTAGATTCGGCCACGAGTTGCATTCCCTTCAGCAAGCCGACCTGCGGATACCTCATTCTGACCAATCAGAATACGGGCAGGATCACGACAGACGGGATCGATCTGAGCATCCAGTACGCTCAGCGCACGCCGGTTGGAACGTTCCACGAGGACCTGGAGGGGACCGCGGTCACGAAGTTCCAGCAGCAGCAGTACAACGGCGGCCCGGAGCGCAACCTGGTGGGTTGGTTCAACCATCTTCCGCCGGCGTACCGGTGGGAGCATGACTTGCGGATAGACTGGTCGAGCCCGGAGGGCATGTGGGGCGGCGGACTCGCCAACCGCTTCTACTCGACCTACATCGATCAGTTCACAGATGGCAACGGCAATCCGCGGATCGTGGGCAGCTATTCGCTCGTGGATGTTTACGCGAGCGTCAGACCGATCCACAACCTGACGGTGTTGTTCGGTATCAAGAACATCCTCGACAGGGAGCCGCCGTTCACCAACGCATCACAGAACAACTTTACGGCGGGGTACAACTCGCTGGTGGTTGACCCGCTGATGCGGAACTTCTATGTCAATGTGAAGTACGACATCTTCTAAAACTCTTCACGTACGTTGATTTGAAGCCCCGCTTCGCGCGGGGCTTTTTTTTGGATGGCTCCGTGCATGGCGCCGAGCCCCTTCCCAATGCGAGTCCTTGGCCGCTGCCTGGGCACTCTCGGTCAATGGGCAACCGTGCGGCCGGCATGGCGGCCGGGATTCGTCTTTCCAGCCCCACCATTCATCGCAACGCGGCGCCTCGCGGGCCGGTGGCCAGGGCAGCCATGCCTGGGGCCATGGCATACTCATCTGCGGCCGTCGCGCGCTCGCGCGGCAGGCCACGGGCCACAAGAACAACTTCGAGGGAGGAGCATTCTGTGAAACGTCGTGTTCCCCGGTCCTGCGTCTACATCGCTGCAGGCGTGCTCTGTCACCTTACGTATGCGACCGCGTCCGCCGCAGCCGGCTATGACCCGGTCTGCAGATCAGCCGCCGAAGAGTCCGCGGACCTGGTG
This sequence comes from Steroidobacteraceae bacterium, assembly GCA_050738635.1. Lineage (GTDB taxonomy): Bacteria > Pseudomonadota > Gammaproteobacteria > Steroidobacterales > Steroidobacteraceae > 13-2-20CM-66-19. Next base: position 17,869 of record JBOIAB010000262.1, read on the forward strand.
GCGCATCGGGTCAGCTCGGCAGCGTTGGTCGATGGCTACCAGGCACGCATCGCCGCGCTCAACCCCGAGATCCATGCCGTCATCGGCTTGAACCCGCACGCCACCGCCGAGGCGCGCGCCTCGGATGCGCGCCGTGCGAGTGGCCGGGCGCGAGGCGCCGCCGATGGGCTTCCCATCCTGGTCAAGGACAACATCGACATCGCCGGCTTACCCACCACCGCCGGCTCACTCGCTCTGGCGCAGAACGTCCGCGGCACGAGCGCCACGGTCGTGCAGAACCTGAGCCGCGCCGGCGCGGTGATCCTGGGCCGGACGAACCTGTCGGAATGGGCGAATATCCGCTCGCAGCATTCGAGCAGCGGCTGGAGCGGGGTGGGCGGCCTCACGCGCAATCCCTACATGCTGGATCGGAGCGCCTGCGGCTCGAGCTCCGGATCCGCGGCCGCCGTTGCGGCCGGCATGGCGGCAGCGGCCATCGGGACGGAGACCGACGGCTCCATCAGTTGTCCGTCGTCCATGAACGGACTGGTGGGATTGAAGCCGACGGTAGGACTGGTCTCGCGCGCCGGGATCGTGCCCATCAGCCACACACAGGACACGGCGGGGCCCATCACTCACACGGTGCGCGACGCGGCGATACTCCTGACGGCGATGGCTGGGAGCGATCCTGCCGACCCGGCCACGGCGGACGCCAATGCGCATCGCATGGACTACACGCGGGCGCTCGATCCACGGGCCCTGAAAGGGGTGCGCCTGGGCGTGGCGCGCTTTTTCCTCAAGGGCTTCACTCCCGCCACCCTGGGCGTCTTCGAGCGCGCACTCGCCGTGCTCAAAGCGCAGGGCGCCACTCTGGTGAACGTCGATGACTTCGCCGTGCAGAAGCTCGGCAACAATGAGAATCTCGTCCTGATGACGGAGCTCAAGGCGGATCTCAACTCCTATCTCTCCGGATCGCCGCCGGCGGTGCAATCCCGAACGCTGGCGCAGCTGATTGCGTTCGATGACGCGCATCCCGAGGAAATGACCTGGTTCGGCCAGGGCTTTTTCATCAATGCGGAGCGGACGAAGGGTCTGCAGGATCCGGCGTATATCAAGGCGCGCGCCGCCAATCTGCGTCTCGCCGGACCGGATGGGATCGACCGGCTACTGAAAGAGCACGGCGTCGTCGCCCTGGTCTCCCCGACGCAGAATCCGGCCTTCGTGATCGACCTGATCGACGGCGACTCCGCCAGCGGCGGCGACAGCAGCCTGCCGGCGGTCGCGGCCTATCCATACATTACGGTACCGATGGGCGAGGGCCATGGAATGCCCGTGGGACTTTCCTTCATCGGCACGAAGTGGTCCGAGGCACGGCTGCTGGGACTGGGCTACAGCTACGAGCAGGCGAGTCACGCCGCTCGCCAGCCTACGTTTGCGACCGACGCGCTGCATCCGCGCGCCGCCCGGACATGTCAGTGAAAGCGCCCGCCGCCGACGGATCGGCGCCGCTTCATCCGCTCGGCGGAACGCTCCGGTTCAGGTCGTAGTCGCGGGGCGCGACACCGATTTGGGCGTGGCGGAAATCGATGGAAAAAGCATCGACCGTCCCGAGCACATCCATGCCCAGAATGATGGCCGGATGTGCCGTCAGTCCCCACACCTTGAAGATGGGGAAATCTCCGAAGACCAGCACTGCGTTGCCGATCTGGATCGCGCCGAGGTCGACCGTGGGCACCACTTGCACATCGCCAGGGCGCACTTGTTTGGTGACACCGTAGACGCGCGCCGGGTCACGGGCTTCCGGCTTCGAGTAGAGCACACGGTAGAGTGCCAAGTTGCCGAGCGTCTGCGGCGAGCCGGTATCGATGATTGCATCGACGGGCACATCGCCCACCATGCCAGGCACACTGAGAAGCCCGCCGCGAAGGCGTCTGGCCCGCACGCGCGCATAGCCCAGCGGGATCGTTCCCGCATCCGCGGTGCGGATCGTCACCGTGTTGTGGCGGAAATCGACCAGAAGGCTGTCTTGCGCGAGGCCAGCTGCTCCGAGAATGCCATCGGCACCGGCCATGATCGGTGACCAGATCACTGGAACCTCCGTGTGCGCTATGAAGAGGGCGCCGGCTTGCATGCTCTCGATGGGCACCGACGGCAGGATCGCCGTACCCGTGACACCGGCAACCTCCAAGGATCTGCTGGGCGAGGTGGCGAGCCCCAGAGCTGCCACGAGCTTGGGGGAGACGGACGAATCGTTGGCTCCGGTATCGATGATGAACCTGTAGGGTCCCTTGCCGTTGACCATGACGGCCGCCACGACCCTGCCGACGTAATCGAGCGTGGTCGGACACGCGAGCAGCAGGTCTTGTGGCTTGGGCGCCGGAGGAGACTGCGCGGTGGGGGGCGGCCCGGCGACGGGCATCGGTGCGGTGCCGGCGCCATGAGAAAAGGCAGGAAGCACCTCACCGGCGCTGGCAAGGGCGATAGCCGCCAAGAGCGCACTGAGCTGCCGGAAAATCCTCAGCGCGGCGTACATGGCTGACATCTGAGCACAAGGCAGGCCACGCCGCAAACCGGCTGCTTCGCGGTTACGCAGTGGCGGGCCGCTCCAGGGTGCCAGCCACAGCTTCGACGAAATTGCGTTCTTCATGGACGATAAAGCGTTGGTCCGCGGCGAACTTGAGATTGGCAAGCGCATCCGCGTCCTGATGCAGGCGCGTTTGGTAGCGCTCGTAGGCGGCAAGGCTGTCGAACCCGCCGATGATGCCCCAGCCGACGTAATTCGTGCCCTGCCAGGGCAGGAAGTAGCCGATCAGGCTGCCCCCACAGCGCGGGATGATCGGGCCCCAGCGCGCCGCATATTCCTTGAAGGCGTCGCGCTGGTAAGGGTCGATCTCGTAGCGGATGATGCAGACGATGTTCATATGGCGACTTCCGAGATCGTGCGACTCTGTGTATGAAGGCTGCACGCCGCGCGCCTCGCCCTGAATGTCGAAGCTGCCTGCCCCGATGAGGCCTGTAACCGCGATGGCGGCACCGCGCGCCATGAATACGCGCCGCGTCGATCCGCTGCTCTCAGCCTGGCTGTCGCCATCGGGTCTCGTTTGGGCTGGTGAATCGTTCATGCCGGGACCGAGTGTATGTTTCTGCACGCCGGGAATGATTCGATACGCGTCGAAATAAGAAAGCGGCATGCAGACGCGGCTACTGCGTCCACTCCCTGCGGGGGCCGCCGAAGGCATCGATCGACTCGAGCATCCTTGCGACCAGAGTACGCTCGGCATTGGTGAGCTCGGGTCGCCAGATGTCGAAGAGCAACACCACGCGCAGCTCGGTGCTGCCCTTCCACGCCTCGTGCTCCATGGTGTCGTCGAAGACGACAAGCTGCCCTTCGCGCCACGACCGCTTCTCGTTGCCCACGCGCAACGTGCAGCCCGGCGGCACGATGAGCGGAAGATGACAGATGAGTCGCGTGTTGAGGAACTCATGATGCGGCGGAATGTGCGCGCCCGGACGCAGAAGCGAGAAGAGCACCGTGGGAGTGCGCCCCTTGATGCGGCAGAGGGGCAGCTCGCGCAAGGCCTGGAGCGTGCGCGGACAAAAGAACCGCATTGGCGGCCACCTCCTCGCCGTTGCGGATCAAATGGCAGGCGCTCCAGGCCGGGTCATTGAGCAGACCGTTGGTGTTGAAGACGGGGCGGTCGGTCCCCGGCTGCATGTAGGGAACGAAGCGCTCGCCGCGCATGAGGATCGCCTCGAGCTCCTCGCGGATGGTGACAGTCTCTCGCTCGAGCGCAGCCGTCCACGAAAACTGCTCGCGCTCATAGAACTCGATCTGCGGCAACTCGGGGAAATAGAAGACCTGTGGCTGCTGGAGGTATACCTGGCGGCGGCCGAGCAGAAGCTCGAGCGCGCGAGCGAAACGCCTGCCGCCTGGCTCTCTGAGACCGCTCCGATCGAGATCCGACAGCAGGTGGCGCTCGAAAAGCTGCGCATTGCTCTGCACGACGGCGCTGACTCGGTCGACCTCGGCGCGCCACTCAGGTC
>JBOIAB010000263.1:0-3232 GCA_050738635.1 Steroidobacteraceae bacterium
GTCGAGGGGAGGCTCCTGGCGCGCCTGCTCGGGTATCTCGGCAATCCGCCCCTCGAGTTCATCCTCTGGACCGGGGAGCGTATCGCCCCTCCGGGCACGACCATCGTGGCGCGGGTACGCGTCTCCAACCGGGCGACCCTGCTCGGCATCCTGGCCGACCCCCAGGTCCGGTTTCCGGACGCTTACAGCGAAGGCCGTCTCGAGATCGAGGGGGACCTCGTGCAGTTGCTGGAGACGGTCTATCACTCCGGCCGCGACGGACCGCAGCCATCGCCGGTACGGCGCCTGGTGGAGCGCCTGCGCCGGCCGCACGTCAACACCCTGTCGGCCTCGCGCGAGAACATCCACCACCACTACGACATCGGCAACGATTTCTACTCGCAGTGGCTCGGGGAGACGATGGCGTATACCTGCGCCTACTACCCCACCCCGACGAGCACGCTGGACGAGGCGCAGACTGCGAAGATGCATCACGTCTGCCGCAAGCTGCGCCTGCGTGCCGGCGAGACCGTGGTGGAGGCCGGTTGCGGCTGGGGGGCTCTCGCGCTCCACATGGCGCAGCACTACGGTGTCAAAGTGCGCGCTTTCAACATCTCGCACGAGCAGGTGGCCTTCGCGCGTGCGCGGGCCGCCAGCCTGGGGATGAGCTCGCGGGTCGAGTACGTCGAGGATGACTACCGGAATATCTCGGGCCGGTACGACGCTTTCATGTCCGTCGGCATGCTGGAGCACGTCGGTGTCGCAAACTATGCGGCGCTGGGCGGGGTGATCGCGCGCAGCATCGGCTCGAACGGGCGCGGCCTCATCCATTCCATCGGACGCAATCGGCCGGCGCTGCTGCAGCCGTGGATCGAGAGGCGGATCTTCCCGGGCGCCTATCCGCCATCCCTGGCGGAAATGATGCAGATCTTCGAGCCCTGGGACTTCTCCGTGCTCGACGTCGAGAACCTGCGTCTGCACTACGCGCAGACGCTGCGCGACTGGCTCGTGCTCTTCGAAACGGCGAGCAGCCGCGTGCGCGAGATGTTCGACGAGAAGTTCGTGCGCATGTGGCGCATGTATCTGGCGGGCTCGATCGCGGGCTTCACGACGGGAGCGCTGCAGCTCTTTCAGGTGGTGTTCGCGCCGCGGGACAACAACGACGTCCCGATGACCCGCGAGCATCTCTACGCGCGCTGAGAGGCCGATGCGCACCTGTGACGTGCTGATCGTCGGCGGCGGCCCGGCGGGCTCGAGCGCCGCGTGGAAGCTGAAGCGCGCGGGCGCCGACGTGCTGGTGCTCGACAAGGCGCGCTTCCCGCGCCTGAAGCTGTGCGCCGGCTGGATCACGCCGGAGGTGGTGCGCGACCTGGCGCTCGACATCGGCTCCTATCCGCACCGTTTCCTGACCTTCGACCGATTGCACATCCACGTGAAGGGGCTGCACCTGCCGGTGCGCTGCGTGCAGCACTCGATCCGGCGGTTCGAGTTCGATGCCTGGCTGCTGGAGCGCTCCGGCGCGCCGGTGGTGCAGCACACCGTGCGCAACATCCGCGAGGAGGAGGGCGCCTACATCGTCGATGACGCCTTCCGCAGCCGCTATCTCATCGGCGCGGGCGGCACCCGCTGCCCCGTGTACCGCACGCTCTTCCGGGAGCTCAACCCGCGCGCCAGCGAGCTGCAGACCGTCACCCTGGAGCACGAGATCGAGTACGACTGGCCCGCGCCGGACTGTCATCTCTGGTTCTTCGACCACGGTCTGCCGGGATACGCGTGGTACGTGCCGAAGCAGAACGGCTGGCTCAACGTCGGCATCGGCGGCATGGCGGATCGCCTAAAGGCCAGCTCTCGCTCCATTCACGACCACTGGTCGCTCTTCACCCAGATGCTCGGCGGCCGCCTCGCCAAGGGCGCCAGCTACGACCCGGCGGGCTACAGCTACTACCTGCGGGGCCGGGTGGACGTGGCGTGCCGGGAGAACGCCTTCATCGTCGGCGACGCCGCCGGCCTCGCGACCCGCGACATGGCCGAGGGCATAGGGCCCGCGGTGCGCAGCGGCCTCGAGGCAGCCGAAGCCATTCTGCACGGCAAGGAATACCGCCTGGAGGATGTGACCGGCGCGAGCCTCGGGGGCGGCCTGGCGAGCCGGCTGCTCGACTGGGCTATGACCCGGGGCGCGGGACGCACGCCGCCCGAGGCGGTTGCCGCCACCTAAGACGCTGCCCAGGCGCTCTGGACAGGCCCAGGGAGGTGCCCGCTGCCGGAGGCAGCGAGCGGCGGGCAAAAGTCGCGCCTTTTGCTCGCCGCCACGGTGGGCGGGGCAGGATGCCCCGATCCAGCGTTTCATACAAAGATGCCCATGCCGTTCCTCCTTTCATTGATCTGGCTGGTCCTGGTGATCTGGCTGATCAGCCGCGCCGTGCGCCAGCGCAATGTCCTGGCGGGGGTACCCGTGAGCGCCCGCGACCCCGGCCCCGCCACCGCGCCCAAGGTCGCCGTCATCGTCCCCGCCCGCAACGAGGCGGCGAACATCGGACCCTGTGTCGAGTCGCTGTCCGCCCAGGCGTATCCGCCGGATCGCTTGGCGATCATCGTGGTCGATGACGACTCCACCGACGAAACACGGGCCATCGTGGCCGCGCTCGCGCAACACGATGAGCGCATCACGTTGTTGCGTGCGCCGGCGCTGCCGCCGGGCTGGAAAGGGAAGGTGAACGCCTGCTGCACCGGCGCGGCCGCAGCCCCTGCCGATGCGCAGTGGCTATGCTTCCTGGATGCTGATATGCGAGCGGCCCCGCACGCTATCGCGAGCGCGGTGGAGGCGGCGTCCGGTCGCAAGCTCGATCTTCTGACGCTCGCGCCGCGGCACGAGCTCGGGAGCTTCGCCGAGCGGCTGATGCTTCCCTGCGGGCTCTATCTCCTCGGCTTCTACCAGGACCTCGAGAGGATCCAGGCGCCGGACAGCGACGAGGTCGTGGCGACCGGCCAGTTCATGTTGCTGCGGCGCGCGGCCTACGACGATGTCGGCGGTCACGCGGCGGTGCGGGATGAGATTTGCGAGGACGTCGAGCTGGCGCTGCGGATGAAGCGCCGCGGGCATCGAGTGCTGCTCATGGACGGCAACCTGTTACTGAGTACCCGCATGTACACGGGCTGGTCGACGCTGGGGCCGGGATTTGCCAAGAACCTCATCCAACTCCTCGGAGGCTCCCTGCGGACTCTGTTGGCGGCGCCCGTGGTCGTGACCCTCGCG
>JBOIAB010000264.1:0-7774 GCA_050738635.1 Steroidobacteraceae bacterium
CGTTCATCGAGTCGCTGAGCTCCTTCAGCCGACTGCATCGCGCCCAGCGCTGGGAAGGCACTTTCGGCGAGTTACTTGCCGACATCCTGCCGACGAACGCCGTGGCGATGGCACGCACCAGCCACGAATACATCTGGGACATGCTCCGCTGGCACGGACGCACCGCACAGCCCGATGCCACCGAGAGCGCGCGGGCGCGAGAGCTTTTCAAGCGCGAGCTGTTCGGCATCGACGAGCCGCTGACGCGTGTCGTGGAATACTTCAAGGCCGCCGCCGCCGGCTCGGATGTTGGCCGGCGCCTGCTGCTGCTGCTGGGCCCTCCCTCCGGCGGCAAGTCGACCATGGCCATCCTTTTGAAGCGCGGCCTGGAGGAATACAGCCGCACTGATGAAGGCGCCCTGTATGCCATCAGGGGTTCGCCGTTGCGCGAGAGTCCGTTGAACCTCATTCCGGCGAGCCTGCGGCCGGAGTTTCGCGAGCGCTATGGCGTCACCATCCAGGGGGAGCTGTCACCCTGGGCACGTGACTACGTGGAGCGGGAGTTCGAAGGCGACTTCGTGCGCGTACCCCTGGAGCGGATCTTCCTCTCCGAAGCTTCGCGCTCCGGCATCGGCACCTACGCGCCGCACGATCCCACCACGGCCGACATCGCGGACCTCGTCGGCTCGGTCGATCTCGCCAAGGTCGCGCAGATTGGCGACGAGGGCGATCCGCGCGCCTGGTCGTGGTCCGGAGCGGTATATGCGGCGAGCCGCGGCGTCCTCGAGATGATCGAGATCCTGAAGGTGAAGCGGGAGTTCCTCTATCTCCTGCTCACCCTCACGCAGGAGAAGAACGTCAAAGTCTCCCGCTTCCCGCTCATCCATGTCGACGAGACCATTCTCGCGCATACCAACCTCGCGGAATTCCACAAGTTCCTGCAGGAAAAGGAGAACGAGGCGCTGCTCGATCGCATGGTGATCATCAAGGTCCCTTATGCGCTCTCCTATCGCGACGAGGCGCGGATCTATCAGAAGCTCGTTTCCGGTGCCCCGGCCTTCCGCAACGTGCATCTCGACCCGCACGTACTCAACCTGGCGGCTGTCTTCGCCATCCTGACGCGGCTGACGAAGCCGGAGCGCGAGGGCCTCGACGTCGCCAAGAAGCTGCGCCTCTATGCAGGCGAGGCGGTTGAAGGCGTCCCGGAAACCGAAGCGCCGCGCCTGCGCACTGAATCGCCGGACGAGGGCATGACTGGTGTGAGCCCGCGTTTCATCATTAACGCCATTTCCAACGCCATCACCCGGGGCACGACCCACAGCCTGACCAGCATGGAGTTGCTGCTTGCGCTGAAGGACGGTATCGAGAGCGACGCCCGCATGGAGGCGAAGCACAAGAAGGCGTGGATCGATCACCTGGTGACGGCACGCAAAGAGTTCTATAACCGCTGGGTCAAGGAAGACGTCCATCGCGCGATGTTCGCCTCTTTCGAAGAGGAGGCGCAGCAGCTTCTCGAGAAGTATCTCGACGAGGTGGAAGCCTCGCTGGATCACCGTCAGGTCACCGACCCCATCACCGGGGAGACGCGGCCCGCCGACGAGCGATTCCTGCGGTCCGTGGAGGAGAAGATCAAGGTTTCCGACTCCGGCAAGCTCTCCTTCCGGCAGGAAGTGGTGCGCAAGGCCATGGTCGCCTTCAAGACCGGTGAGAAGTTCAAGCTCGCGAGCCACGCACGCATGCGCGAGGCGATCGAGCAATACCTCTTCGAGGAACGGCGCGATGTCCTCAGGCTCGTGACGTCGTCGGCGCGTCCGGACGACGACGCGCGACAGAAGATCTCGGCGGTGCAGCAACGCCTGATCACCGAGTACGGCTACGACGAGTACAGTGCCAAAGAGGCATTGAGCTACGTCACCACGTTACTGGCGCAGGAGTAGCGCACGGCCGAAAAAAGGAGTACCAGTAGTATCATGGGTGCGAACGGCGAGGGCGGTGGCGGACAGTCTGGCGGTGATGCCGCCAAGTGGTACGAGCTCTTCTCGCGCGGCGCCCGCGACTGGCTGCGTCACGACGAGAAAGTCCGCGAGTCAGTGCGCCAGCACCTGCCGCAAATCGTGGCGGGTGGGGAGCTGATCAATGGCGGCTCGCGCACCGTAAGGGTGCCGGTCCGTATGCTGGAGCATTATCACTTCCGCCTGCGCCGGCCCGAGGAGCAGCAGGGCGCCGGCCAGGGCAAGGCGAAACCCGGCGATGTGTTCGCCGATCCCTCCCGCCAACGCGGCTCCGGCGAGAAGGGCCCGGGTGGACAGGACGAGGGCGAGGTGCAGCTGCTGCTCGAGTTCAAAGTCGATGACATCGTCGATTGGCTGTGGGAGGAAATGCAGCTTCCCAACCTCAAGGCCCGCGTTGGCCCCGCGGAGGACTCCGACTGGATACGTGAGGGCTGGGATCGGCGCGGCGCACGCTCCAGGCTGGATCGCCGCCGCTCCTTCAAGGAGTTGGTCAAGCGTCGTGGCGCCCCGGGGGCAACCCAGACCTTCATCGACGACGATCTGCGCTACCGCCAGCTCGCTCGCCGCCGGCAGCCCGCGATCCATGCCGTGGTCTTCTTCCTGCTCGATGTCTCCGGCAGCATGTCGGACCGCGACCGGAAGCTGGCGAAGACCTTCTTCTTCTGGGTGGTACAGGGCCTCAGGCGCGAGTATCGCTCGCTCGAGACCGTGTTCGTCGCCCATACCACCGAGGCCTGGGAATTCACCGAAGCCGAGTTCTTCCAGGTGAGCGGCACCGGCGGCACGGTGGCCTCGACCGGCTTTGCCAAGGTGCGGGAGATCATCGACGAGCGCTACAACCCGGGACGTTGCAACATCTATCTCTTCTATGCCTCCGACGGCGACAATTCGGTGAGCGATGCCGCCGATGCGCGCGAAGGCCTGTCGGCAATCGCCGAGGACGCCTGCTTTACCGGCTACGTGGAGGTCTCATCGGGTCTCTCCCGGCAACTCGCCACCGAGACCGGGCGCCTGTTCGCCGATCTGTCGGCGGCGGGCTGCGCCGCCGGCAGCTACGCGCTCAACGATTTCGATGATGTCTGGGGTGCCGTGCGGCATTTCTTCTCCGCCGAGAGTCGTGCGGAAGAGAGCGCCGCGCCGTGAACCGCCCGCGCTCATGACCGAAGAGACCTGGCAGAGCTACACCCGCCGCATCGAGGAGCTGGCCGCCCGCTCGGGACTCAACTTCCACCCCGTGGACTTCGAGGCGGTCCCCGACACGTTCATGATGGAAATCGCGGTCTATGGCCTGCCGGTGCGCATGCCACACTGGTCGTTCGGGGTCCGCTACATCTATCAGCTCATCCAGCGCCACATGGGCCACTCGCGCCTCTTCGAGGTGGTTTTCCCGGGCAATCCGGGGCACGCCTACCTCGCATCGAGCAATGGTCTGGCGGAGAACATTCTGGTAACGGCGCACGTGCTGGGCCACGCCGACTTCTCGCGCAACAACCTCCTGTTCCAACGTTGCCAGGACCAGGTGAGCGAGCACATCGTCGAGCACGCGGCCAACCACGCGCGGCAGATCCAGCAAGCGATAGAAACTCACGGCGCACAGCGCGTGGAGGTCGTGCTCGATGCCGCGCTCGCACTGGAGCAGCACATCGACGTCGATCAGTCGCTGCGGCGCGAGCGCTACCCGGAATACCTCGAAGACAAGAGGTCGCCGGAAGAGGACGATTTCCGCAAGCGGTTTGCGCAACTCGAGCCGGCTGTCGCCAGCACGGGCGTGGAGCCCAAGAAACGCGCGCCCGTTCCGCCGCATCCGGAGCGCGATCTGCTCTGGTTCGTGGCGCAATACGCACCGGAGATGGAAAGCTGGGAGCGCGACATCTTTCTCGCGGTACGCGAGGAGTCATTCTATTTCTATCCGGTATTCGCCACCCAGATCATGAACGAGGGGTGGGCGTCGTACTGGCACGCACGACTGATGCGTGAGGCTGACTTCGTGCCGCAACAGGCCTATCTGGATGCGATCAAATGCCACTCAGACGTGGTCCGGCCGGCGGCCGCGGATCAACAGGTGGCGCTCAGCATCAATCCCTACCACCTGGGCTTCGCCATGTGGGAGAAGATCGTCGAGGCGGAGGGGCTCGAGGCGGCGCGCAGCATCATGATCCAGGACGATGACTTCGCCTTCGTGCGCAACCACCTCACACGCGAGCTGGCAGAGGAATTGAATCTCTTCCGCTTCAGCGCGCGCAACGACGGCCAGATCAAGGTGCTGGAACAGGACCTGACGGCCCTGCACGAGGCCATCCTCAGCCCCAAGTACAATTTCGGCGCGCCGACTGTATCGGCAAAGCACGTCCGCAGCGACGGCACCCTCGAGCTGGTGCATGACTACTCGCTCGACAACCGCGGGCTCGACCTCGAACGCAGCCGCAAGGTGCTGGATTACCTGCACCGGGTCTGGCGCCGCCCGGTGCAGCTCACGACCACAAATCAGGCCGGCCTGGCGCTGGAGCTCACGGCTCCGTAGCTTGCCTTCAGGATTTGCTTGCGGGCTCTCCCCAATCCTCTTCCTGGTGCGACGTCACTATGGAGACCGGATCGCTCGCCGGGAAGCTGTCGGCCAACGCCTCGTCCAACTGTTCCTGGATTTTTTGCTGCAGCGTTTCGTCCGCAGGGGTCTGGGGGGATTGCGGGGAGTTCGTCATGGCGCACACCTATCGCAGGCAATCGTCCTCATGAAATAGGACTCGCTCGGCCGCCTTTTGCTCCGCCTCGCCAGCGCGCCCGCTGAAAAGCGGCGGATCCCATTCAGTATACGGCGGCGCGTCGCGATCGGGCGGCTGCATCTGCTGCCGGCAGGGATCGGCTTTGGGCTTGATGTGTGGCTTGGGTGCGCTCATGGGATGGTTCCCCGGGATTCGGCCGTGACCCTGATTCCCAGCATTTAGCGTGCCAGGCTGCAAATCCGCGACCGCGGGGAGTACGCTCTGCATTCTCCGATGCCGCCGCTTGCCGCGGCGACTCTTTGCCGGGGGAGCGACTGATGGGCCATACGACCTCGGGCATCCGAAATATCGCGCTGGTCGGAGCGGCCGGCGCGGGCAAGACCCTGCTGGCCGAGAGCCTGCTGCTGCAGGCGGGCGCGATCAGGGCGAAAGGCAGCCTGGCGCGGGGCAACACCGTATCGGACTTCGATCCGCAGGAGCGCGAGCTGCGGCACTCCCTCGACCCTGCCGTGCTCAGCCTGGATTGCGACTCCACGCGCATCCATCTTCTGGATACGCCGGGATATCCGGACTTCTTCGGGCGCGCGCTTTCCGTGTTGGAGGCGGTGGAAGCCGTAGCGGTCGTCGTCAGCGCGGCGAGCGGACCTGACACGGTCACCCAACGGCTGATGGAGTTTGCGCGCGAGCGAGGGCTCTGCAGGCTGATGATCATCAACAAGATCGACAGCCGCGACGCCAGATCCGCCGACGTCCTGGCGCAGATACGCGCGACCTTCGGCTCCGAGTGTCTGCCGCTCAACCTGCCCGCCGACGGTGGCCGCTCCGTGGTCGATTGCTTCTTTCAGCCGCATGGCGCGCCGGCTGACTTCTCGTCCGTGGAGGCCGCGCATACGCAACTCGTGGACCAGGTGATCGAGCTCGATGAGGCGCTCATGGCCGTGTACCTCGAGCAGGGCGAGGAGATCTCGCCGGAGCAGCTCCACGACCCTTTTGTGCAGGCCCTGCGCGAGGGCCATCTCGTTCCCGTCTGCTTCGCTTCGGCCGAGACCGGCGCCGGCATCCCGGACCTGCTCCGCGTCTTCATTCGTCTCATGCCGAACCCGGGCGAAGGCAACCCGCCGCCGTTCCTCAAAGGCTCGGGCGAGCGCGCGCAGCGGGTCACGGTTTCACCGGACCCGGGCAGACACGTTGTCGCGCATGTGTTCAAGGTTACTATCGACCCGTACGTTGGCAAGCTGGGCGTCCTGCGCATACATCAGGGCACAGTGCGCCCGGGTGCTCAGCTTTTCGTCGGCGATGCGCGCAAGCCCTTCAAGGTTGCGCACATCTATCGACTGCTCGGTAAGGACACCATTGAGATTCCCGAGGCGATCCCCGGCGACATCTGCGCCATCGCCAAGGTGGAAGAGCTGCACCTTGACGCGGTGTTGCATGATTCCCACGACGAGGATCAGTATCATCTCGCGCCGGTCGCCTTTCCGCCGCCGATGTTGGGGCTGGCCATAGAGCCGGAGCGCCGCGGTGACGAGCAGCGCCTCGCCGACACGCTGCACAAACTCACCGCCGAAGACCCGTGCATCCGCATCGAGCATCATCCTGCGGTCAACGAAACCGTCCTCTACGGGACCGGCGAATTGCATCTGCGGACCCTTCTGGAGCGAATGGGCCAACGCTACGGCGTGCACGTGAAGACTCACCCGCCGAGCATCCCTTACCGCGAGACCGTGACCCGCCCGGCCGACGGCCACTGTCGCCACAAGAAGCAAACCGGCGGCGCCGGCCAGTTCGGTGAGGTCTATCTACGCATCGAAGCGTTGCAGCGTGGCGCCGGCTTCGAGTTCGTGGACGATGTGGTGGGCGGCGCCATCCCCGGTCAGTTCATTCCGGCGGTGGAAAAGGGGGTGCGCCAGGTACTGACGGAAGGCGCGCTCGCGGGCTATCCCCTCCAGGATATCCGCGTCACCGTCTACGACGGCAAGCACCACGCCGTCGATTCGAAGGAGGTTGCGTTCGTCTCCGCCGGGCGCAAGGCTTTTCTCGACGCCATCCACAAGGCCAGCCCCATCGTTCTCGAGCCCATCGTCCATCTCGAGATCACCGCCCCAGCGCGCGCCATCGGCGACATCACCGGCGATCTGGCCACCAAGCGCGCGCGTATCAACGGCAACAACGCGCTCCCGGGCCACCTTGCCACCGTCTCCGCCCTGGTGCCGCTGGCGGAGATCTCCGAGTATCAGACGCGTCTCAAGGCATTGACCGGCGGCCAGGGCACGTATTCGATGGAGCTCAGTCATTACGACCCCGTCCCGCCGCGTCGACAACAGGAGCTCGTGCAGGCGTACCGACCTAGAGCGGAGGAAGAGTAGCGCCTGGGTCGTGCATCGACAGACTCCGCGTTCAGCGGACGCCCGGAGAAATATACTCAGTGTGCCCGCGCGTTCTGGCTGGAATCGGACCCGGATAGCTACAGCGGGGGGCGGCGCCGAGCGGCTCTGGGTAATATCGCCGTGTGGAGTTCGACGAGCAGACCTGCGAGCAGGCGCGCCTGAACCGCGATGTGCGTTTCGACGGCCGCATATTCATCGGGATAACCTCGACCGGCATCTATTGCCGTCCGATCTGTCCCTCCCCCCACGCCAAGCGCGTGCACGTGCGGTTTTTCCCCTCGGCAGCGGCTGCCTCCGCCGCCGGCTTCCGTCCCTGTCTGCGCTGCCGCCCGGAAGTGGCGCCCGGCACCCCGGCCTGGAACGGGACCTCCACGACGGTGAGTCGCGGTCTTCGGCTGATCGCGCAGGGCGCTCTCGATGAAGCCGGAGTCGAGACCCTGGCTGCACGGCTCGGGGTCAGCTCGCGGCATCTGTCGCGACTCTTCCGGCGGCACTTGGGGGCGCTGCCGACCACGGTCGCGCAGACCCGCAGGCTTCACTTTGCCAAGCAGCTGATCAGCGATACCAACCTTTCGATAGCCGAGGTCGCGCTGGCCTCGGGATTCAGGAGCATCCGGCGCTTCAACGACGTTTTCCGGCAGTTCTATGGGCGCCCGCCGTCGGAGCTGCGCCGGCT
>JBOIAB010000265.1:0-13812 GCA_050738635.1 Steroidobacteraceae bacterium
GGCTACAGGATGCGGTCACGGCGATCCGGCACAACGTGCCGATAGGGGAAGCCGGCAGGAAGCTCTATCCCAATGGCGAGCGGTATCTGCGCGAGCGCGAGCGGCTCGCGAAGCTCTATCCGCGCGCGCTGCTCGAGGAGACGGTGGCCATTGCCCGGCAATGCACCTTCTCACTGGAGGAGCTGCGCTATGAATATCCGCATGAGCTCGTGCCTGCCGGCGAGACTCCGACCAGCCATTTGCGCCAGCTGACGGAAGCCGGCGCGCGCTGGCGCTGGCCGCGGGGCGTACCGAACGGCGAGCGCAAGGCCATTGAGCACGAGCTCGCCCTGATCGCGGACCTGCGTTACGAGCCTTACTTCCTGACTGTCCACGACATCGTCGCCTTCGCGCGCAGCAAGGGAATTCTCTGCCAGGGCAGAGGCTCTGCCGCCAACTCCCGCGTCTGTTACTGCCTGGGGGTGACTTCCGTCGACCCGCTGCGCGGCGCTTCGCTCCTCTTCGAGCGCTTCATCTCGCGTGAGCGCAACGAGCCACCCGATATCGACATCGATTTCGAGCACGAGCGGCGCGAGGAAGTCATCCAGTATGTCTACGAGAAGTACGGCCGGGCGCGGGCGGCGATCGCGGCGACCGTGATCATGTACCGCCCGAGAAGCGCGCTGCGCGATCTTGGCAAGGTCTTCGGCCTCGATCCCGAGGAGTGCGGGCGGCTCACCAAGGTCATGCAGTGGTGGGACGGAGGCGAGGTGATGCGCGAGCGGCTGCGCGAGGCGGGCTTCGAGCCCGACGGCTCGGTGCTTGCACGGCTCCTGCCTCTGGCGCAGGAGCTGGTCGCCTTTCCGGGCTTCCCACGACATCTGTCGCAACACGTCGGTGGTTTCGTGATCTCGGAAGGGGCGCTCGAGGAGCTGGTGCCGATCGAGAACGCCAGCATGGAGGGTCGCACCGTGGTGCAGTGGGACAAGGACGACCTCAACGACCTCGGCCTCCTCAAGGTCGATCTGCTGGCGTTGGGAATGCTGACGGCGCTGCGCAAGTCATTCGATCTGGTGAACGACTTCCGCGGTACGCAACACGCCCTGGGTGGCCTGCCGGCAGAGGCGTCGGAGGTCTACGAGATGATCTCCCGCGCCGATACGATCGGCGTCTTCCAGATCGAATCGCGCGCGCAGATGGCGATGTTGCCGCGCCTGCAACCGCGCTGTTATTACGATCTCGTCATCGAGATCGCCATCGTCCGTCCCGGACCCATTCAGGGCGACATGGTACATCCGTACCTGAAGCGCCGAAAAGCCAGCGAGCCGGTCAGCTACCCCAGTGAAGATGTCGAGAACGTATTGAAGCGCACCCTCGGTGTGCCGATCTTCCAGGAGCAGGTGATGCAGCTTGCCATCGCGGCAGCGGGCTTCACGCCAGGGGAAGCGGACGCATTGCGCCGCGCCATGGGAGCGTGGAAGCGCAGCGGCGGAATCGAACATTTCCGCGAGAAGCTGGTTGGTGGAATGAAGGCTCGCGGCTACGCGGACGAATTCGCCGAGCGCTTGTATCAACAGATGCTGGGGTTTGGTGAGTACGGATTTCCGGAGTGCGTCGCTGGTGAGACGAGAATTGTGGATGCCGACACAGGGGAATGGCTGGCTATTGACGAAATCGTCTCCGGCCGGGCACGAATCAATACGACGCTCGCCTGTGATGAGGCGTTTCGCTTGCGCAAGCGCGCGGTCGTGGCTGTCAAGGCAAGCGGGAAGAAGCCGGTATGGCGTTTAAAGACAGCGCTGGGTCACTCCATCGTAGCAACTGCCGAACATCCCTTCAGGACGATGGGAGGCTGGTGTCAGCTTGGCAAATTGCGGGTGGGTGATCATGTGGCCGCCGCGCGCACGCTGCCGTTGGCAGCGCGCCGCCGATGGCCACGATACCAGATCCTGGTTCTCGCCGATCTGATCGCCGCGGGCAATCTGTGTCATCCCTCCACCTTTTACTTCTATACGATCGAGCACTGGCATTGGAAGGAGTTCGTCAAAGCGGTCGAGAAATTCCCGAATACACGCGCAGTGGTGAATTATCACAGGGACTGTTTGAGCGTACGTGTCAGACGGATTCACCGCCATCGCCCAATCGGAGCGGTAGAGTGGATGAGGACGCTGGGGGTGTGGGGGCACGGTGCACGCGAGAAGCGCCTGCCGTCGGAAGTTTTCCAGCTATGCGATGCGAATATCGCGCTGCTGCTCGCCCGTCTTTGGGAAGGGGATGGAGGATTTTCCATGACGGGGCATGCGGACTATGATACTGCGTCCCCGCGACTCGCCATGGAAGTGCAGCATTTGCTTCTGCGACTGGGCATAGTCGCGCGCCTCTATCGGCGCGTGCGGACCTACAAGGGTCGCAGGACAGATCACAATGTGGTGACGGTCACGGGTCAGGAGCCGCTGCGTCGCTTCTGGGATCATATTGGCAGGCGCTTTCTCGATCCCGATAAGCGCAGACGCTCAAAAGCTTTGGCAGCGCGACGAAATGTTCGCCGTCCCGTTATCGGGCGATTGGCTAAGTATCTCAACTCTGGCGAGCTTTCTCACCTTGCGAATTCCGATGTCTACTGGGACCGGATCGTAGAAATCGAGGCGGTCGGAAAGCAGGAGACGTATGATCTGCAGATAGAGGGGAATCATAATTTTTTGGCGAACAACCTCGTCGTCCATAACTCGCATTCCGCGAGCTTCGCCCTACTGGCGTACGACTCGGCCTGGCTCAAATGTCACGAACCTGCGGCGTTCACCGCTGCGCTCCTCAACAGCCAGCCGATGGGTTTCTACGCGCCGGCGCAGCTTGTCCGAGACGCGCGCACGCACGACGTGGAGGTACGGCCGGTCGATGTCTGCGTGAGCGTGTGGGATTGCGCGTTGGAACGCGGGGAAGATACTCAGCCGGTCCTGCGGTTGGGCTTGAGGTTGGTCAAATCGCTTTCCCGCAGTGGAGCGGACCGCCTCGTCGCGGCTCGCCTGCAGCAGCCGTTCGCAAGCGTAAAGGATCTGGCAGCCCGAGCTGCACTGGACCGTGGCGATCTCGAAGCCCTGGCTGCCGCCGGCGCATTCGCCTCGCTGAGCGGTAACCGGCATCTGGCCTTCTGGGAAGTGGCGGGGACGGAGCGGCCGCTGCCGTTGGAGACAGCTCTGGTCGATGCGCACCAGGAGGTGGCTGATGAGCCCACTCACGAACCCACTCCGCTCCTCAGGACTCCCACTGAAGGGGAACGCATCGTTGCTGACTATGCTTCCGTCGGTCTCACCCTGGGCCGCCATCCGTTGGCATTACTGCGTGGTTCGCTGCAATCCAAACGTCTGCTTAGCGCACGTGATTTGGATGGTCTTGCGCACGGCAAGCCAGTCCGCATCGCTGGCATCGTGCTGATGCGTCAGCGCCCGGGTACAGCGAGCGGTGTGACATTCCTTACCCTGGAAGACGAGACGGGGCAGGTGAACATCATCGTATGGGAGCGGATAGGGGATGAGTATCGCCGCCCTCTGGTGGAATCGCGCCTGCTCGAAGTCCGTGGGGAACTGCAGCGGCAGGAAGGCGTCATGCATGTCGTGGCGCGCCAGCTGATCGACCGCACGCCGCTGCTTGGACAGCTGATCACCCGGTCCCGGGATTTCCACTGACGCTGTCCGCGCGGTCGAGCGCAAAAAGGTATGCCTCGAATCTGCCGTAGCGCTCCCGGATGTGTTTGGGCGAGAGTGCGCTGAGGAGTCGGAAGAGCCACGCCCTCGGCATCTGCCGCTTGAGGCGGCGGCTCTCGGCTGACATTTTGCGCACTGTCTGCGAACGCCAGCCGAAGCGTTCGAAATAAGAAATGCCTCCGGGTGGCGCGAAGTGCATCCGCACACTCCCGGTCGCAAAGGTCTTGAACTGCTTCGTGAGCAGCCACTCGAGCAGCTCCGGCGTGAGTGTGTCCGCAATCCACCGCCGGAAATGTGGCATGGCGTGCAGGTCTTCGGCGAGGGCTGCGACATCATCCTGGGTGAGATAGATGAGCAGTCCCTCGGTGACCACCAGTAACCGGCGGCTCTCCTCATTCAGGCGCGCGAAGAGACGCTGGCGGGCTGCACGATCCGTGAGGTCGAGCGCCACGCGCTCGAGTACGCATCGTGGCTGCGCTTCGCCGAGCCTCGCCTCCTTGTAGGCGATCATTTCCGGACCGTCTCCGCGCCGTCCCGAACCGCATCCATGATCAGCTCATCGAGGACCGCTGTCCGGGTGATGATCGACCACGCGCTACTCGTGCCACGCTCGAGACGGTGGACTATGCGCTTGCCGCGCTCGCCGGCGAGCCGCTCGGCATAGGGATCGCGGAAGAGGGTGTCCTTCCGCCGCGACTCCTGCGCACGGTGTACCGCTACCCAAAGCGCTGTGTCGGATACATGGGAGACGGGACGCTCGGGGCTGTCGCTATGAGGGTGGCGCATGGGGCGATAATACGAGTGATCGCTCTCATTTAGTACTCGCGTTCGAAGCGCTTTCCCGTGCAAGGTTAGCCGCGCCGATCGCCACCTTGATCGAAACACAGCTCGCATTCTTGCATTTATATAAGTGTATGCTTATGATTGAGCGATGCTCGAATCGCAGGTCTTCCAGGCATTGGCCGATCCGACGCGCCGCGCCGTCTTCGAGCGGATCTCGCGGCGAGAGATGAGCGTGGCGGAGATCACGGCCGGGTTTGCCGTATCGCAGCCTGCCATTTCGCAGCATTTGGCGACCTTGCGCCGCGTGGGTCTGGTACGCGAGCGCCGCGAAGGGCGCAAAGCCTACTATCGCTCGGAGCCAACAGGTCTCGAGCCGCTTGCCGCCTGGATGCAGCGTTACCGGCAGTTCTGGCCCGAGCGCCTGCAGAAGCTGCAACGGGTCTTGAAGGAGGTCGAATGACGAAGGCAACGCCGGAGTCCTCGGACTCCCTGGTTTTCGAGTGTGATTTCGCCGAGCCGCCCGAGAAGGTCTGGCGCGCGTTGACGGAGCCTCGGCTGCTCGCGGCCTGGCTGACGGCTGACCCAGCGGAAACTGACTCTGCAAAGCGCCCTGTGCCGTACGAGATTGTGAGCGCCGATCCCCATCGGCTGCTGCGCTACCGCTGGCGGGACCGGGAAAGCGGCGCCGCGGAGTCGTCCGAGCACGAAGTCCAATCCCTGGTGACCGTCGAGCTCGCTCCAGGGCCCGACGGCGGAACGCACCTGCGCCTGACACATGCGGACTTCAGGATCGTACCGACCGTGGCATCCGTGCCTGCGGCTGATGTAACGCCGATCACCAGCGCGCGGCGGTGCAAGACCCCAACAATGTCTTTTACGGCGCCCCGGTCCTTGCGGCGGGCCGCATGATGAGCGCCAATCTCGTGCCCATGGTGGTCGAGCAGTCGGCCCGCGGTGAGCGGGCCTTCGACATCTTCTCGCGTCTGTTGCGCGACCGGATCGTGTTTGTCAACGGGCAGATCGACGATGCGATGGCCGCGCTGGTGAATGCGCAATTGCTGTTTCTGGAGTCGGAGAATCCGGAGAAGCCCATAGCGATGTACATCAATTCGCCGGGTGGAATGGTGACGAGCGGGTTCGCCATCTACGACACCATGCAGTGGATCAAGTGCCCGGTCGCGACCGTCTGCATGGGCACGGCCTACTCGATGGGCTCGTTTCTCCTGATGGCAGGCGCGCCCGGACAACGCATCGCGCTGCCGAATGCCAGCATCCTGGTGCATCAGCCCTCGGGTGGCTTTCAGGGAGTCGCATCCGATATCGAGCGGCACGCCCAGGACATCATCAAGACCAAACGCCGGCTCAATGAGATCTACGCCCGGCATTGCGGGCGCACGTACGATGAGGTCGAGCGTACCCTGGACCGGGATCACTTCATGACGGCGGCGGAAGCGAGGGAATGGGGTCTGGTCGATCACGTCTATTCATCGCGCGCCGCGCTCGACAGACCAGCCCTCGTCGCGTGACGTGAGGATCGGACTGATCTCGGATACCCACGGGCTGCTGCGACCCGAGGCGGTCCGCGCCCTCTCCGGAGTGGCGCAGATCATCCACGCGGGCGACGTCGGTGGCGCTGAAGTCATCGCGGGTCTGCACTCGATTGCTCCGGTTCAGGCAGTACGCGGCAACAACGATCGCGACACCTGGGGACAATCGTTACCGCTGCGACTCTCGTTGCAGATCGCGGGGGTACGAATCCTCGTGCTGCACGACCTGAGCGAGCTGGACGGCTCGGCCGGAGTTGCTGAATACCAGGTCGTGGTGGCGGGCCACTCCCACAAACCGCTGGTGGCGGAGCGGGCCGGCACGCTACTCGTGAACCCGGGAAGTGCCGGACGCCGTAGATTCAAGCTGCCCATCACGATCGGCTTCCTGACCCTTGCCGAAGGCTCGGCGAGGGCGGAAATCCGCACTCTGCTGTGAGCGCGCCTCCCCGACCTCGCTCTTTTTGACGAGCGGTGACGCTGGGTGATAATATGACCACAAAATGTGGTCATATGGTGCGCCAATGGAAATCCCCGCCGCTCAATTCAAGGCCGAATGCCTGAAGCTGATGGATCAGGTTGCCAAGACCCGCGAGCCGATCGTGATCACGAAACACGGACGCCCGGTCGCGCAGCTCGCGCCGGTATCTACCGAACCCGAGTCACTCTTCGGCTATATGAAGGACACGCTGAAGATTACTGGCGACGTCATTGCACCCATTGACGTCGACTGGAGCGCGGAGTCAGGTGGCGAAGATCGACGATACAAAGTGGGAGCAGCGCCGCCCAGGCGAAAGAAATGAGCGCGCTGCTGCTGGATAGCCATATCTGGTTGTGGTATGCGGAAGGAGACGTCGATCAGCTTGCCCCGCGCAGCGTGCGGCGGCTGGAGGAAGCCCGCGCGGCCGATGGCCTGTTGGTCTCCGCAATTTCTGTATGGGAGATCGGGATGCAGGCAGTGAAAGGCCGGATCCAACTGTCCATGCCCGTGCGCGACTGGATGGCGAAGGCGCTTGCTCCTGCGGGCATCAGCCTGCTCGCTTTGGATGCCGATACAGCTGCCGAGAGCACATTGCTGCCCGGATCGCCACACGGCGACCCGGCGGATCGCTTGCTCATTGCGGCTGCACGAACGAAGAGGCTCGTTCTCGCGACCCGCGACCGGGAAATCATCGTCTACGGCAAGTCCGGCCACGTCCGCTTTCTCGAGCTGTAGACGGCTCCCGAGCGGTGCGATCGAGGATGCCAGAGCAGCCCGCGTGACTGAGATCGATCGCACGGCTCACTTCCTGCGTCGCGCCTGTCCGGCCTCGAGCCTGCGGGTCCTGACTGAGGTCTTCGAAACAGCCGATCTCCAGGAAGGCGGCTTCGACCTCGGGGTTGCGGCCACGGCCTTCCACTGGCTGGAGGAAGACAGCGCGCTCGCCAGGATTGCCCGGCTGCTGAAGCCGGGCGGATGGTGGGCGGCGCTGTGGAATGTTTTCGGGGACGACAGCCGTCCCGATCCGTTCCACGAAGCGACCCAGACTCTTCTCGCGGACAGCCAAAGCCCGTCAGCAGGAACGGGTGGGGTACCCTTCGCCCTCGACGAGGCGGCGCGGATCGCAGCGCTACATCGAACGCACGCGTTCCAGGATATCCTGCATCACGTGAGTCGTTGGGAGCTGACGTTGACCGCCGATCAGACGGTAGCGCTCTATGCCACGTACTCTAATATCATGGCACGAGCGGATCGGGCCCGCGTGCTGGTCGAGCTGCGCCGCATCGCCGAGAACCAATTCGCCGGTCGTGTTGTCCGTAACATGAGTACCTCGTTGTTCCTCGCCCGCCGCCGCCTGACCTAGGGCCGCGGCCGGTTCTCCCCTGGTCGGGGCTCAGCTCTTCTTCTTGCGCCGCGATTTGTCGGCATCGTCGCCGTCGCCGCCGACTTCGTAATCCTCGAAGTCACTGGTGAGATCCGCGGTGCGCTTCTCTTCGAGCAGGCGTTCGAGACGACGCCACGCGGGATCGCCGACGCGCTGGCCACGGCGCTTCGCAAGGTCCAGGTCCTTGATGACCTGATCGAGATCGACGTCGCCTTCTTCAACGACCGGCTCGTCGTCCTCTTCGTTTTCGAATTCGTCCGATTCGGATTTCTCGCTCATGCGGGACACCGTCGTCCTGCGGAACGGCGCAAAACTAAATCAGATTCCGTGACAACTGCAATCCCTGAATCAGTGAATCAGGTCATTCATCTGAAAGATGGGCAGCAGCATGGCAAATACGATGCCCATCACAAAGAGGCCCATGACCACGATGAGCAGGGGCCCCAGGAGGCCCACCATGGCCGCCAGGATGCCATCGAGCTCCCGCTCCTGGCTCACGGCAGCCTGCTCGAGCATGGAATCGAGCTCGCCGCTCGACTCGCCGCTGGAGATGAGGTGGACCGTCATCGGCGGGAACAGCTTGCTCGTGGAGAGCGATCGGCCGATGGGAGCGCCCTCGCGCACTCGCGCGGCGGCCTCCGCCACGGCATCCCGCATCGGCAGGTTCGTCACCACCTCGCCCGCAATGCGCATGGCTTCCAGCACCGGCACGGATGCCGACGAAAGGATGCTGAACGTGCGCGTGAAGCGTGCCGTATTGAAGCCGCGCGCCAGCTTGCCGACGAGCGGTGTGCGAAGCTGCAGGCGATGGAAGCGGCGCCGCGCATCGGGGTTGCGCAGCCAGCGCTGCAAGAGCACCACCGCGATCACTGCGAGAATGACCAGCCAGATGCCATACGACTTGAGGAACGCGCTGGTGCCGATGAGGATGCGGGTGATGAGCGGCAGCTGTGCCTTGCTCGCCTCGAAGACCGAGACGACCTTCGGCACCACGAAGACGAGCAGGGCGGAGACGATGACGAAGCACATTACCGTGAGCACGATCGGGTAGAGCATCGCCGCCAGGATCTTCAGGCGCATCTCCTCGCGGCTCTCGGTGTATACGGCGAGGCGCTCGAGCACGTTGTCCAGATGCCCGGCCTGCTCGCCGGCGGAGATCGTCGCGCGATAGATCTCCGGAAAGACCCGCGGGAACTCCGTGAGCCCATCGGCCAGCGTGTGGCCTTCCATCACCTTGGAGCGCACGCCGAGGATGATGCTCTGCACGCGCGGCTTTTCCGTTTGCTGCGAGACGGCGAGCAGCGATTCCTCGAGCGGCAAGCCGGCCCGCACCAGGGTGGCCAGCTGGCGAGTGAAGAGCGAGAGATCAGCGGGGGCGACGCGCCGGACGAAGCTGAACGAGCGCTGGCGGTTGGCTTCCTTCTGCGCAACCTCGCTCACCGTCACGGGCAGCAGCTGCCGCTCGCGCAGGAGCTGGCGGATGTGTCGCGGGGTATCGCCTTCCAGGACGCCCTTGCGCTCCTTGCCGGCGTTGTCGAGCGCTATGTATTCGAAAGCCCCCATGGCGAAGCGCTGCCGCTCAGTCCTCGCGGGTGACCCGCAATACTTCCTCGATGGTCGTCTCGCCGCGCAGGATTCGGGCGATGCCGTCGTCGCGGATGGAAGGGGTCGTCAGGCGGGCGTGGCTATCGAGCTCCTGCTCGCTCGCCCCGTCGTGGATCATGGTGCGCATGCTGTCGTCGACGACGATCAGCTCGTAGACGCCGGAGCGGCCGCGGTAGCCACCCATGGCATCGCGCCCCGGGCGGTAGAGCACCGGCGACGGATCCTGCGGCTCCAGATTTAGGAGCCGCCGCTCGTACTCACCGGCCTCGAACGGTTGCTTGCTCTCGGGGTTCAGCACCCGCACGAGCCGCTGGGCCAGCACGCCGATGAGGCTCGAGGAGAGCAGGAAGGGCTCGATGCCCATGTCCCGCAGGCGGGTGACGGCGCCCGCCGCGGTATTGGTGTGCAGGGTGGAGAGGACAAGGTGTCCGGTGAGACTCGCCTGCACGGCGATCTGCGCCGTCTCGAGGTCGCGGATCTCGCCGATCAAGACGACGTCGGGATCCTGGCGCAGGATGGCCCTCAGGCCGCGCGCGAAGGTCATCTCCACCTTGGTGTTGACCTGGGTCTGGCCGATGCCGTCGATGTAATACTCGATCGGGTCCTCGACCGTCATGATGTTCTGGGTGTTGTCGTTCAGCCGCTCGAGGGCCGCATAGAGCGTCGTCGTCTTGCCGGAGCCGGTCGGGCCGGTGACGAGGAGGATGCCGTGGGGCTTGTGTATCAGCTCGTCTATCAGACCCTCGGTCTTCGGGTCCATGCCGAGGGCGGTCAAGTCCAGGCGTCCCGCCTGCTTGTCGAGTATACGCAGCACCACGCGCTCGCCGTGGCCCGAGGGGATGGTCGAGACGCGCACGTCCACTGCGCGGCCGGCGATCTTCAGGCTGATGCGCCCGTCCTGCGGCAGACGTTTCTCCGCGATGTCGAGCTTCGACATGACTTTGATACGGGAGACCACGAGCGGCGCCACGGCGCGCTTCGACTGCAGCACCTCCCGCAGCACCCCATCCACGCGGAAGCGCACGACGAGGCGATTCTCGAACGGCTCCACATGGATGTCGGAGGCGTTCTCCTTCACCGCCTGGGTGAGCACGGCGTTGATCAGGCGGATGATCGGCGCATCGTCGTCGCTGTCGAGCAGATCGGCCTGCTCCGGCAGCTCCAGCGCCAGATGGGCGAGGTCGGTGGTGTCGTCCAACCCCTCGACCGACGCCTGCATGGCATCGGACCCTGCCTCATAGACCTCGCGCAGCAGCAGGTCGAACTCGGCTTCCGGCACCCGCTCGAGCTTCAGCGGCCGGCCGACGAACCGGCGCACCTCGGCCAGGGCGAGTGGCGAGGCATGCTCGCGATAGACGCACTCGGCCTCGACGTCCGTGAGCTGCTTGATGAGCACGCCGTGACGCTTCGCGAAGGCGAAGGAGAGCTTCCGCGGCTCCACGGCGGCGGCGCTCTGCAGCTGCTGCGGCTCGTCCATGATTTCTGCGGCGTTCAACGATTGCCTCCGCTCTGCGGCGCGGCGCCGCTGTTGGACTGGGCCGCGGCCGGCTTGGCGGTGTCCGACGGCGCCGGGTGAGTCTGCGCAGGGGCCGCCTGGCCGGTTTGCGGCGGCGTTGCCTTGGACTCGGGCTTTTCCGGCTGCGCTTTCGGGGACTCGGGATTCGGCGCCGCGAGCGTGCCGGGCGGCGGCGGCGGGGGCAGCGGCGGCATGCGCGGTATCGGCTCGCCCCTGAGCAGCTGCGGGAACTGCTCGGGGTGCATCCCGCTCTCCTGACCCAGCATGTAATTGTAGATGCGACCGGTCTGATCGGCGGCCTCGGACTGGTCGCGCAGGATCGTCGGCTTGATGAAGATCATCAGGTTGTCGCGGGTGGACGAATCGCCGCGGTTCTTGAAGAGCATCCCCAGTAGCGGAATGCTGCCGAGGAACGGCACCTGGTCGTGGGTCCGATCCTGCTCGCGGTCGATCAACCCGCCGAGGACGACGATGCCGCCGTTCTCGATCAGCACGTTGGTGGTGATGCTGCGCTTGGCCGTGGTCGGGTCGCCGCTGAGGTTGGTAGTGGCGTTGGGCAGCACGCTCGAGTTTTCCACGTCCAGCTTGAGCATCACCGCGTTGCCCTCGGCCGAGATCGTGGGGGTCACCTTGAGAATGGTGCCGACCTCCTGCTGCTGGACGGTCTGGAACGGAGTGACGGTGTTGCTGGTGACTGTCGAAGCGTTCGTATACGAGCCGGTGACGAACGGCACTTCCTGGACGACCTTCAGGGTCGCCTGCTGGTTGTTCATCGTCACCGCGGAGGGGGTGGACACGATGTTGGTATCGGCGTCGGTCCGCAGCGCCCGGATCATGGCTGCGAACGACTCGCCGCCCGCCGCGATCGTGCCGACGCCGATGGTCGTGCCGGAGAGCAGCGAATCGGTGATATTGGCCGGGTTCTTGGCCGCGTCGATGAGGTCTACGATGCTGGTGCCGCCGACGGGCGAGACATAGCCCCCGAGCGGCACCGTGTCGTTCTTCGAGAAGGCCGCCCAGTTGACGCCGAGGTCGTCCGTCTTGTCCACGTCGATCTCGGCGATGATGGCCTGCACCAGCACCTCCGGCCGGCGCCGGTCGAGCTTCTCGACGATGTCGAGGACCGTGCGCATCACCTTGGGCGGCGCGGTGATGACCAGCGCGTTGTTCTGGGAGTCCGCCCAGACGAGCGCATTCTTCTCCGCCGCCGCCTGCGGATTCTTACCGGCTGAGTCGGCGCCGCCGCTCGATGACAGCTGCGCGAGCTCTGCCATCTGCTCCTTGAGCTTCGGCGCGAGCTTGGACGCATCGACGTAGTGCAGATAGACGACCTGGGTGTTGCCGCCCGACTGCAGCGGCGTGTCGAGCTCGGCCACCAGCGCGCGGATGCGCAGGCGCTGCGCCGGGTCGCCGCTGATCAGGATGCTGTTCGAGCGCTCGTCGGCCACCACCTTGGGCACCTGTCCTTCCTGCATGTTCCCGGCGCCCTGGTTGAGCGAGTCGATGGTACGCACCACGTCAGATGCCGAGGCATTCTGCAGCGGCATCACATCGATGTCCTGGCTCCCGATCTGGTCGATGCGGCTGATGATGGCCATCATCCGATGAACGTTGCTCGCCCTGTCGGAGATGATGAGGATGTTGGACGGCGGGTAGGCGGCGAGATGCCCGTACTGCGGGATCATCGGCCGCAGGATCGGTACCAGCTCCGCCGCGCTCACGTTCTTGACCGCAATGACCTGGGTGACGATCTCATCGGAGGTGGAGCTGACGGTTGCCGGCAGGTCGATCGAGGGATCCTGCCGTGCGTCGGCGTCCGGCACGATCTTCTCGATATTGTGGCCCGCAGGCACGGCAATGAAGCCGTAGACCTCGAGTATGGACAGGAACGCCTGGTAGAAGGCGGGCGGCGACATCGGCGCCGAGGAGTACATCGTGACCTGCGCACGGACCCGCGGGTCGAGAATGAAGCTCTTGCCGGTCGCGGCCGCGACCGCCTGCACGATCTGCGTGATGTCCGCGTCTTTGAAGTTCGGCGTGATGCTCATGGCCTGCTGCACGGCCTGCTGCGCCTGGACGGCGAGCATCGGGATCAGCAGAGCCAAGCAGCATGCGAATGTGCGAAAGCCTTTCACTAACCTCAACCCCCGTTGGTGGGACCGCGCCCTTACCGTATGCCCCGCGGGGGCGCGAACGGCGTGGAGCGCGGCGGCGGCGGTCCGGACGTCCCATTTTGCGGCCCGGCGAGCGACTCCGCCTCCTGTTCGACAGCGGCCAGATCGAGAGTGAGATCCTGTTGCTGGCCATTGCGCAGAATCGTGACGCGCGCCTCACTGGAAGTGCCGAGCGTGCTCAGGATCTGCTCCCCCCGCGCCGGGTCATCGAGCGGCGTACCGTCGATGGCCGTCACGAGGTCGCCCGGTCTGAGGCCCAGCCGCACGAAAGCTTCCCGGTTGCGACCGGGGTACACCCGGAAGCCCTGCTGCTTGCCACCCGCGAAAACCGGTTCCGGGCGCATGATATCGGCGATGATGCCAGGATCGCGGCTTACCAGCTCACGCATTCGATCGATGACCGGCGCGGTCGGTGCCGCCGACAGGCTGGGCGGCGGCGTATTTCCCACGAGCTGGCGCGGCAGAGCCAACGCTTCCAGCAGACCGTTACGCTCGAGCAGCACGTGGTCGCTGAGTACAGCGTGCAACGTGGCGCCGCCCGGAATGTTGTCTCCAACCGCATACACTTTGGTATTCGCAGCGCTCGGCCCAAGTATTGCGAGGCCGTCGCTGGGATTATTGGCAGCGATCACACCCGTGAGAACC
>JBOIAB010000266.1:0-11999 GCA_050738635.1 Steroidobacteraceae bacterium
AGGACTTGAGCGGGAACTGAGAGCGGGCGCACACGCAGGTCGTCCAAGAGCTCGCGCAGCAGATCGATTCCCGGCTCCTCGCACGTGTTGAGTCCCGTGCGCTCGGCGACGCTGATCGAGCCGGCGATCGACGGGAATCTCACCAGGCGCGCGATGGCCTGGCGTACCAGGCTGCCACGCCCGGCGCTCACGCGCGTGCGCGCCTTCTCACCCCCGGAGTGTGTGGGCGCCCGGTCCGCGATTGTCGGCGAGGGATTGGTGCCCGCCCAGATCTCCTGCAGCCGGTCGGCCGGAAGGCCGACGACCTCGGCAACCCTGGCCGTCAGAAGCTCGCGGTAGACACCCTCGGGCACCTTGGCGACGAGCGGCCGCACGCTCTCGGCGAAGCGGGCGCGGCCGTCGGCGTGACTGAGCTCTGTTTGCTCGGACAGCTCCCGTACCAGGTACTCGGATAGCGGCAGGGTGGACTCGAGGCGACGCTCGAAGGCCTCGCGGCCCTCTTCGCCGACGAGCGTGTCCGGATCGTGCCCCTCGGGCAGGAAGAGGAAGCGGATCTCGCGACCCTCGCGCGCTTCCGGCAGCGCATGCTGCAGGGCGCGCCAGGCCGCCGCGCGGCCGGCGCGGTCGCCATCGAAGGCAAACACCACTTCTCTCACCAGACGGACGATGCGCCGGAAGTGCTCGGGAGTGGTTGCCGTGCCGAGCGTCGCGACCGCGCACGGAATACCCGACTGATGCAGGCGAACGGCATCCATATATCCTTCGACGACCAACAGGCGCTCGAGGTTGGAGCGCGAGCGGCGGGTCTCGTAAAGCGCGTAGAGCTCGCGTCCTTTGTGGAAGAGGACCGTCTCCGGCGAGTTGAGATATTTCGGCTCGCCACGGTCGATGACACGCCCGCCGAAGGCAATGATGCGGCCGCGCGCGTCGCGGATGGGAAACATGATGCGATCGCGAAAGCGGTCGTAGTGCCGGTCGGCCTCACGCATGGTGCCCGCCGAGGCCCGCGCCGCGTCGCGCTCGATTATCAGGCCGAGGTCGGCCAGCGCGCGGCGCTCCGCTTCGCCGGTGCCGAAGCGCTTCAGCACGCTGTTCCAGGAGTCCGGCGCGTAGCCGATGCCGAACTGCG
This sequence comes from Steroidobacteraceae bacterium, assembly GCA_050738635.1. GTDB lineage: Bacteria > Pseudomonadota > Gammaproteobacteria > Steroidobacterales > Steroidobacteraceae > 13-2-20CM-66-19. The sequence goes on from JBOIAB010000266.1 coordinate 1,130, forward strand.
CGATGGTGTCGGCGGTCAGCCCGCGGCGTGTCAGGTACTCGCGTGCACGCGGCTCGCCTGACAACGCCTCGGCATAGAACTTCGCCACGCGGGACATGAGGTCATAGAGCTTCTCGGAATCGCGCTCGGCGGCGGGGGCGGCGCCGGCCTCACGCGGCACCTCCAGGCCGAGGCGGCTCGCCAGCTCCTCGACGGCCTCGGGGAAGGCCATGCGGTCGTGCTCCATGAGGAAGCGCAGCACCGTGCCGTGCGCGCCGCAGCCGAAGCAGTGATAGAACTGCTTTTCGGGGCTGACCCAGAAGGAGGCGGTTTTCTCGTTGTGGAACGGGCAGCAGGCCTTGTATTCGCGGCCGGCTTTCTTCAGCTGCACGCGCGAGCCGATCACCTCCACGATATCCGCGCGGGCGATCAGCTCGTCGATGAAGCTCTGCGGGATGATGGCTGGGTTCTACTCGAGGCCGCCCTCAGCGTGGGCCCAGCTTCTCCTTCACCCGGGCGCTGACTGCGCCCATGTCGGCGCGGCCCTGCGCCTGGGACTTCACCAGCGCAATCACCTTACCCATGTCCTTCGGGGAGGATGCGCCGGTGGAGGCGATCGCGCCGGTGATCAGCGCATCGAGCTCCGCATCGCTCAGGCGGGCGGGCAGGTAGGCTTCGAGGAGCGAGACTTCGGCGCTCTCCTTCGCCACCAGATCGGCGCGGCCGCCGGCCTGGAATTGGGTGATCGCCTCCTTGCGCTGCTTGATCATCTTCTCCAGCACCGCGAGCACCTGACCATCATCGAGCGTAATGCGCTCGTCGACTTCGCGTTGCTTGATGGCAGCCAGCGCCATACGGACGGTGCCGAGGCGCTCCTTCTCGCCCGCGCGCATGGCGCTCTTCATGTCCTCCGTGATGCGTTCCTTGAGAGTCATGCGGGACGACGATCAGCGGGAGGAGCGCACGCCCTCGCGCGAGATGCGCTTCATATGGCGCTTGATCGCGGCGGCCTTCTTGCGTTTCCGCTCCTGGGTCGGCTTCTCGTAGAATTCGCGCCGGCGCAGCTCGGTGAGAATGCCGGCCTTCTCGCAAGCTCGTTTGAAACGCCGCAGGGCGGCATCGAAGTATTCATTCTCACGGATACGGACGCTCGGCATCGAAACCTCAGGGCCAGAATATGGGCAAGTGGGACCGGCAACGACCGGAAAAACGGGCGCGCAATTCTAGTTGAGGCTCATGGCAAAGGCAAAAGAAGCATTCCGCGTCCTCGCGATCGAGTCCTCCTGCGACGAGAGTGCCGCGGCCGTCCTCGATGAGTCCCGGGGACTGCTGGCGCATGAGCTTTACAGCCAGGTGGAGCTGCACCGCGTCTACGGGGGCGTCGTCCCGGAGCTGGCTTCCCGCGATCACGTGCGCCGGCTGCTGCCCCTGGTGCGCCAGGTGCTGGCGAGCGCCGATACGGCCCCCGAGGGGCTGGCCGGCATTGCCTTCACGGCCGGCCCCGGGCTGATCGGAGCGCTGCTCACCGGCGCCGCGCTGGCACGCAGCCTGGCCTACGCCTGGGAGGTGCCGGCAGTGGGCGTGCACCACCTGGAAGGGCATCTGCTCGCACCGCTCCTCGAGCCCGAGCCGCCGCCGTTTCCGCACGTGGCTCTCCTCGTCTCGGGAGGACATACCCAGCTGATAGAGGTGGGGGGTATCGGACGCTACCGCGTCCTGGGCGATACCCGGGACGACGCCGCGGGCGAAGCCTTCGACAAGACGGCCAAGCTCCTGGGTCTGCCTTACCCGGGTGGCCCGGAGCTGGCGCGCCTGGCACGCAGCGGCACCCCCGGTGCCTGCCGGTTTCCGCGGCCGATGCTCGATCGGCCCGGCCTCGAGCTCAGTTTCTCCGGCCTGAAGACTGCGGTGCTGCACTCACTTCGCGGCCGGGAGCTGACGCCGCAATTGCGGGCCGACGTCGCACGCGGCGTCGAGGAGGCGATCGTCGCCACGCTCGCCGCCAAGGCGGTGCGGGCACTCGATGCCACCGGACTGGACGCGCTCGTGGTTTCGGGCGGCGTGAGCGCCAATCAGCACCTGCGTGCAACACTCACCGACGCGGTCGGCCGGCGGGGCGGGCGCGTGTACTATCCGCGCCTCGAGTTCTGCACCGACAACGCGGCGATGATCGCCGTGGCGGGCCTCGCGCGGCTCAAGGCGGGAGAGCACGAGGGTCTCGCGATCCAGGCGCGCGCCCAATGGCCGCTCGAGACGCTTGCCGCGGTGCCGTTGCAATACAATGCCAGCTCCAAGGCGGCGCGGTCCTAAGCAGCCATGACGAGCCCGACCCAAGCGGATGACCGCATCTTCCTGCGAGGCCTGACCGGCGAGTGCATCATCGGCTTCATCGACTGGGAGCGGCGCCTCAAGCAGACCGTCGTGGTGGATCTCGAGCTGCCCGTGGATTGTCGCCGCGCCGCGGTCAGCGATGACGTCGCCGATACGGTCGACTACAAACGGGTCGCCAAGCGCGTGCTGGCGTACATCGAGGCCTCGGAATTCAAGTTGGTCGAGTCCCTGGCGCATCGTCTTGCCATGCTGTTGCTGGAGGAGTTCGGGCTGGAGTGGGTGCGCATCTCGCTCAACAAGCCGGGCGCGATCCGCAGCTCGCGCGATGTCGGTGTCGTCATCGAGCGCAACCGGTCCGACCTGACCGCTGCCGCGGCGGCGCGCAGCTGACGGGCGGGGCCATGCCTCAGGTCTATATCGCCGCCGGCAGCAACGTCGAGCCCGAGCGGCACCTGGCCATGGCCGCGCGCGAGCTGGAGCGGCAATTCCCCGGCACGCGCTTCTCCGCCTGGTATCGCAACCGGGCGGTGGGGTTCGAGGGCGAGGACTTCATCAACCTCGTCGCCGGCTTCGCGACGGAGCTTCCGGTCGGCGAGGTGCTGCAGCGGCTGCATGCCATCGAGGAGCGCTGCGGCCGGCCGCGCTCAGCGCCGCGCTGGGCACCGCGCTCCATGGACCTGGATGTGCTCCTCTATGGGGATCTGGTCTGTCAGGAGCCACACCTCAAGCTGCCGCGCCCGGATCTGCTGAAACGGGCCTACATGCTGGGGCCGCTGGCGGAGCTCGCACCCGATCTCGTGCATCCGACCGAGAAGCTGACCATCGGGGAGCTGTGGCAGCGCTTCGATCGTGCGGCGCACCCGTTGGTGCAGGTGCATGCCAGTACCGATCGGTAGCCCAGGCACAGGATGGGCGCCTTCGACGAGACTACCAGCCGATGCTCCGGCCGCCATCCACCGCGAGGATCTGTCCCGTGACGAACGGCGCCTCGTGGGCGAAGAAAAGCACGGCACGGGCGACGTCTTCCGCCGACCCGACGCGCTTCAGGGCGGTGCGGCTGATGATCTCATCGCGCAGCGCGTCGTCGACGCCATCCTCCGGCCACATGACCGGCCCCGGCGCGATCGCGTTGACTCGCACCTGCGGCCCGAGCTCCCGCGCCAGCGACTTCGTCAGCATGATGAGGCCGGCTTTCGCGACGCAGTACACCGGATGGCGGCGCATGGGGCGCAGGCCGTGAATGTCGGCGAGATTGACGATGAGGCCGCCGCGCTCGCGCAGTGTGACCGCGACCGCCTGCGCCAAAAAGAGCGGTGCCTTGAGATTGGTGCCGATGAGATCGTTCCAGTCGTCCTCGTCGATGTCGCCGAGCGGGGTCGGATAGAAGGACGAGGCGTTGTTGACCAGGATGTCCAGGCCGCCGAAGGCTGTTGCGGCAGCGCGGCCCATTGCCGTTACGGCGGCGCTGTCGAGCAGGTCGCATTGCGCGAGCGTCGCCGAGCCCGGTCGAACGTTGTTGAGGTCCTGCGCCAGCGCGGTCGCTTCCTCCGAGGAGCTGCGGTAGTGCAGCACCACGCTGGCGCCGGCTGTGTGCAAGGCCCGCACGATGGCGGCACCTACGCGGCGTGCGGCGCCCGTGACCAGCGCTGCCTTGCCTGCAAGAGGCGCGGCGTAGGTATTGTCGGTGGCGGTCGGGTCTGGCATCAGATGCGTACATTATGATGCCGGCGCTATCAGCGGAAGAAGAAGCTCACTCGAGCGCGGTCAACGCGCTGATACGTGAGCGCATCCGCGCCGCGGGGGGCTGGATCCCGTTCGAGCGATTCATGGAGCTGGCGCTCTACGCCCCGGGGCTCGGCTACTACAGTGCGGGCAGCGTGAAGCTCGGGTTGGGAGGCGATTTCGTCACCGCCCCGGAGATCTCCGACCTCTTCAGCCGCTGCGTGGCGCGACAGTGCGCCCAGGTGCTCGCCGGCGGCGACGAGATCCTGGAGCTGGGCGCCGGCACGGGGCGCATGGCGGCGGTGATTCTCGAGAGCCTGGCGGCGCTCGGCAAGCTGCCCGCGCGATACGCCATCCTGGAGGTCAGCGCCGACCTCGCCGAGCGGCAGCAAAGGCGCCTGGCCAGGCTTCCGCGGGAGATCCGGGAACGGGTGGTGTGGCTGCAGCGGCTGCCGGAACGGCCGATCAACGGCGTGATCGTGGCGAATGAGGTGCTGGATGCGCTGCCCTGCCGGCGATTCATCCTACGGGACGGAGCCGTGAGGGAGCTGGGGGTGGCGGAAGGAGGCGAGACAACGCCCTCATCAGCCGCGGCTTTCATCGAGCGCGAGGCCGCGCCCGCCGAGGAGCTCGCCCGCGCTTGGGCGGCCGTGGCGGGAGCGCTGCAGGCGCCGCTTGCGGATGGATACGCCTCTGAGATCTGCACACGAGTCGAGCCGTGGATCGCGGCCGTCGCGGCGTGCCTCGACCGCGGCCTCATGCTGATGTTCGACTACGGACTGCCCCGGGCGCATTACTACCACGCACAGCGAACCGCAGGCACCTTGCGCTGCCACTTCAAGCAGCGCGTGCATGACGATCCCTACAGCAACATCGGCGTGCAGGACATCACCGCCTGGGTCGATTTCACGCGCGTGGCGGAGGCGGCGGTTGTCTGCGGGTTGGATGTCACGGGCTTTTGCACGCAGGCTGCGTTTCTGCTGGCGACCGGCATCGAGCAACTGCTCGCGGAGTCGACCGACACCGTCGAGCACGCACGGCTGGCGGGTGAGGCGCGCCGGCTGCTGTTGCCCGGGGAGATGGGCGAGGCCTTCAAAGTGATGGCGCTGAGGCGGCAATGTGATGTGGCGCTGGCCGGGTTCGCACTGCAGGATCTGCGGCACTCGCTGTGAGCGAGGCGGCACTGGAGCAGAGCTGCGCGTCGCGCGCCGCCTGTGGTTGCCGTGACAGTCTGCGGGCCGCCGCGTAGAACCGCGGCAGGTCATTACCTTCCTGCCGCAACAGGCGCTCAAACCCCGGTACGCAGTCGTTGTAGGTGCCCACGGACACCAGCTCCGCGTTGTTGAGGCCGTCGGCGATCCACTGGTCGTAGAGCGGGAAGCGGACCGCGAGGCGGTGCTCGAGCGCCTGGATGTCAGCCGCCAACTGGGCGAAAAGCCGCTGCTTCGCGCTCAGCTTTGCCGCGCGCGGCGCATCCGCAGCGTAAACCTGCGCCAACCGATCGCGAGTTTGCCGCAACAGTGCGATGAACTGCTGGTCCTCGGCGCGCTCCTTGCGTAACTGCGCGATGCGCGCGGGCCGGCCCTGGTATTCGAGCCAGCGCTTCAGCCCCTCTTCCTCGACCGTGACCGCGAACGCTTCATCGAAGCGTGAATCGTTCCGCACGTAAAGCAGCTGATGCGCGAGCTCGTGGAAGATCGTGGACACGAGCTCGTCGCTGCCGTAGCGCATCATCGTGCTCATGACCGGGTCGGGGAGCTTGCCGAGGGTGGAGTATGCGGGCACGCCCTCGATCACGACGTCATAGCCGCGCTGCTTCAGTGCCGCGGCGAAGGCCACGGCGCGCTTCTCTTTGAAATAGCCCCGATAGGCCACGCAGCCGGCGATCGGGAAACACCACTCCTTCGGCCGCACCGAGAGAGCGGGCGCCGCAACCACATTCCATACGACAAACGGGCGGTCGATCTTGACATAGGTGCGATAGCTGTCGTTGTCCGGCAGCGCGAGCACATGCGATGCGAAGTCTCGGGCCTGGCGCACCTCCGCGAGCTCCCGGATGAGCGGCTCCGGCGTTTGCGGATCGTCGATCACCTCCACGATTGGCTTGCGTCCGTGGATCACGTGCCACTCCCCGTTCGCCGCCTGCAGCAGATACATCGTGCTGGTGCAGCCGGAGACTACGGCAAGCAGCAAGACGGTGAGCGTCAGCCGCGCGGCTTTCCCTGCGGCCCGCATGCGGGCGGGGAGGGCCTTCTCGGTTACCATGTGTCCATTATGCAGGTGTACTTGGTCGGCGGTGCTGTGCGGGACCGGCTGCTCGGGCGTCCCGTGAAGGAGCACGACTGGGTCGTGGTCGGCGCCTCGCCGGAGGAGCTCGCGGAGCAGGGCTTCGTTCCGGTCGGGCGTGAGTTCCCCGTTTTCCTGCATCCCGAGACTCATGAGGAATACGCGCTCGCACGCCTCGAGCGCAAGGTGGCTCCCGGCTATCGCGGCTTCACCACCAGGTTCTCACCGGATGTGACCCTGGAGGAGGATCTGCGCCGCCGCGATCTGACGATCAACGCGATGGCGGAGACTGCCGCGGGCGAGATCGTGGATCCGTATGGCGGCCGCCGGGACCTGGAGGCGCGGGTGCTGCGGCACGTGTCGGAGAGCTTCATCGAGGATCCGGTGCGTGTCCTGCGAGTGGCTCGCTTTGCCGCGCGTTACGCGGATCTCGGGTTCCGTGTGGCGGACGAGACCGTCACGCTGATGCGCAGCATGAGCGAGTCAGGTGAGCTCACGGCGCTCGTGCCGGAACGGGTCTGGCAGGAGACCGAGCGGGCGCTGGGCGAGCCCCGTCCGGACGTCTTCTTCGAGACGCTGCGTGAATGCGGCGCGCTGCAGATCATTTTCCCGGAGCTGGCGGCGCTCTACGGTGTGCCGCAGCCGCCCCGTTGGCATCCGGAAGTCGACACCGGCGTGCATGTCATGCTGGCGCTGAGCTATTCGGCCGCGAGTGGCGCCGCCACGACGGTGCGGTTTGCGGTCCTGATGCATGACCTCGGCAAGGCGTTGACCGCGCCGGACCACTGGCCGAGCCATCGGGGGCACGAGGAGGCCGGCGTGCCGCTGATCGAGGCGTTGTGCGCGCGGCTCAAGGTGCCGAACGGCTTTCGCGATCTGGCGGTGCTCACCGCGCGCCATCACGCCGTGGTTCATCGTGCAGCGGAGCTGCGTCCGACCACGGTGTTGAAACTGCTCGAGGCGACAGATGCATTTCGCCGGCCGGAACGTTTCGAGGAGATGCTGGCGGCGTGTGAGGCCGACGCGCGCGGACGTACCGGACTCGAGGCACAACCCTACCCCCAACGCGACTATCTTCTGCGGGCGCGCGCCGCGGCGGCGGCAGTGAGCCTGGACGCGAGCGAGCGTCAGGGACTGGCGGGGGCCGCGATCGGGGAGCGCATCCGCGACAAGCGGCTGGCGGTGATCAGGTCATTCACCTGAGGGGTCGAGATCGGCGTCCCGCCTGCGTCGCGGCGCGTCTTGCTCGTTCGGCTCGCTTTCACGGTCTGCAACGCCGGCTTCAGGTCCGTATAACTTGCGCCAATTTTGCACCGCGCGCCGCCGTAGTTCCTCGGCGGAGAGTTTTGCCTTGGGCGCGGGCTCGCTGCGACGTTCGCGAGCGGCTGAAACCTCCGTCGCGCGTCCGGCAGGAGCCACCGACTGAGTGGCTTCGGGCACCGGATCATCGAAGCGATACTGTCTGATTGCGGGCGCATCGCGCACTAGCGACAGCTCAGGATTGAGCTCGCGAATGCGGGAAAACTCGGGATGGCACTCCAGAACGAAGCCCATCATCCGTGTGGCGTCCCGAGTAGTGTAGAACTCAACCATCTTTGAGTTGAATTCCGCGGCTCGTGTGGCTGGGATGCTGATGGCGTCTATTCCCTCCATCATCAGAGCGCCATTCATCATGAAACGCGAGGTGCGCTTGTTGCCGTCAAAGAAGAATTGTTGCAGTGAGCCGAATAAGAAAAAACCCGACGCGCGCTCAAACGTATTAGCGACGTTCTCCCGCAATGCAACCAGCCCCTTCGAGAAAATTGCATTGAGACGCTCTGCGCCTGGCTCGGTCGGCGGTGGCGTATATGTTCCGCGCGCTCCCAAGGCGACGTCGGGTGTGAAGTGCACCTCGGCGCCCTCGCCACGAAAATGGTCCCACTCGAGAGCTTCCTGGCGTGCTACCTGTGCGTGCAAAGCGCAGAAGGAGCTCTTGTCGAGCCTGAATTCCTGGCTCCGGACCAGGTCGAGGAGATACTTGGAGCTCTGGGCGAGATTGAGTATCTGCTCCTGGTCAGACAGGTTCCGGCCACCCACGGTCACGCCGTCCAGGAGTGTCTTGACCTCGGGGAACGTGAATGGGTTGCCCTCCAGTACCCCTGCATCCCAGACGTACTGCGGGAGCATTCGAGCGAATCGAAACGTGGCACGTTCGACAGACGCGTGCGGCCAATGCCGGGGTATCGAGCCCCGATCCCAGGAGAAGCCGAGCGAGTCGAAGAGAGCCATGAGCGGATTGTATTCCTCGCCCGGGTCAGCCGCGAGCCGTCTCCGCCCCGACAATACTAGTAGTCGGTCCTGCGGGCCGCGTTGAGCTCGTTCGGCCCGGTGAGAGGGCCGAGATAAAACGGCAGCAGCGCCATGATGCGTCGCGGTGAGATCCCGAGACGGGCAAGACCGTCCTGCGCGCAAACGCTGTCGATCGACAGCGAGCGGAAGTTGTCCAGTGAGAACGGCTTACCGGGAACCAGACCGAGGACCAGCGCCTGCAGGAAGCCGAGCACGTCCGGCAGCCGCACCATGTGGCAGGGGACCTGGGCGACCGCCGCGGTCATCCGCACGAGTTGCTCGAGTGTCAGGACGTCCGGGCCGCAGAGCTCGTAAGTCCCGCCGAAGCTCCCGCGGTCATCGAGCGTACGCACGAAGGCGTCCGCGACATCCCCCACATATACCGGCGCGAAACGCGCCTGCGAACGGGCGAGGGGCAGGATTCCGGCAGAGACCCGCAGCAGTGAGGCGAAGCGGTTGGTGAGCGAATCGCGCGGGCCGAAGATCACCGAGGGACGAAAGATGGTGAAGCCGAGATGCGCGCCGGCGGCGCGAATCAGCGCTTCCGCCTCGCCCTTGGAGCGCAGATAGCGGGAGGGTCCGCGCTCCCGATCCGCGCCCGCCGCGCTCATCTGCAGCAAGCGGCGGATTTTGCCGCTGTGCGCCGCGGCGACCAGCTTCGCGGCGAGGTCCACATGCACCGCCTGGAAGGTGGCGCGGCCGCTCGGGTTGAGGATGCCGATGAGATTGATGACCGCATCCATGCCGGCGAGGAGCTGGCCGAGCGTGCGCGGCTCATGGACGTTCGCGTTCACGAGCTCGACGGTCGACAGGACCCGCAGATGCTGGCCGTGGCCGAGACTGCGCGTGGGTACCCGCACCCAGTGTCCGGCGCGCACCAGGCGCGTGATGAGCTCCGTGCCGACGAAGCCGGTGCCGCCGAGAACGCAGATATTCAGCGGCGATGCCATCTCAGTGTTGCTTGGCGCGACCGCCGGCATGGCGATCCGTTGCCGCAACGGCCGGAGCCCTGGCAAGGGTGTTGGCCAGTACGGCATGGCGTTGCTCGCGCCGGCCGTCGCGCAGCAGATCGATGGTGACCTGGTCGCCGACGCGAAGCAATCCGATCGCATCGCGCAGGTCGGTGTTCGACTTGACGTGGTGCCCCGCGATGGCGGTGACCACATCCCCGGCGCGGATGCCGGCCTTCTCGGCCGGCGAGCCGGGGATCACCTGCGCCACGAGTCCGCCCGTCGCCTTGCGCAACCCGAGCGAGCGCGCTACCGCCGGTGTGACCGCGTACACGTTCAAACCGAGCTGCCCGCGATCCACGGCGCCATACTGGATGAGCTGCTGCATCACGCGCTTCGCCGTGTTGACCGGAATCGCGAAGCCGATGCCGATGTTGTCGCCGCTGCCGGAGAGGATGGCGGTGTTGATGCCGACCAGGTCACCGCGCAGGTCGACGAGAGCGCCGCCCGAGTTGCCGGGATTGATGGACGCGTCGGTCTGGATGTAGCTCTCGAAATCATCCGGGCTGAACCCGGAGCGCTTCAGGCCGCTGACTATCCCCGAGGTCACCGAATGCGGCAGTCCGAACGGGTTGCCGATCGCCACCACGAAATCACCGACGGACAGCCTGGCGGAATCGCCGAAGCGGATCTGCTCCAGGCCGTGGGCAGCGATTTTCACCACGGCGATGTCGGACGGCGGATCGGTGCCGACGACCTTGGCTTTGAGATTGCGCCCGTCCTGAAGGGTGACGGTGATCGTCGTGGCGTGCTCCACCACATGGGCGTTGGTGAGAATGTAGCCGTGTCTGGCATCGACGATCACGCCGGAGCCGGCGGCCGCGAAGGGCTGCTGGTCGGGAGCCTGATCGGGGAGGCCGTGGAAGAAGCGGTTATAGAAAGGATCATCGCGCAACGGATCGCCGCCGTCGTCGCTACCAGGCATGACGCCGCGTGTCGCGATGGTGACTACCGCGGGCGATACCTTGCGGATCATCGGCGCGAGCGAGGGAACGCGTGTGCCGGCAACCGCGGCCGGAATCGCGGCGGTTGCGGTCGCGAGGGGCGCTCCTCCCAAGACTGCCGCGAGCAACGCGGCACAGGCGAGATCCCGGGGGTTCATGAGGCTTCCGAGTTATGGAGCTCCGATTCTACAAGTCCGCGCGCCCGGGACGAAGCGCTGTCTGAACATAAGTGAGAACGGGCCGGCTGCTGCGCCAGGGGCGGCGCAGCAG
>JBOIAB010000267.1:0-6200 GCA_050738635.1 Steroidobacteraceae bacterium
CGAGGATGGTCACCTGCATGGGGCAATTGCTCCCGCCTCAGGAAGCTCCAGCCCCGGGCGCCGGCACGTACAGCTCGCCGACGCTGCGAAACTTTTCCGCCATGTCGCGCATGCCCTGCTCGCGTGCGTGCAACTCTTGCTCGCGCGCCGTGGCCGCCAGCTCGTGCGAGATCTTCATGGAGCAGAACTTCGGGCCGCACATGGAGCAGAAGTGCGCGACCTTGTGCGCTTCCTTCGGCATCGTCGCGTCGTGGAAGGCGCAGGCGGTATCCGGATCGAGGGACAGGTTGAACTGATCGCCCCAGCGGAAATCGAACCTCGCCCGCGACAGCGCGTTGTCACGCTCCTGCGCGCCCGGATGACCCTTGGCAAGATCGGCGGCGTGCGCGGCGATCTTGTAGGTGATGACGCCTGTCTTGACGTCGTTGCGATAGGGAAGACCCAGATGCTCCTTCGGGGTGACGTAGCAGAGCATCGCGGTGCCGTACCAGCCGATCATCGCCGCACCGATGGCGGAAGTGATGTGGTCATAGCACGGCGCGATGTCGGTGGTGAGCGGTCCGAGGGTGTAGAACGGCGCCTCGCCACAGGTGGCGAGCTGCTTGTCCATGTTCTCCTTGATCTTGTGCATGGGCACGTGGCCCGGCCCCTCGATCATCACCTGACAGTCCCGCTTCCAGGCGATGCGCGTCAGCTCGCCCAGGGTCTCGAGCTCCGCGAACTGGGCGGCATCGTTGGCGTCGGCGATCGAGCCGGGGCGCAGGCCGTCGCCCAGGGAGAAGCTGACGTCGTACGCGCGGCAGATCTCGCAGATCTCCTCGAAGTGCTCGTAGAGGAAGCTCTCGCGATGATGCGCGAGGCACCATTTCGCCATGATGGAGCCGCCGCGGGAGACGATGCCGGTGACGCGGTTGACGGTCAGCGGTACGTAGTGCAGCCGCACGCCCGCGTGGATCGTGAAATAGTCGACGCCCTGCTCCGCCTGCTCGATCAGCGTGTCGCGGAACACTTCCCAGGTGAGCTCCTCGGCGATGCCGCCCACCTTCTCGAGCGCCTGATAGATCGGCACGGTGCCGATGGGCACCGGCGAATTGCGCAGGATCCACTCCCGGATGGTGTGGATGTTGCGTCCGGTGGAGAGGTCCATCACCGTATCCGCGCCCCAGCGGATGGCCCAGACCATCTTGTCCACTTCCTCCGCGGTGGAGGAGGCAACGGCGGAATTGCCGATGTTGGCATTGATCTTCACCAGGAAGTTGCGGCCGATGATCATCGGCTCCGACTCCGGGTGATTGATGTTGGCCGGGATGATGGCGCGACCGGCCGCGACCTCGGCGCGCACGAACTCCGGCGTGACGAAGTCCGGAATCGCCGCGCCCCAGGACTGACCGTCGCGCGCACCGGCGGCGCGGCGCTGGCGGCCGATATTTTCGCGGATCGCGACGAACTCCATTTCCGGCGTGATGATCCCCGCCCGCGCGTAGGCGATCTGGCTGACCGCCGCTTCGCCACGTGCCTTGAGCGGCCGGTGTGTCACAGGAAATGTTGGCGTCCCGGCGGTGCTGCTGGCCGTGAGCCCATTGTCTTCCGGGCGCACGGCCCGTCCCTCGCTGGCGACCACATCGCCACGAGCCAGGATCCACTCGTCGCGCAGACGCGCGAGGCCGCGCTCGATGTCGATGCGCACCGCGGGATCGGTGTAGGGACCCGAAGAGTCGTAAACGATGAGCGGTGGTTCCCCCGCTGACGGATGCAGCGTGATTTCCCGCATGGGGACACGTACCTGGGGATGGACACTGCCGGACGCAAAGACCTTGCGGGATGCGGGCAGCGAGTCGGAGACGACGGTCAGCGGGACGGCACTCATCGTGGATGCTCCTCGAGCGGTGGGACCGCGGAAGATCCAGCGAAGCCGTCGTCAGAAAGCGAAAGGAGAACTTTCCTACGCCAGCATGAACTGGATCAGGTTCGAGGGTCGCCACGCCGCGCCTATCGGCGCCATTGGCCTCTCAGCCCCTTGCCGGGGCTCCCCTAGTTTCTGCTCGCGGGAACACTAGTCCTCGGGTGTGCAGCCGTCAATGACACCTTGGACGCAAGCGGATCGGTAAGAACTGCAAACTGGAGGGCAATCTTTGCAAGAGATGCCCAAAGAGAGGGGCCGGCAGCGCGATGGCCACCGGCAATATCGGCCCTAAAGGGGCGCCTCAGGACCTCGATTCGCGGTGGGCCTCTCCTCCGCCGCCATGGCTCGCCTGTCCACCCTTGCGGCCGGCTTCGGCGGCAAGCTCCGGGTTCTGCGAGAAGCTGCGCTTCTCATCCGGTACGCTCTGTCCGCCCTTGCGCCCGGCGGTGGCTGCGAGCTCGCGATTTTGCGAGAAGCTGCGCTTTGCGCCGGGCACGCTCTGCCCGCCTTTACGGCCGGCTTCTGCTGCCAGACGCCTGTTTTGCGAGAAACTCCGTTTCTCGTCGGGCACGGCCTTGCCGCCCATGCTGGCGATCTGCCGCTGCCGCTCCGCATTCATCGAGGCGAACCCTCGATTGGACGTCCGACCTTCCGAGCTGCGTCCGTCATGACCTGATAACTGAGCCATCACTAACCTCCTCACACAAGCTGGGTTCATTGACGCTCGCGGGCAACCACAGCGGCAGCAATCGATGTGCGGCCCACGGACTTCAAAAGAACATCCTGGCCAGCGAGCAGCTAGAACCCAGCAAGAGGCATGCCGGCCGCAGCCTCGCGCCCGGTTGGTGCCGCGCGGAAGTCAGCCGGCTCCTACAACTTCCGTTGGATCGGTCAGGGAACCTTTGGAGGAGAAGCAGCGGGATCAGGGTGGGCGGCGGCGAGCTGGCGATCGATGCCGGAGATCTCCTGTTGCAGAATCGCCTTCACATCATCCGGCGGATTGAGGCCGAGAAGCCTGCTGAAACGCGCCCGTGCCAGCGGCAGGTCGCCTCGGCGCAACGCCACGGCCGCTCCGAAGAAGAGCGCTTTCGGTGAGGTCGGATCGATCGCCAGCGCGCGCTCGACGAGCTGGCCGGCCTGGCGGGTGATCTGCGTGTCATCGATCTGCATGAGGGCGTCGGCCTCGCCGATGAGCGCATCGGGGCTGCGGCCGTTCGCCGCCTGATCCGCCCGCCGGTAGGCGCGCACGGCGAGCGGATACTCCTGCAGCGCGACGTACGAGCGTCCGAGCATGAGCCACCCGGTGAGATCGTCGGGATTGTCATTGAGCTGGTGGACCAGCTTCTCCACCATCCCTTCGGGCGAGGCGACGCCCGGGGACTTCTGCCATGACCAATTGCTCCAGGCGGCGTAGAGCCCCACCGAGCCGGCGGCCAACACGCAGGTTGCCGCAATGGCGGTCCACGCCGCCCGGGGAGTCGCGGGTACCGCCTTGAGGAGCGGCACGGCGATGATCGCCACACAGGCTGCCGCGAGCACCGCGGCAATAACGATGAAGGCAATCATCGGCTACGCATCCGTCAGGTCGTTGTCTTCGAGGTCCGTCGCAGCCAGCGCCGCGCGCTTACGAATGACGGTGAATGCGCCGATCAGTCCGACGAGGAGCAGCACGCCCGGTGTCAACCAGAGCCACGCGGTCTTGGCGACGAACGGCGGCTTGAAGAGGATGAAGTAACCGTAGCGTGACACCATGAAATCGCGGATCTGCTGGTCGCTCTTGCCGGCGTGCAACATGTCGCGGACCTGCCGGCGCATGTCGGCGGCGAGATCGACCGGCGAGTCGGCGAGCGACTCGTCCTGACACTGCATGCAGCGAAATCCATGGATGAGCGCGAGATAGCGCGCCTCGAGCTGCGGTGTCGGCATCTGCTCCGGCGCGATGGCGTAGGCGGTGGTCGAGCCGAGCAGGAGCGCGGTCATCAGAGCGACGACGAAGATGGAAGCGGCGCGGGCTGACATCATGAGCTCGACGGAGTGGCCGCCGTCTGGCCCGTGGGCAGCCGCGGCAGGATCTCCTGCTCCCAGGCCTGCTGCGTGATCGGGCCGATGTACTTGTAGACGACGACGCCCTGCGGATTGACGAGGAAGGTCTCGGGAGCGCCGTAGACACCCCACATGATCGCCTCGCTGCCGTCGCGGTCCACCGCGATGGTCGCATAGGGATCGCCCGCATCCTTGAGGAACGAGAGCGCATCGGCCTGGTCGTCCTTCCAGTCGAGCCCGACCAGCGGAATGATGCGCGACTGTTTGATCTTGAGCAGCATGTCGTGCTCCATGCGGCACGACACACACCAGGTGCCCCAGACATTGAAAAGATACCAGTGGCCCAGCAGCTGCGCCGAGCTGACCCGATGGCCGGGATCGGTCAGGCTCGGCAGTGAGAATTCGGGCGCCGGCTTGCCGATGAGCGGTGAGGGAATGAGGTCCTTGTCGGGCGATTGCTTGATGCCGATCGCCAGCACCGCCACCAGCAGCGCGAAGACGCCTAAGGGAATGATGTAGCGCAGGCGGCTCATCCGGCTTCACCCCGGGTGAGCGCCCCGGCGGGAGAAGCGGCCGGCTCCTCGGCCGGCGCCAGGCGGTAGCGGCGGTCCGAGATGGCGAGCATGCCGCCGGCCGCCATGATGAAGGCGGCCAGCCAAATGAAGGACACGAGCGGCCGCACCTGCAGGCGCAGGCTCCAGCTGCCGTTACCCAGGTCCTGCCCCAACGCGACCAGGATGTTGCTGGTGCGGTACATGCGGATCGCGGATGCGGTGGTTACGGTGTGCTGCACCCAGTACTGGCGCTTCTCGGGGTGCATGATCCCGACGGGCGCGCCATCACGGGTAACGATCACGGTGCCTCCGACACCGCTGTAGTTGGGCCCTTCGAGAGGCTGCACGCCCTCGAACCGGAATTGATACGCGCCCATCTGCGCGGTGCTGCCTACTGCAAGCGCCACATCGTGCTCCGCCGTGAACCCCTCCACCGCCGTGATGGAAATGACGAACATGCCGAGGCCGATGTGCGCCAGCGTCATCCCGAGCACCGCACGCGGGATGGTGATATGGCGGCGCAGGCGGTCGATGGGATCGATCAGCGACGAAAGGATGATCCACGCGCCGAGCGCGACGCCCACCGGGCCGAGGACGCGGCCGCCGGTGAAGAGGCCGAAGATCACCGCGCAGCCGATCACCGCCGCGGCGATCAGAGTCAGGATGATGGGCCGGGCACGGTCACTCAGCTTGCCCCGCTTCCAGCGCGAGTGGATGCCGACCGAAAGCAATGCCAGGAGCGGCAGCATCGAGAGGAGGAATGTCGGGTTGAAATACGGCGCGCCAACGGAAAGCTTGCCGAGATTGAGCGCCGAGGAGATGAGCGGCGCGATCGTGCCAGCGAACACCGTCGCGCAGGCGGTTACGAGCAGGATGTTGTTGAAGAGGAGGAACGACTCGCGCGCGGTCAGCTCGAAGCCGGCCTCGGACTTCAAGAGCGGCGCCCGCCAGGCGTAGAGCGCGAGCGCGCCGCCGATCATCACGATGAGGAAAGCCAGGATGAACGTGCCACGCGTCGGGCTCGCCGCGAACGAGTGCACGGAAACCAGCACGCCGGAACGCACCAGGAAGGTGCCGACGAGGCTCAGCGAGAAAGCGAGCACTGCCAGCAGCAGCGTCCAGCTCTTGAAGAGTCCACGCTTCTCGGTCACGGCCAGCGAATGGATGAGCGCGGTCGCCATGAGCCACGGCATGAAGGAAGCGTTCTCCACCGGATCCCAGAACCAGAAGCCGCCCCACCCCAGCGTGTAGTACGCCCACCAGCTGCCGAGGGCGATGCCGCACGTCAGAAACGCCCACGCGGCCGTGGTCCATGGTCGCGTCCAGCGCGCCCAGTCCTTATCGAGCCGGCCTTCGAGCATGGCGGCGCCCGCGAAGGCGAACGCGACCGCCAGACCGACGTAGCCGGTATAGAGAATGGGCGGATGGCCGGCGAGGCCCGGATCCTGGAGGATGGGATTTAAGCTCTCACCATCGGGCCAGGGCGGATCGAGGCGCAGGAACGGGTTCGAGGTGGCGAGGGTGTAGAGCAGGAAACCGAAGCTGATGAGGCCGAGCACCCCGAGCACTCTGGAAGCGAATGCCTTCGGCAGGCGCGAGGTGCCGAAGGCGGCTGCCACCGACCAACAGGCGAGCAGGAAGATCCAGAGGATGAGCGAGCCGGAGTGCGAGCCCCAGACCGCCGCCACGCGGTAGAAGAG
>JBOIAB010000268.1:0-7433 GCA_050738635.1 Steroidobacteraceae bacterium
CTTCTGCTTGCGCTTCGCCGAGTGGGCCTTCTTGTTCTGCTCGAACAAGAATTTCCCGTAATCCATGATGCGCACCACAGGCGGCTCCGCCGTCGGCGATACCTCCACCAGATCGAGTTCCGAAGAGTCTGCCTTATTCATATACTATGAGCGGGTCATCACTCCGGCCTGGGACCCGTCGGCCGCGATCACTCGCAGTTGCGGCGCGCTGATCTCGTCATTGCGCCGAACCCGCTTTGTTGCACTAGCGATGCGTCAATCCTCCAACGTACGGCGCCCGCGGCTCGAGAGCTCGATGCGGAGGCGCTCACTAAATGCCTCCGGGGTCATCGTGCCCAGGTCCTTGCCGCTTCGGGTGCGCACTGATAATAGATGTGCGGCGACCTCCTTATCGCCAGCGACCAATAGATACGGAACACGCTGCAGCGTGTGCTCGCGAATCTTAAAGCCCACCTTCTCGTTCCGCAAGTCGGGCACGGTGCGAACACCCTGATTTTTCAGGAATTCCGTAACCGAGTGGACGTATTCGTCCTGGCGGTCGGTGATGCTCATCACCACGGCGTGCACGGGCGCGAGCCAGGCCGGCAGCCGGCCGGCATGATGCTCGAGGAGAATGGCGAAAAAGCGCTCGAGCGAGCCGAACATGGCTCTATGGAGCATCACGGGGGTGCGCTTGTGGCTCTGCTCGTCGATGTAATAGGCGCCGAGCCGCCCCGGCATGTTGAAGTCCACCTGCAGCGTGCCGCACTGCCAGTCGCGGCCGATGGCGTCCCGCAGGACGAACTCGAGCTTGGGGCCATAGAAGGCGCCCTCGCCCGGATTGAGGGAGTAGTCGATGCCCGCGGCCCGGCAGGCCACCTTCAGCGCCTCCTCGGCGCGGTCCCAGACCTCATCGCTGCCGACTCGCTTGGGCGGCCGGTCGGCGAACTTGATGCGCACATCCTCGAAGCCGAAGTCGCGATAGATGTCGAGGATGAGCCGGGTGATCGCCACCGACTCCTCGGTGATCTGGTCTTCCGTGCAGAAGACATGCCCATCGTCCTGGGTGAAGGCGCGCACCCGCATCAGGCCCTGAAGCGCCCCCGACGGCTCGTAGCGGTGCACTTTGCCGAACTCCGCCAGGCGCACGGGGAGCTCGCGGTAGCTGGTGAGCCCATGCTTGAAGATCTGCACGTGGCCGGGGCAGTTCATCGGCTTGATGGCATAGACCCGATGATCGGGAGTCTCGGTGAGGAACATGTTCTCGCCGAACTTCTCCCGGTGTCCCGACTGCTCCCAGAGGGAGAGGTCCATCAACTCCGGCGCGTTGACCTCCTGGTAGCCGGCCGCAGCCTGGCGCTCCCGCATGTAGGCGATGAGCGCTTGGAAAACGGTCCAGCCCTTCGGGTGCCAGAAGACGGCGCCCGGCGCCTCTTCCTGCAGGTGGAAGAAGTCGAGCTCCTTGCCGATGCGCCGGTGATCGCGCTTCTCCGCCTCCTCGAGGCGATGCAGATGCTCCTCGAGCTGCTTCTTGTCCGGCCACGCGGTGCCGTAGATGCGCTGCAGCATCTCGTTGCGCGAATCGCCGCGCCAGTAGGCGCCGGCCACCTTGGTCAGCTTGAAGGCCTTGAGCTTGCCGGTCGAGGGCACGTGCGGCCCACGGCAGAGGTCGACCCAGTCGCCCTGACCGTAGAGGCTGATGTCCTCCCCGGCCGGGATGCTGGCGATGATCTGCGCCTTGTAGTGCTCGCCCAGGCTCTTGAAGAACGCCACCGCCTCGTCGCGTGGCATGACACGGCGGCTGACCGGCTGGTCGGCCTTGGCGAGCTGCGCCATCCGCGCCTCGATCGCGCCCAGATCCTCGGTCGTGAGCGGCCGCTTAAAGGCGAAATCGTAGTAGAACCCGTCCTCGATCACCGGGCCGATGGTGACCTGCGCCTCGGGGAAGAGCTGCTTCACCGCCTGCGCGAGCAGGTGTGCGGTGGAGTGGCGGATGACCTCCAGGCCGGCCGGATCCTTGTCGGTGACGATGGCGAGGTTGGCATCGTCGGAGATGACATACGAGGTGTCGACGAGCTTGCCGTTCACGCGGCCTGCGAGCGCGGCCTTGCGCAGTCCCGCGCCAATGTCGGCCGCGACCTCGTCGACCGTCACCGGTCGGTCGAAGCGGCGTTGACTGCCGTCAGGCAGAGTCACGACTGGCATGGGCAAGGCTCTCTCAATCGCTGAACAAAGCGCTGCCCTACTCTCGGTG
Organism: Steroidobacteraceae bacterium; assembly: GCA_050738635.1. Lineage (GTDB taxonomy): Bacteria > Pseudomonadota > Gammaproteobacteria > Steroidobacterales > Steroidobacteraceae > 13-2-20CM-66-19. The sequence goes on from JBOIAB010000268.1 coordinate 2,234, forward strand.
CGAGGAAGCGCCACATCGAATCTATGGTAGGCGCGAGTGGGATCGAACCACCGACCACCACCATGTCAAGGTGGTGCTCTACCACTGAGCTACGCGCCTCTGCTTGAGCCGCTCAGTATACCAAGGGGGTCAGGAACCGTGAACCAGCTTCGGGGGCGCCTCCGTGCGGTTCGGCCCCGGCGTGTGCCGCAGCCGCTCTATCCGTTCCGCGCAGTCCCCCACGCGTGTCTCGACCATGCTTACCCCAACGCTTCCGAGTCGCTGCCGCGCCCGGTCGAGATCCTGGTCGAGGCCCCACAGGCCGACAATGATCGGCAGGTCCTGCGCCCGAGAGCGGACGCGCTTGACCACGACCCGCGCCGGCGGCACCGCCTCCGGCGGTATCGCGGACACGACCACTGCCTGAAGACTCTCGGCGTTCGCCGCGACCTCCTCCTCTACTCGATCGAGCGTCGTCGCGCGCGCGCTGATGCCGCGATTGATCAGCACCGCGGCGAGCAGCTTGGCGATGATGTCGTCACCCTGACCCTCGGCGGGAACACAGAGAATCGCTGGCGACCGCCACGACATCGCACCGCGGCCGTCGGTGCGCTGCAGCCCGTCGAGCAGCTCGTCCACCCACTGCTGGATCTGGTCGAGCACCGCGCGGCGCCGGGCGGCTTTGAGCGCCCCGCGCGCGAAGTCCGCCTCGAGCAGGCGCAGCGCCGGCACGAGGGCGATGTCGCAGACCTCGCGCAGCGAGTGCTCGCGCAGCGCCCGCTCGAGGATCGAATCCGCCTCGTCGCGGTTGCTGGTGAGGAGGCGTTGATAGAGCCGCTGATAGGGCTCGAGCGCCGGCTCATCGCCGAGCAACACCTCCAGGAACTGCAGCTGCGGCACGTACTTGCCCATCACGACCAGACAGACTGTGATCGGCACCGAGAGCAGCAGGCCCGCGAACCCCCACAGCCACGTCCAGAACGCGGCTGCGAGGAGCAGCCCCACCGGCGAGACTCCGGTCCGCGAGGAATAGAGCCACGGCTCGAGCACCGCGTAATTGAAGAGCTCGATGCTGCCGTAAATGCCGAGGACGACCGCCGGATGCATCCAGTCGTCGAAAGCCGCAAACGACAGCGCGAATGGCGTCACTCCCGCCGCCCAGATCCCGACGTAGGGGATGAAACGCAGCACCAGCGTGAGCGCGCCCCAGAGGCCGGGGTTTGGCACACCGAGCAGGGAGAGCCCGAAACCCACCCAGATCCCGGTGATCGAGTTGATGAGGAGCTGCGTCAGAAGGTAGCGGCTTACCCGGCCCGCGGCATCATCGAGTGCCGCCGTGGTCGCCTGTAGATTGCGGGGACCGAGGAGGCGGATGACGCGCTCGCGCAGGTCGGGGAGCCGCAGCAGCATGAAAGCGACCAGCACCATGACCGCGAACCCCCAGCCCAGAGGCTTCACCAGCGGGCCGATCAGCTCCCTGCTGATCTCCAACATGTTGGCGGGCGCCTGCACGATCTGCACCTTCTGCACGCCCGCGGGAATCCGCGACAGCGGGCTCAGGCTCTGGATCTGGCTGGTCAGGCGCTCGAACCCATTCAGGCTGTCCGTGATGCCGCCGCGCATGAACCCCCGCAGATGCATGATGTGCTGGCGCAGGGCCAGCTCATACTGCGGCAGTTGATGCGCGAGGTCGGAGAGCTGACCGAAGATGACAGCGCCGACACCGCCGATCAGCGCGAGCGCCAGCACGATGGACACGACGACCGCGATCAGCCGATTGATGTGCCAACGGCGCAAGCGCGCCACGATGGGCGCCAGGACGAACGTGAGCAGGATGGCGAGCGCCAGCGGCACGAAGAGATCCTGCGCCAGGCGCAAAACGGCCACGACCACGATCACCGTGAGGAGCACGGTGCCACTGGCTGTAACTTGCCGCGATGTATTCATTTATACGTATACGCGAACGTTTCTATGCAAGGCCCAGTTCCAGTTGTCTCAGACGCTCGAGCTCATCGCGCAGCCGCGCGGCCTCCTCGAACTCCAGATTGCGGGCGCGCTTGAGCATCTCCCCCTCGAGCTTCTTCATCTGGCGCGCCAGCGTCTCCGGCTTCAACTCCGCGGCCGCCGCCGGCTCGCCGCGCTTGCCGTCGCGGCGCCTGCTGCGTGCGAGCGCCCCCTGGGACGCGCCGCCACGCGCCCCTTCCATGATGTCGGCGACCGCCTTGTGGATGCCGCGGGGAGTGATCGAGTGGGCGGCGTTGTATTCGACCTGTTTGCGGCGGCGGCGGTCGGTTTCATCCATCGCGCGCTGCATGGAGCCGGTAACCCTGTCGGCATAGAGGATGGCGCGGCCGTTGAGATTGCGCGCGGCGCGGCCGATGGTCTGGATGAGGGAGTTGTCGGAGCGCAGAAACCCCTCTTTGTCCGCATCGAGGATGGCGACGAGCGATACCTCGGGCATATCGAGGCCCTCGCGCAGCAGGTTGATGCCGACCAGAACGTCGAACTTCCCCAGGCGCAGGTCGCGGATGATCTCGGTGCGCTCGACAGTCTCGATGTCGGCGTGCAGGTAGCGCACACGCACGCCGTGCTCATGCAGATAGTCGTTCAGGTCCTCCGCCATGCGCTTGGTGAGGGTGGTGATGAGGACCCGCTCTTCCACTTCGACGCACTTGCGGATCTCCGACAGCACATCGTCCACCTGAGTGCTGACCGGCCGTACCTCGACCTGCGGGTCCACGAGGCCCGTCGGGCGCACGACGAGCTCGACGGTCTGGCTGGCGTGTTGCGCCTCGTAGCCCCCCGGGGTCGCGGAGACGAAGACCATCTGCGGCGCGAGTCGCTCCCATTCCTCGAATTTGAGCGGCCGGTTATCGAGCGCCGAGGGCATGCGAAACCCGTACTCCACCAGCACCTCCTTGCGCGAGCGGTCGCCGCGGTACATGGCGCCCAGCTGCGGGATCGTCTGGTGACTCTCGTCGATGATGAGGAGCGCGTTGCGCGGCAGGTAATCGAAGAGGCAAGGCGGCGGCTCGCCGGCCGAGCGGCCGGAAAGATAGCGCGAGTAGTTCTCGATGCCGGCGCAGTAACCCACCTCCTTCATCATTTCCATGTCGAACATGGTGCGCTGCTCGAGCCGCTGCGCCTCGAGAAGCTTGCCGCCCTCGCGCAGCTGCGCCAGACGTTCACGCAGCTCTTCGCGGATCTCATCCACGGCGCCGATCAGGCGCTCGCGGGGGGTGACGTAATGCGTGCCCGGATAGACCGTGAACCGCGGCACCTTGCGCGAGACCGCACCGGTCAGCGGGTCGAAGAGCGCGATCGAGTCGATGATGTCGTCGAACAGCTCGACCCGCACCGCCTCCCGCTCCGACTCCGCCGGGAAGATGTCGATCACATCGCCGCGCACCCGATAGTTGCCCTGTGTCAGGTCCATGTCGTTGCGGGTGTATTGCATGTCGGCGAGGCGGCGCAGGAGTTTGCGCTGATCGGTGCGATCGCCCCGATCCAGGTGCAGGATCATCGACAGGTACGCCTTCGGATCGCCGAGGCCGTAAATCGAGGAGACGGTGGCGACGATGATCGAGTCCGGCCGCTCGAGCAGCGCCTTGGTCGCGGAGAGCCGCATCTGCTCGATGTGCTCATTGATGGAGGCGTCCTTCTCGATGTACGTGTCGGAAGATGGTACGTACGCCTCCGGCTGGTAGTAGTCGTAGTAGGAGACGAAATACTCGACGGAATTCTGCGGAAAGAAACCGCGAAATTCACCGTAGAGCTGCGCCGCGAGTGTCTTGTTGTGCGCCAGCACCAGAGTGGGACGCTGCACCCGCTCGATCACCTGGCTGACGACATAAGTCTTGCCGCTGCCGGTGACGCCGAGCAGGGTCTGCGCGCTCAAACCGTCGCGCAGCCCCTCGACGAGCTTCGCGATCGCCGCCGGCTGATCGCCCGCGGGCTGGAAAGCCGCCTCGAGTTTGAACGGAATCTGTTCCATGCCTTCTGCCGTTTGCGCCTCCACGACGCGCTACTGGAATGGTGGGGACAGCCCCGATCCCTTAATATAGTGGCGCCCGCTCCCTTTCGGTGAACCACAGGTATCCACGTGACCCTATCCGTCTCACGACGCGTCCAGCGCGTTAAGCCTTCGCCGACGCTTGCTGTCACTGCCCGCGCCGCCCGTCTCAAGGCAGAGGGCAAGGATGTAATCGGCCTCGGAGCAGGCGAGCCCGACTTCGACACTCCGGTGCCGATCGCGCAGGCGGGCGTCGATGCCATCCGCGGCGGGTTCACGCGCTATACGAACGTCGAAGGCATCAATGAACTCAAGGACGCCATCATCGCGAAGTTCGCCCGCGATAACGGCATCCAGTACGAGCGCCCGCAGATCCTGGTGTCTTCGGGCGCCAAGCAGACGATTTTCAATCTCTGCATGGCGGTCCTCGACAAGGACGATGAGGCCATCATCCCGGCGCCCTACTGGGTCTCCTACCCGGACATGGTACTGCTCGCCGATGCGCAGCCGGTCATGCCGTTCGCCGGCGCCTCGCAGGGCTACAAGATCACCGCGCGCCAGCTCGCCGCGGCCATTACGCCGAAGACGCGCCTGCTGCTCCTCAACAGCCCCTGCAACCCGACCGGAGCGGCCTACACCCGCGCGGAGCTCCGAGCCCTGGGCGAGGTGCTGCTCGAGCACCCGCGCATCGTCATCGGCACCGATGACATGTACGAGAAGATCTATTGGGGCGCGGAGCCCTTCTGCAGCCTCGTCACCGCCGTGCCGGAGCTCTACCCCCGCACCGTGACCATCAACGGCGTCTCGAAGGCCTATGCGATGACCGGCTGGCGCATCGGCTACTGCGGCGGACCGAAGGAGCTGATCACCGCCATGGGCACCATCCAGGGGCAGTCGACCTCGAATGCCTCCAGCATCTCGCAGAAGGCGGCAACCGCGGCCCTCGCGGGTGACCAGGCTTGCGTCGCCAAGATGAATGAGGCGTTCAAGCAGCGGCACGACTTCGTGGTGAGCGCGCTCAATGCCCTGCCGGGGGTGAGCTGCCTGCAGGGCGCCGGGACCTTCTACGCTTTCGCCGATGTCTCGAAGGCGATGGCGGGACTCGGATGCACGACCGACGGCGAGTTCGCGGAGCTGCTGCTCAACGAGGGCGGCGTCGCGGTCGTTCCGGGCTCCGGCTTCGGCGCCCCGGGTCACATCCGTATCTCC
>JBOIAB010000269.1:0-20341 GCA_050738635.1 Steroidobacteraceae bacterium
ATCTCGACGGCGCTGATGGGGATCAGCTTCTCCGTCGTGCCGGCGGTGATCTGGCCCGCGACGGCCATGCTCGTCGAGCCACGGCGGCTCGGGACGGTCTTGGGACTGATCAATCTGCTGCAGAATCTCTTTCTGGCGGCGAGCAATCTCGCGGCCGGCTGGCTGGCCGACCGGGCGCATGCCGGACCTGCCAATCCGGCCGGGTACGACGCCATGCTGTGGTATTTCGGCCTGGTGAGCCTCGTGGCCTTCGTGTCCGTGGCGCTGCTCTGGCGGCGCGAGTCCGGACCCCGGGGACATGGTCTGGAGGGAGTGGACGGATCTCGACAAGCCGATGACGCAATTCGAGCAGGCGCCGCCGGCGGTGCCGAGCCATACTCCTGAGATGAGCAGTCAGAGCACGGGCGACAGGCGGCTGCCGCAGGAAGCGGCTGCGGTGATCATCGGCCAGGGAGGGATCGTCGGTGCCGCGGTCGCGCATCACCTGATCCAGCGCGGCTGGAAAGACCTGGTCGGCATCGACAAGTCGGCCGTTCCGACCGACATCGGCTCCACTGCGCATGCCTCCGACTTCTGTTATATGACGAGTCACGACAGGATGTCGGTTTTCACCACCCTTTACAGCCGGGAATTCTACGAGAGTCTCGGGCACTACAGCCGGGTCGGCGGCCTCGAGGTCGCGCGGGTCGGCGACGATGAGCGCATGGAGGAGCTGAAGCGCAAGGTGGGTTCCGCCAAGGCGTTCGGCACTCGGGCGGAGCTGATTTCCACCTCCCGCGCCAAGGAGCTGTTCCCGCTGCTGGAAGAGGCCGTGATCCAGGGTGCGCTGTGGGATCCCGACGCCGGACTGGTCGTCCCCCGGTCGCAACGTGTGGCGGGTGTTCTGCTCGAGCGTGCGGTGGCAAGCGGTCGTCTGCAGACCTTCGCCAACACGCCGGCGCTGTCAGTGGACATTCAGGACGGGCGCATACGCGGGGTCGAGACCCGCAAGGGCTACATCAAGACGCCGATCGTCATTTTTACCTGCGGTATCTGGGGTCCGCTGCTCGCCACGCAGATGGGCTCGCCGCTGCCGCTGATGCCGTTCGAGCATCCGCTGCTCTTCTTCGGGCCTTTCAACGAATTCGCCGGTACCGGCAAAGAGATCGGTTACCCGCTGTTGCGCGACCAGGGCAATTCATCCTACATGCGCGACACCGGCGACCCGAAGACCGCCGAAGGCGGCCAGCTCGAATGGGGCTACTACGAGCAGACCGAGCCCCGGCTGGTTCATGCGCGGGATATCGCCGAGCCCGGCGAAGCCCGTCTCTCGCCCTCCATGCGCGACATGGACATCGAGCAGGTCATGCAGGGCTACGAGCGTGCGACGGAACTGGTGCCGCTGCTCGGGGAGTTGGGATGGGATGCGAAGCGCTCCTTCAACGGCCTCATGTCGATAACCGCCGACGGCTCGCCGCTCGTCGGTGAGTCGCCGGAAGTCGGCGGACTCTGGTTCGCGGAGGCCGTGTGGGTCAAGGATGCTCCGGGAGTCGCCAAGGTGCTGGCCGACTGGATGACCACCGGCCGCTCGGAATGGGATACCTGCAGCATCGACATCGCGCGTTTCTACGCCGTACAGAAGACACCGGGTTATGTCTCCGGGCGTTGCTTCGAGACGGCGAAGAAAGTCTACAACCCGGCCGTGCACCCGCGTGAGCCGTACCTCACCGGCCGCGACCTGCGCCGCGGCCCGTTCTGGCCGCGCGAGAAGGAGCTCGGCGGCTACTTCATGGAGGCCGCCGGCTGGGAGCGTGCTCACGGCTACAGTGCCAACGAGCATTTGTTGGAGAAGTACGGCGAGCGCGTGCCGCAGCGGCGCAACGAATGGGACGCGCGCCACTTCTGGCCTGTCTCCAATGCCGAGCAGCTGGCGATGAGCAACAGCGTCGGCATGGTCAACCTGTCGCATTTCGCCATCTACGATATCTCGGGCCCGGACGCCGAGCCGTTCCTCGAGTACCTCTCGGTCGCAAAGGTAGGCGGTGCTACGGCGTTGGGACAGGGCGTGTACACGCACTTCCTCGACGAGGCGGGCGGAGTGCATTCGGATCTGACGATCATCCGCTTGAGTGCCGCGGAATATCGCGTCGTGTGCGGCGGCAGCACCGGACCTCGCGACCTCATGTGGATGCGGCTGATCCGCGACTCGCGCGGCTTCAGGGTGCAGATCGCTGACCGCACCGACGACCTGGTCACACTCGGCCTCTGGGGTCCCAATGCGCGGCGCACGCTGCAGGCCGTGACCGACGAGCCGGAAGCGCTGACACCCGAGCACTTCCCGTTCGCGGCGGCACGCTCGATACGCGTGCGGGGCCTGCCGGTATGGGCATTTCGCATCTCTTACGTGGGCGAGCAGGGCTGGGAGCTCTATCTGTCGCCGAGTTATGGGCTCGGCCTGTGGGATCTGCTGTACGAGCAGGGCGTGGTACCCGTTGGCATCGAGACCTACGCCAACACCCGCCGCATGGAAAAAAGCCTGCGCCTGCAGAACGCTGATCTGCTCACGGAGTACAACCTGTACGAGGCAGGCCTGGCGCGCGCCAAGGTCAAGGGCGACGCCTTCCACGGCAAGGCGGCCTACCTGGCGCAGCGCGAGCGCGCGCGTCAACCGGCGTACCTTTGTACCCTGACCATGGAAAGCAACACCGATGCCGGCGGCGTGGCCCGTTATCCGGTGGGGCAATGGCCGATTCTCGACCCGGACAGCCGCGAGGTGCTGATCGACGAGCTCGGACGGCGCTCCTCGACCACCAGCATCGCTTACGGTCCGTCGGTCGGCAAGAACATCGCGCTGGCTTATCTTCCCGAGCGCTATGCGCAGGAAGGGCACGGGCTACTCATGGAGTACTTCGGCGAGCACTATCCGGTGCGCGTCGCGGGCGTGGGACAGCGGGCGCTCTACGATCCGAACAACGAGCGACCGAAGTCCTGATCGCCGGTGGATCGTCAGCTCTCGCGCGCGGCCTGAGCCAGGAGTCTCGTCACGTAGGGGGCGAACGAGCGCGCAGCTTCGACCCGGAAAGTCTCGGGGCTGGTACGCCATAGGACGACCTGCGCCTTGGCAAACACCGTGCGAGTGCACATGTCGACCGGAAAGGACGTCGGGTCAAGGTCGAGCGGGCAGCCGGTGTTGAGAACGCAGGCGGCGCGTGCGCCGCTCACTTCGAATGCGGTCTGGGCGTGACTGGTCTCGACCAGAGAGTGCGGCATTCCTGCCAGGGCGCGCTGCAACAGCGCGTCCATTTCCTGGGCGGCATCGGCAGGGCCGAGCAATAGCCGCTCGTCCGGTCCCAGCCAGAGGGCCGCGCGCGCGTCGTTGCGCACGGCGCGGCAGGATGAATCGCTGCGGGGCAGACTCAGGGCGCCCAGCGCGGCAAGCAATACGTGCGGGCCGCCGCGTAGGACGAACCTGGACGCCGCAGGCAGCTGTCGCAAATCAACCATTGAGGCGGCTCCCCTTTGGGTCGTAGAAGACCGGCGAGACAACCTGTACGGGGACGTCGCCTTCCGGCGCGGCGACGTAGAGGGTCTCGCCCAGGCGTGCGCGACCGCCGCTCAGCAGCGCCAGGGCGATGGATCGGCCGACACTGGGGCTGTAATAGGAAGAGGTCACGTGGCCGATGGCGGCCAGCGGTGGGGCGCGGCGCATCGCCGGCACGATCTGCGCGCCTTCCTCCAGGACCTGTAGCGGCTGGCGCGTCAGCAGCCCGACGAGCTGCTTCCTGTAAGGCGAGGCAAAAGCCGGACGCTGCAGCGCGCGCTTGCCGACGAAGTCGGGTTTGCTCTTGCCGATGGCCCAGGACAGACCGGCATCATCGGGTGTCACGGTGCCGTCCGTGTCCTGGCCGATGATGATGTAGCCCTTTTCGGCTCTCAGCACGTGCATCGTCTCGGTGCCGTAGGGTGTGATTCCATATCCCTGCCCGGCATCGTAGATCGCCTGCCAGACCGCCAGGCCGAAATCCGCGGGCACATTGACTTCGAATCCGCGCTCACCGGTGAAGCTGACTCGCATGAGAAGCATCGGGACGCCGCATATCCGTCCGCGCCCGACACTCATGTGCGGCATGGCAGCAGCCGATATGTCGATGCCTTCCACCAGCGGTTCCAACACACGGCGGGCGTTCGGGCCCTGCACCGCGATCACGGCCCACTGTTCCGTAGTCGAAGTAAGCCATACGTCCAGGTCAGGCCATTCTGTTTGCCGGTAGTCCTCCATCAACGCGAGGACGCCAGCCGCGCCGCCGGTGGTGGTGGTGACGTGAAACCGGTCTTCAGCTGTGCGGGCGACGACGCCATCGTCATATATGAAGCCGTCATCCCGCAGAAGAACGCCGTAGCGGCAGCGGCCGACGGCGAGGCTCGTCCAGGCATTGACGTACATCCGGTTCATGAAAGTCGCGGCATCCTTGCCGACGACCTCGATCTTGCCCAGCGTGGAGCCATCGAAAATCCCGCAATGGCCGCGGGCCGCGAGGCATTCCCGTGCCACGGCCGCATCCATGTTCTCCCCGGAGCGGGGAAAGTAACGGGCGCGCTTCCACAGGCCGACGTTCTCGAACACCGCGCCGTTGCGAGCGGCCCAGTCGTGCATCGGTGTGGCACGTACCGGATCGAACAGCTCGCCGCGTGCAAAGCCGGCGAAGGCGCCGAAGCTCACCGGCGTATAGGGCGGGCGAAAGGTGGTGAGCCCGACCTGCGGCATCGCCTTGTGGAGCTCGCGCGCCACTATGGCGAGCGCGTTGATGTTGGAGGTCTTGCCCTGATCGGTCGCCATCCCGGTAGTGGTATATCGCTTGACGTGCTCTATCGAGCGGAAGCCTTCGCGTGCCGCCAGCGCGAGATCCTGCGACGTGACATCGTTCTGCCAGTCGACGAAAGCTTTGCCCGCGCGGGCGCCCGGCGGCAGGGGAAGCGCCCCGCGACAGCCCGCGGCGGAGCTCTCGGGCGGCGGCATCTCCGGGATGGCGGCGGTGACCGCGAGCCCGGCACTCTGCGCGGCGGCGAGCCCGGCGCGTGTGCCGTCAAGCACCGCGGCGGCGATTGAGAACACTCCGCGGCAGGCGCCGGCCGAACCGACCCGCTCGGCGGCCTGCGCGGGCAGGAAGGCGCCGAGGCTTTCGTCCCAGGCCAACTTGCCGCGCGACTGCGAGAAAAGGTGGACGCTCGGGGTCAGACCGCCTGACATCAGGACCAGGTCGCAGCCAATGCGGCGCGCCGGGCCGACCGCGGCGCCGGATTCATCCAACCGCTGAACGTGGATGGCGCTGACGCGGAGTCGGCCGGATGTACCGATCACGGTGCTCTGCGTCTCGATGGGCAAGCCGGCATGCCGCGCAGCTTCGGGTAGTGCGCCATCCGCCGAGCCGGCGCGCACGTCAACGATGGCCTTTACCGACACACCGGCGCGATTCAGGTCGAGAGCGGCCTGGTATGCAGCGTCGCATGCCGTCACCAGCACCACTCGCGAGCCCGGCAGCACAGCGTACCGATTGAGATAGGTCCGGGCCGCCGCGGCGAGCAGGATTCCCGGCCGGTCGTTACCCGGGAAGACGAGCGGCCGCTCGATGGCGCCGGTCGCGAGCACGACCTCCTTGGCCCGTACCTGCCACTGACGCTCCCTGGGTTGGCTGCCGTCGGGCCGCCCCAGGTGATCGCTGAGGCGCTGGTTGAGTCCGAGCAGATTGTGCGGGAAATAGCCGAAGGCGGTTGTCCGTGTCAGCAACGTCACTCGGGGATGCGCCGCGAGCATCTGTACCGTGCCTGCCAGCCAGCGGTCCGCAGGCTGTCCTTCGATCACCATGTCGGACTGGGCAGCGGACTCGGAGAGAAGCGATCCGCCGGGCTCCGGCTGCTCATCGCACACGATGACGCGCGCGCCGCTTGCAGTCGCGGCGGCCGCGGCCGCGAGTCCCGCCGGACCCGCTCCCACGACCAGCACATCGCAGTGCGCGAACCGATTGGAATAGGTGTCGGGATCAGCCTGCTCGGGAGCATGTCCGAGACCCGCGGCGGCGCGGATCTTCGGCTCATAGAAGCGATGCCACGCGCTCTGCGGCCACATGAAGGTCTTGTAGTAAAACCCGGCCGGAATGAAAGGCGACAGCAGGCCGTTGACCGCACCGATATCGAGCCCGAGGCTCGGCCAGCGATTCTGACTGCACGCCTCGAGACCGTCGTAGAGCTCGACCTGTGTGGCGCGCAGGTTGGGTGTCACGCGGGCGGAGTCCCGGCGCACCGTGACCAGCGCGTTCGGCTCTTCCGGCCCGGCGCCGAGGATGCCTCGCGGCCGGTGGTACTTGAACGAGCGTCCCAGCAGATGCACGCCATTGGCGAGCAGCGCCGAGGCCAGCGTGTCGCCTGCGAAGCCGGAGTAGTCGCGGCCGTCGAAGCTGAAATGGAGCGGGCGGCTGCGGTCGATGCGGCCACCGCTTGCCGCGCGGAATGCGCCGCTCACGGTCGCGGCCCCGCCGCGCGCTCGAGCGCTGCCGCGGGCGGTGCCTCGCCGACCCGATAGGTTGCGAGGAAGTGATCGTTGGTGGTATCGCGCAGGGCGTTGAAGAACCGGCCGCAGCCGTGGGTGTGACGCCAGCGCTCGGCATGGACCCCTCGGCTGTTCTGGCGCCAGTAGATGAATTCAGCCCATTGCTCGTCGCTGCACGCGGCAGGGTCGTGCGGCCGCGCGACATGCGCCTGCCCGCCGTAGACGAACTCGAGCTCGGGTCGCACGCCACAATAAGGACAGTCGATCAGCAGCATGTCGCCGAGCCTCTCAGTGCGCCACGGCTGCCGCCGCCGCCTCGTCGATGAGCCGTCCTTCGCGGAAGCGCTCGATCGTGAACGGGGCGTTGATGGGATGCGGCTTGTCGTGGGCGATGGTCCAGGCAAAGAGGTGCGCCGATCCCGGCGTCGCCTTGAATCCGCCCGGTCCCCAGCCGCAGTTGACATACAGGCCCGGCACGGGTGTCTTGGCGATCATCGGTGAGCGGTCGGGGCTGACATCGACGATCCCGCCCCAGCTCCTCAGCATGCGCATCCGACGGAACATGGGGAAGAGCTCGCAGATCGCTTCGAGCGCATGGCTGGTGACGTGCAGCCCGCCGCGCTGTGTATAGGACGTGTAAGCGTCGGTGCCGGCGCCGATCACCAGCTCGCCCTTGTCGGACTGGCTGATATAGGCGTGGATCGTGTTGGACATGACCACGCAGGGAAAGATGGGCTTGACGGGCTCGGAGACCAGCGCCTGCAGGGGATAGCTCTCGAGCGGCAGCCGCACCCCCGCCATTTGCAGAATGACGCTCGAGTGGCCCGCCGCGCAGATGCCGATCTTGCGCGCCTGGATGGGGCCACGGGTGGTCTCGACGGCCTGCACCGCGCCCTTCGGGTCACGCCGGATGCCGGTGACCTCGCAATTCTCGATGATGTCGACGCCGAGCGCATCGGCCGCGCGCGCATAGCCCCACGCCACCGCATCGTGTCGCGCCGTGCCGCCGCGCCTCTGGAACGCCGCACCGAGGACCGGATAGCGGATATCTTCCGTCTGCAACAGCGGGCAAACTGCCCGTGCCTCTTCGGGGGTCAGCCACTCATTGTCGACGCCATTGGCGCGGTTAGCGTGCACATGCCGCTTGAAGACCTGCATGTCGTGCACGGTGTGCGCGAGCATCAGGACGCCGCGCTGCGAGAACATGACGTTGTAATTGAGATCCTGGGAGAGTCCCTCCCACATCTTCAGGGCGTGGTCATAGAGGGCGGCGCTCTCGTCACGCAGATAGTTCGAGCGGATGATGGTGGTGTTGCGGCCGGTGTTGCCGCCGCCGATCCAGCCCTTCTCGAGCACCGCCACATTGCGCAGCTGGTGTTCCTTGGCCAGGTAGTAGGCGGCGCCCAGGCCGTGTCCACCGCCGCCGACAATGACCGCGTCATAGGCAGCCTTCGGCTCCGCCTTGCGCCACTGCGGCTGCCAGTCACGGTGCCCGGACAAGCCTCGCCTGAGGAGCGAGAAGCCGGAGAAGCGCTGCATCGTCTGATCCGTTGGCACCGGGCTGTGTGAGTCGGCGCCAGATCATGCCGGGCACCGCTGCTTCTTACGAGCACGTGGGCGTCCGCTTCTTGAACGAATGCGACATGCTGGCGCCGTCTCCCGTCCAGACCAGCGTAGGGGCTTGACGGCGCGCCGCTGCCATCTCATGATCCCGTAGACTTGAACGCTTATTCAAGCGTTCGCTCGACTCGGCCAACGACACCACCAAGTCGCTGAATAATAGGGACCAATGCGCCCACATCCTTTGCCAAGCCTGGCCCCTTGGTACCGCGTGACAGCAACTTGGGGAGTCTTCAATTGAATAGACAATCAAACTCTCGCCGCAACGATCCGGGCCGCTATGGCGCCGACGGCGCGGGGACGCGCGAGGTGCCCGAGGAGGCGCGCCGCCAACAGCTCATCGAAGTCACGATCGACAGCCTGGCCCATGTCGGCTACGTCGGCAGCACGCTGGCACAGATCGCGCAGCGCGCCGGTGTCTCCCCCGGACTGGTCGCGCACTACTTCGGCGACAAGGACGGTTTGTTCGAGGCCGCCTTCCGCACCCTGGCGCGCGGCATCGGCGAGCGCATGCGCGAGCGGCTCCGGCGTGCCAACACGCCGCGCGGGCGCGTGCAGGCCGTGATCGATACCAACCTCGCGCCGGAGGAGTTCGATCAGCGCACCGGCACGGCGTGGCTCGCATTCTGGGGTCAGGTCCTGCACGTGAAAGGTCTCAAGCGTGTGCAGGCCGTGTATCAGCGCCGCATGTTGTCGAATCTACGCCACGCATTGCGGCGACTGCTGCCGGACGCTGAGGCGCGGAGCCTCGCCGCGATGATCGCCGCGATGATCGATGGTGTCTGGTTGCGCGCAGCGCTCTCGCGCTGGCAGGAAGCCGACAGCGAGGGTGCGCGTGCGCTGCTCACGGCCTTCGTCGACAGCCGGCTGAAGAAGTCCGCTGCCGCGGACGAGGCGCCGCCGGCGGCCGCACCGCGCCGGGCGGACGCGACGTCCGCGCGGGCGGGCTCGGGTGCAAAATCCTTCAAATCCATCAACCCCGCGACCGGCGAGGTGTTGGCCCAAATCACGATCGACGGTCCTGCGGAGGTCGCAGCGGCCGTTGCCAGGGCCTCGGCGGCGCAGAAGGAGTGGGCGAACCTGCCGGGTGTCGCGCGCGGTCGCGTGCTGCGCCGCGCCGCCGACATCCTCCGCGCGCGCAACATCGAGCTGGCGGTGCTCGAGACGCGCGACACCGGCAAGCCGATCCAGGAAACGAGCGCGGTCGATGTGCTCTCGGGCGCCGACTGCCTCGAATACTATGCCGGCCTCGCCGCCACCCTGGCGGGCGAGCACCTGGACCTCGGTCCGCAGGCGTTCGGCTATACGCGGCGCGAGCCGCTCGGTGTCGTCGCGGGCATCGGCGCCTGGAACTATCCGCTGCAGATCGCCTGTTGGAAGGCGGCGCCGGCGCTGGCCTGCGGCAACGCCATGATCTTCAAGCCCGCCGAGCTGACGCCGCTCACGGCCATGAGGTTGCGCGAGGTTTTCATCGAGGCGGGCCTGCCGCCGGGGGTGTTTCAGGTCGTGCAGGGCATGGCGGACACCGGCCGCCTGCTCACCGCGCACCCCGAGATCCGCAAGGTCTCGCTGACCGGCGAGGTCGGGACGGGCAAGGCGGTCATGGCGGATGCGGCCGCAACGCTTAAGCAGGTGACGCTCGAGCTCGGGGGCAAATCGCCGCTCATCATCTTCGCTGATGCCGTCCTCGAGAACGCCGTCGGCGGCGCGCTGCTTGGCAACTTCTACTCCGCCGGCGAGGTCTGCTCGAACGGCACGCGCGTGTTCGTGCATCGCACCATCAAGGCGGCTTTCCTCGAGCGGCTGGCGGCGCGGGTGAGCGCCATGCGCATCGGCGACCCGCTGGATCCGGCGACGCAGGTCGGCGCGCTGATCTCGGAGGATCACATGACCAAGGTGCTCGGCTACATCGGCCGCGGCAAGGCCGAGGGCGCGCGGCTGCTCACCGGCGGTCACCGGGTCACGGGCGGTGACCTCGCTAACGGCTTCTTCGTCGCGCCGACCGTGTTCGATGAATGCCACGACGACATGGCCATCGTGCGCGAGGAGATTTTCGGGCCGGTGATGTCGGTGCTGGAATTCGAGGACGAGGAGGAGGTGATTGCGCGCGCCAATGCGACCGAGTTCGGTCTCGCCGCCGGCGTCTTCACCAATGACCTGACACGGGCGCACCGCGTCATCGCCCGCCTGCAGGCCGGCACCTGCTGGATCAACCATTACAACGTGACGCCGATCGAGCTGCCGTTCGGGGGAGTGAAGCTCTCCGGGCTGGGCCGCGAGAACGGCCGGGCGGCGATCGAGCACTACACCCAGCTGAAGAGCGTCTACGTCGCCATGGGCGACGTCGAGGCGCCTTATTAGTCATGAACCCTGACGCTTTTGACTATGTGATCGTCGGTGCGGGTTCCGCGGGTTGTGTGCTCGCGGATCGGCTGACCGAGAGCGGCGAGCATTCCGTGCTGCTGCTCGAGTACGGCGGCTCGGATCGCTCGCTCTACATTCAGATGCCGGCGGCGCTGTCGATTCCGATGAACATGCCGCGTTACAACTGGTTCTTCCATACCGAGCCCGAGCCGGGGCTCGGCGGCCGGAGCCTGCATACGCCGCGCGGCAAGGTGCTCGGCGGATCATCCTCCATCAACGGGATGGTCTATGTCAGAGGCAATCCGCTCGATTTCGAGCGCTGGGCGGCCGAAGGCGCGAGCGGCTGGGCCTACCGGGACGTATTGCCTTATTTCAAGCGCACGGAGCGGCGCGACGGCGGCGGCGACACCTATCGCGGCGGCGCAGGGCAAGTCGACACCCGCTACGGTCCGCTCGACAATCCGCTGAATGAAGTCTGGCTCGAGGCCGGTCAGCAGGCGGGTTATCCCTACACTCAGGACATGAACGGCTTCCAGCAGGAAGGCTTCGGCCGCATGGACATGACGGTCGGCGGTGGCCGCCGCGCCAGCGCCGCCAACGCCTACCTGCGGCCGGCGATGCGCCGGCCCAATCTCGCCGTGCACACTCATTCGCTCGCTACCGCTGTCCTCCTGGAGGGACGCCGCGCGGTCGGGGTAGCCTACCGCCGGGGGAACGAGGAGCATGTTGCGCGGGCGCGCCGCGAAGTCATCGTGAGCGCCGGTCCCATTCAATCGCCGAAGCTCCTCAAGCTCTCGGGCATCGGGCCCGCCGAGGAGCTCGCGCGGCATGGCATCCAGGTCCGCCACGATCTGGCGGGCGTCGGCGAGAACCTGCAGGACCATCTGGAGTTCTATTTCCAGATGGCGGCGACGCAACCCGTCACGCTCTATTCGCAGACGCGCCCCTTTCGCCGGGCGCTCATCGGCATGCGCTGGCTGCTCACCAAGGACGGGCTGGGGGCGAGCAACCACTTCGAGACGGGCGGCTTCATCCGCAGCCGCGCCGGCATTCGCTATCCCAACATTCAATATCACTTCCTGCCCATGGCGGTGAGCTACGACGGCTCCTCACTGGCGCAGGAGCACGGCTTCCAGGCCCATGTCGGACCCATGCGCTCGCAGAGCAGAGGCTGGGTGCGGCTCGCCTCCGCGGACCCGAGCGAAAAGCCCAAGGTCTTCTTCAACTACCTGTCGCGGTCGGAGGACCTCGAGGAAATGCGCGCCTGCGTGCGTCTCACCCGCGAGATCTTCGCGCAGCCCGCGTTCGCGCCCTACCGTGGCCGGGAGATTCAGCCCGGCATCGACGTGCGCAGCGACGAGCCGATCGACGACTTCGTTCGGCGCCACGTCGAGAGCGCGTATCACCCCTCCTGTACGTGCAGGATGGGAAGTGCGGCGGATCCGATGGCCGTGGTCGATCCGGAGGCACGGGTGATTGGCATGGAGGGACTGCGGGTCATCGACTCGTCGATCATGCCTTCGATCACTACCGGGAATCTCAACGCGCCAACGCTGATGCTGGCGGAGAAGGCGGCCGACCACGTCCGTGGCAAATCTCCGCTACCGCCGGAAGACGCGCCGTTCTACATCGCCCCCAACTGGCAAACGTCTCAGCGGTAGGTAGCCACCGCATCCCCGAGCGCTTCGCGCAGCGGCCCGAGCCACTGCTCGTAGTGGCGCCACTGCTCGAGGCCATCGCGATAGATGGGTTGGCGCACCTGCTCCGAGCTCGGGGTGCGCACGCTGCGCGCGGTCTGATGAAAGGTGAGACAGGCCGGCTCGAGCTCGAGGCCGCAATACTCGAGTAGCCGCCGGACGCTTCCTTCCAGGTCGTTCACCACGTCCTCGTAGTGAACGCGCAGCACCCGTCCGGGGAGCACCTCATCCCAGTGACGCATGAGATCGAGGTAGGTGCGGTAATACCTCGCGATGTCCTCGAGTCCATAAGTGAATGCCTGCCCCTGCGCGAAGAGCTGCTTGAAGTTGCTGAAGCAGCAGGCCAGCGGCTCGCGGCGCGCATCGATGATCCTGGCATTGGGCAGGATGATGTGGATGAGCGCGATGTGGCGGAAGTTGTTCGGCATCTTGTCGATGAAACGCGGCCGCCCCGTCGCCCGATAGGCGCGGCTATCGCGAAGGTATTGCTCACCGAGGCGACGGTAGTCCGCCTCCGTCATGCGCGCCAGTACCCCCGGATAAGCCGGCTCGGCGCTGGGCGTATTGCGGCCCTGAAGGCCGTTGACCATGCGTGGCAGATCCGCCAGCTCCTGGGTTCCTTCGACGGCGGAGTGCGAGGCCAGGATCTGCTCGATGAGCGTGGAGCCGGCGCGGGGCAGGCCTACGATGAAGATCGGGTCCGGTGCGGGCGAGCCGGAGCCCAGGTGCCGGGCGAAGAGCGCGCGGGTAGAGACAGCCTTCTGCAGATCGGCGCCGGCCTCGAGTGTTGCCGGATCGTAGCCGCTCGTGGCGCGCTTGAGCGCATTGCCGCGGCTGTAGAACTCGAAAGACGGCTCGAACTTCCCCTGATCCTCGAGCGCCTTGCCGAGCGCGAAGCAGAGGTGATATCGATCCACCGTCGCGGTCGCCGGCTCCGCCTCCGCCACCCGCATGCGCGCGATCTCCGCTTCCGGGAAGCGGTAGGTCTTGAGGTTCGCCAGGCTCCAGTAGGCCTCGCCGTACGCCGGACGGGCGCTCGCGGCGGCCCGGTACTCGGCTACTGCCGCCTCGGTGGCGCCGAGCGTCTTCAGGGAGTGCGCGATGGAGAGATGCAGCTCCGCCGGTTGCGCGGCTCCGACCAGCAGCTGGCGGTGGAGCTCGAGGGCCTGCTCGTGCTGCCCGAGGCCGACTAGCGTCAGCGCGTGGAGGGTCCGGTAGTTGCGGTTGTAGCGCTCGACCCCGAGCAGCCGCTCGACCTGAGCGCGAGCCTCGAGGAAGAGGTGGCGCTTCGCCAGCACCTGCGCATACTCGAAACGCGCGAGGTCGTAATCCGGCGCCAGCTCGATGACCTTTGCGAGCAGCAGGTGCGCGTCGTCGAGCGCGTCGCGCTCGATCCCGATGCGGGCCAGCAGGCGCATCGCCTCGACGTGATCGCCGTGTGCGCGAAGATAAGCGCGGATGAGCTCTTCGGCCGCGGTGATCTCGCCGTCGCTGAACAACGCCGTCGCCGTGACTACCTCGGACGGCAATTGTCCCAGTGTAGCTACGTGCTCGGCGGCTTGTTCCGCCTCCTGCCTTCGTCCGGCCATCCGGTAGAGACTCTCGAGCAGGCGCCAGCTGGCCGGAAGCGCCGGATTGATGTTGACCGCGCGCACAAAGGCGTCAGTTGCCTCGGGTGCCTGCCGGAGTGCGACGTGGCAGTGCCCGCGCTCCTGGTATAGGCCGCTGAAGCGAGGGTACAGGCGCTCGAGCCCGGCCAACGTGGCGAGCGCCGCCGGAATATCACCGGTGAGGCGCTGCGCGACCGCGCGCAAATAGAGGACGTCGCGATTCTCGGGAACCGTGGCGAGGAGCGCCTCGGTCGCACGCAACGCCGGCGCGAGCTGCCGCTGCTTGAGCAGCTCGCGTATGCGCTGAACTTCATGCTCCACCATCGGTCAGTGCCCGTACCGCCGCCACCTCGCGCCGGTACGGGCCCGCGAGCCCGCCCGACCTATTCGAAATTGTATCCGAACGAGAGCTCGATGACCCGCGGCCGCAGCGGCGTTTGCTCGATGATGAACTGATCGGTGCTGGTGAACGTGCTGGCGTTGGAATTCGTCAGGTTGTCGCCGTGCAGGTCGAGGTGCCAATTGTCCTTGGAGACACCGATGGAGGCATCGAGCGTCGAGTAGGAGGGGTTCTCGAAGCGCCCGCGGGAAGTGGTGATCGAGCCACCGGCGCCGATATCGGGATTCGCGCCCGCCTGGGAGAACGAGTGGTCGGTGTGCCGGATGCCGATCTGGACATAGGGTACGTAGTCGTTGATCAGCCAGTCGTAGCGGGCACGCAGGCTGAACTGCATCGGCGGGGAGTTGGCGCTGGGCGCGCCAATGGGGCCGAACGGATTGCTCACCGAGCTGCAGACGCCGCCGTTGCAGACCTCAGTGATCGGCTTGCCGAAGTTGGCGGTATCGGCGGGATTGTTGTCGATCAGGGCCGGGGAATTGGTCTGGCTGCTCTTGTTCCAGTCCGCCGCGCCCTGCACCGTGAGCCCGGTCATCACCCGGGCCACGAACGAGGTCTCGATGCCCTTGATGAGGAAATCCTGCCCGTTGGTGTCATAGAAGATGTTGCCAACGACGCCGGGGTTGAAGAACTCGACCTGGACGTTGGTCCAGTTGTCGTAGTAGACCGCGCCGTTCCATTGCAGGCGGTGGTCGAGGAATTCGGTCTTCCAGCCGATCTCATTGTTGGTGAGGTTATCGGAGGTGTACGACCTGGGAACCAGGTACTGCGCAATGCCGTCGGTGCCGACGCCATGGAGCGCGCCGCCGTTCTGATTGAAGCCACCCGGACGGAAGCCCTGGGAGAACGTGTAGTACACCATCAGCTCGGGACGGATGTGCCAGGTGAGGTTCGCGCGCACCTTATCGCCGTCTTCGGTATCGGACAGGCCCTTCGCATTGAGGTTGGTGCTGGAGCCGGACTGGCAGCCGCCGGGCGGCGTGCCCGCCTGGAAACAGCCGAAAGTCGAGAGAACGCTGCCGGCCTCCGCATTGAGGAAGCGGAAGTGGCGCAAGCCCGCCGTGAGGGTGAGTGAGTGCGCAATGAGATCGTAGCTGGTGGAGAAGTACTCGGCGATCTGCCGGGTCGTGCGCAGCTGATCCTGATAAAAGGACGTGGTGTCGTTCTGCAAGCCCGGATTCTGCACCGTGGTTGCGGAAAAGGTGCCGACGTCCGACTCGCATCCGGTGTTGCCCGGGGTTCCCGGGGCACCGTTGGAGGCGCACGGCGGGATGCTCTTGTAGTGCCAGCCGGTCTGGTCGTAGAGCGCGTTGTCCTCGTAGTACAGGCCGGCGATCGCGCGCAGGCGCCAGCTGTCCGGCGTGCTGAGACGCACTTCATGTTGCTGGTGCACGTTGCGCTCGACCGCGCGCCAGACGGCACTCGGCGAGAAGCAGGTCGAATTCAATGAATTGGAGGCGGAGTAGGGTCCGTAGCACTGATAGTAGTCGGCATAGAAGCCGCGCGCGTAGTTGGTGTAATCACCGACCTGCTCCACGTTGCGGTCGAGATAGCCGCCGGTATAGACGAAATCCAGGCTGCTCACCTTGCCGTGCACCGTCCAGGCGGTGTTTTCGAACCTGTCCTTGTCGAAGGCATCGTTGAACAATGTCACCTCGAGCGGCGACAGTGACGTGCCGTCAGAGGCATACGGCTGCTGGTAGAAGACTCCTTGCGAATTGAGGTCCTGGTACGACTGCGTGAGCAGCACGTCCCAGTCATCGTTGATCTTGTAGAGCGCCTCGACCCGGCCTCCCTGGTATTCGACCGGGTTGATGGCCCTGCCTGCCAACTGAGCGTTGCTGACCGTGGGGCTGCCGGGGGGAACGCAGTAGCCGTTGTTCGGCTGTCCATCCGGGCACTGTCCATTGACGGCGGCATAGCCCGCATAGTGGATGCCGACGTCGGTGTCCTTGCGCGCGAAGGTGGCCGGTTCATTGTCGATGTACCCGCCGCGGCGCGCATCATAGATCACCGCCCGTAGCGCCACGTGGCCGGCGATGATCGGCAGATTCAGCACCGCCGTGACATCGGAGTTATTGTCGCCGTGCGCGGTCGTGCCGTAGCCCGCCTCGACGCTGCCCGAGGTGGTGTCGAGCAGCGGCTTGTTGGTGATATAGCGGATGACGCCGGCCTGGGCGCCGGCGCCGAACAGCGTTCCCTGCGGTCCTTCCAGGACCTCGATGCGCTGCAGGTCGGCGGCGAAGACGTCGAGGTTGCGATTCGGCAGCTGCACGGACTGGTCGTCCAGGTAGACCGCGACGTTGGGCCAGAGTCCGGTCGAGCCGCTGCCCTGGCTGGCCTGCGAGCCGGCACTGACGCCGCGCATGAAGATCTCGTTCTGTCCCGGTCCGTTGCTCGCGGAGGTGACGTTCGGCAGATACTTGATGTAGTCGTCGAAGGTCTGGATGTTGAGTTGCTGAATCGTCTGCGAGGTGAGCGCCTGCATGGAGATCGGCACGTCCTGGATGTTCTCGGTGCGGCGCTGCGCGGTGACGATGATCGTGGAGAGCTGGTTCTCGCTGCCGGCCGGAGCGGTGGCGGCGGTGTTGGCGGCATCCCCGGGAGGTGCGACGGTGGTCGCGGCTCCATCGTTGGGACCGGGGGCCGGTGCGGCTGGCCTCGCGGCGACCGCTCGGCAGGCGGCGGCGGCCAAGATGGCGGCGACAGCGTAGGGAACACTCGAGTTCATGACCGACCCTCCTGATTATCCGCCGATTAGAGCCGACGAGCTTGGCGCGGGATTGAATGGAAGCGCCATCATCGTGTTATGTAGCCGCCGCCTGAGTAAACAGCAAAGTTGTTACGCGCGCAATCGGTACGACGGCGGCGGGCTTGCGCGGCGCGCGGGCAAGTCGCCGCCGTCTCGCGCGCGGCAAGGATGTAGCCGAAGCCGGCCGCGCGCGCGAGAGTTAGTACTCGGCCCGTCCTGGGCCTCGCCCCGCTCGCGCGGCGCCGACACGCCGTCGCGTGTCGTTGCAAATCGCTCCAGGCGATTTAATCGAACACTCGCGAGCGTGCAGCGTCCGTGTTGGCAACGCGATTGGGCTGAAGGCGGTGCGTGGAGGGGGAAATCCCGTAGGCGTCCTTGAACTGCCGCGAGAAGTGCGCGCAATCGGCGAACCCGGTCTCGATGGCGATGTCGGTCATCGAGCGGTCGGTGTTCTGGATGAGCCAACTCGCATAGCGCATGCGCAGTCGCCGGTAGAGAGAGGCAGGGCCCACGCCGACACTCTCGCGGCAGATCCGCTCGAACTGCCGCGTCGACACGCCGAGCTCGTCGGCGATTGCGCCGATTGAGATGGTGCGTGTCAGGTTCTGCTCCATCAGCAGCAGCGCCCGGCGCACGCGCGGCTCGCTGATCCCTTCCGACAGCGGCGGATGCGGCTGTGCGTCGCTCCCCTGGCGCGGCCGGTCGAAGAGGAGTACCTGGGTCGCCTTCTGCGCCTGCGCCGGGCCGAGGTGCCGCTCGATCAGGTGGGTCGCGAGCGCGGCGCTGCCGGCGCCGCCGGCACAAGTGATGCGCGGGCCGTCGGCGATGAACAGCCGGTCGGCCACGACCTCATGGCCGGGGAACGCCTCGCGGAAATCCTGATAGTGATACCAGTTGACGCACGAGCGCCGGCCCTCCATCAGTCCGGAGCGGCAGAGAACGAAGCTGCCGGTGCAGATTCCGATGAGCGGGGTGCGGGTCGCGCCGACCTCGCGCAGATAGCGGGTCGTCGCCTCATCGATCTGCGGTCCGGCGTGGAGGATTCCGCCGACAACCACGACATAGTCGATCGAGGCGGGAGGAAGCAGGGCGCCGGTGGGCTGCAGGGTCACGCCGCAGCTCGCGCGGATCGGGTCACGCCGGCAGGACATGATCGACCACTGCACATGCATCGGGCGGCTGCGGTCGCCTTCGTCAGCAGCGAGACGAAGGTGATCGATGAAGACGGCGAACGCCGATAGCGTGAAGTTCTCGGCCAGAATGATGCCGACGCGAAGCGGCGGGCGGGTGGCTCGCTCGGGCGGCAACGGCTTTTGAGACCCCAAGGAGTGCGGCATTGAACAGCCACTCAATCGCGTGGCGCTACTCTTGAGGCTAATATCCGCCAAGTGTTGGCGGGATGCAAGAACAAGTTTAAACTGATTAAAAATATCTTATAAAACAAATAGTTAATGTGTCACGAAAGAGTGGCTCCGAACCTACCTCTGCGTCACAGGCGGTTGAACGGTCATTTAGACCTAGCCGCGGGCAAGGCGCCCCGGCCGCCCCGGAGAACGCGTGTCGGGCGGCGGCCGCCGTTCCTGGCTGGGGGGGTGGCCAAAGGTGGCGCGGTAGGATTTGCTGAAATGGGCCGGCGAGCGAAAACCGCACGCCACGGCGACGCTGGTGATCGGCATGGCGGTCTGCTGCAGCAGTTCGCGCCCGCGGCGCAGGCGTAGCGTGACGTAGTACTGCGCGGGGGTCAGCCCCAGGCTGCGGTGGAACAGCCGCTGCAATTGGCGCTGCGAGACGTCCGTCATGCGCGCCAGCTCCTCGAGAGTCAACGGCTCTTCGATGTTGGCTTCCATCAGGGCGGCGGCCTGGGTGATCGACGGATTGCAGCCGCCGAGCCGGGCGGCGATCGGAATACGCTGGCGATCCTTGCTGTCGCGGATGCGCTCCAGGATGAACTGCTCGGAGATTCCCGCGGCCAATGTGCGGCCGATGCGCGGCGTGATCAGGTGCAGGATCAGGTCGAGGGGCGCGATCCCGCCGGTGCAGGTGCAGCGGTCCCGGTCGACCACGAATATATCGGGAGTGAAGACGATTCCGGGGAAGGTCTCGCGCAGGCCCCAGAGGTTCTCCCAATGGATGGCGCAGCGGTAGCCGTCGAGGAGCCCCGCTCTGGCGAGCGCGTAGGCACCCGTGCACAGGGCCCCGAGGGTCAGGCGTTCGCGGGCGAGGCGGCGCAGCAAGTGGATGAGCCGCTCATCGACCGCATGCGGCACGTCGATGCCGCCACACACGAACAGGATGTCGAGCGGCGGCGCGTCCTCGATTCGGGCGGTCGGCGACACGCTGAGGCCGTTGCTGGCTTCCTCCGGCCGTCCATCGAGGGAGTACACCGACCAGCGGTAGATGGTCTCCCCGGCGAGGTAGTTGGCCATGCGCAGCGGCTCGATCGCGTTGGTAAAGGCGATCATCGAGAAGTGGCGCAGGGTGAGAAACCCGAAGCGCGTGAGCGGTGCGGTCATTCGTATGCGATGACAGCATCAATTGAGCCGGCAATCAAGGACCGGCATGTCGGTCCCAGTCACCGTTCACGGCGGTTCGAGGCTGGCCGGGGCCGGGCCCGGTGGGTAGGATTGGCCGAGCACCATCCATCCAAGGGGGCCGCGTGGTCGCGAACAAGGCTAACGTAGGGGCGGATAGCGGCATGGAGCACTTCGGCTACAAGGAATCGCTTGCCCGCAGCATCGGGTCATTCGGCAGCTTCGCTGCCGGCGTCAGTTATATCTCGATACTGACCGGCACCTTCCAGCTCTTTTACTTCGGTTTCGGTACCGCCGGCCCGGCGTATCTCTGGTCCTGGCCGATGGTGCTCGTCGGTCAGCTGGCCGTCGCGCTGTGCTTCATGGAGCTGGCCGCCAAATACCCGATCGCAGGCTCGGTCTACAACTGGTCCAAGATCCTCGGCAGCCGGCTGGTCGGCTGGTCTTCGGGCTGGCTGATGCTCACCGCCTCGATCGTCACCCTGTCCGCCGTGGTTCTCGCGCTGCAACTCAACCTGCCGAAGCTGTGGAGCGGTTTCCAGATCGTCGGCAACGGCAGCGGCAGCTACGATTTCGCGACCAACGCGGTGATCCTGGGGTCGGTCCTGATCGCCTTCACCACGGTCGTCAATGCGCTTGGTGTGCGGCTGATGGCGAGGATCAACAGCGCCGGCGTCTTCATCGAGCTGATTGCCGCCTGCCTGATCGCGCTCTTCCTGGCGCTCAACATCAAGCGGGGCCCGGAAGTCTTCTTCTCCACCCACGGCTACGGCGCCGGCAAGAGCGGCGGCTATCTGAGCGCCTTCCTGGTGGCCTCGCTGGCCTCCGGCTATGTCATGTACGGCTT
>JBOIAB010000270.1:0-17525 GCA_050738635.1 Steroidobacteraceae bacterium
GCTCGTCGGCTATCTCGCGGCGGCACGCCTGGCGCTCGGCACCCTCCCGACACAGACTGCGATCGTGTTCGAGCGTTTCTTCGACGAGGCCGGCGGCATGCAGCTGGTCATTCACGCTCCTTTCGGCAGCCGCATCAACCGGGCGTGGGGACTCGCCTTGCGCAAGCGCTTCTGCCGCTCGTTCAATTTCGAGCTGCAGGCCGCCGCCACCGAGGACACGATCGTGCTCTCGCTCACCACCGCGCACAGCTTAGAGCTCGAGGAAGTGGCGCGCTACCTGCATTCCAACACGGTGCGGCCGCTACTGGTGCAGGCGCTGTGCGCCGCGCCGATGTTTGCCGCGCGCTGGCGCTGGAGCGCGGCGATCGCGCTCGCGCTGCCACGGTTTCGCGGCGGCCGGAAGGTCCCGGCGCCGCTGGCGCGGATGGCGGCGGAAGACCTCCTCGCCTCGGTGTTTCCCGATCAGGTGGCGTGCGCCGAGAACCTCTCCGGCGAGCTCGAGATCCCGGATCATCCGCTCGTCCACCAGGCGATCCGCGACTGCCTCGAGGAGGCGATGGACATCGATGGACTGGTCGCGCTGCTGCGTGGGCTGGAGGGCGGCGCCATCCGCGTGGTCGCGCGGGATCTGACCGAGCCCTCGCCGCTCGCGCTCGAGGTGCTGTCGGCGAGGCCCTATGCATTCCTCGATGACGCGCCGCTCGAGGAGCGGCGCACGCAGGCCGTGTTGAGCCGCCGCTGGCTCGACCCCGATGCGGCCGGCGATCTCGGCGCTCTCGACCCGGCTGCCATCGCCCGCGCACGCGCCGAAGCATGGCCCGATGCGGCGGATGCGGACGAGCTGCACGATGCGCTTTGCTGGCTCACTTTCATGACCGAGGCCGAGATGGCGAAGCGGGCGGACTGGGCCGGTTGGGCCATCAGCCTCGCCGCCAGCGGCCGGACCGCCCGCCTGAGCTCGAGCGGCGGCCCGCTCTGGGTCAGCGCGGAGCGCCTGCCGCTGTTGCAGGCGGTCCTCCCGGGCGCGCGGCCGGAGCCGCCGATCGAAACACCAGCCGAATACTCCCGCTCCTGGAGCGCCGACGAGGCTCTCCTCGAGATCGCACGCGGCCGCTTGCAGGGCCTCGGTCCGGTGGCGGCTGCCGCCCTCGCGCGGCCGATCGGCGTCCCAATCGGCCAAATGACAGCGGCGCTCGCGGCGCTGCAGGCGGAGGGGTCGGCGATGCACGGCCGCTTCACCGCCGAGGCGTCCGCGGACGGGGAATGGTGCGAGCGGGGATTGCTCGCGCGCATCCATCGCTACACCGTGAAGCGCCTGCGTGCCGAGATCGAGCCCGTCGAGCCCCGGGACATGCTGCGCTTCCTCCTCGACTGGCAGCGAGCTGCGCCGCGGGCACGCATGGAGGGCCCGGACGCCGTCGCCGCCGTCCTCACTCAACTCGAGGGATTCGAGGCACCGGCGGGCGCCTGGGAGACCGAGATCCTGCCAACACGCATCAACGAGTACGATCCGGCGTGGCTCGATGAGCAATGTCTCGCCGGCCGCTTCGTATGGACGCGGCTGGCACTGCGTCGGACGGAATCCGGGCCGATCGCGGGCCCGGTCCGCGGCACGCCGATCGCGCTCCTCGGCCGACGACACCTGCGGGCCTGGGCGACCCTCGCGGGGCCGGTGGCGGCGGGCGCGCCGTCATCGAAAGCCCGCAGGGTGTTGGAGCACCTCGAGGCTCATGGCGCGTCCTTCTTCGATGAGATCGTGGAGACTACGGGACTGCTCGCCACGCAGGCGGAGGAGGGACTGGCGGAGCTGGTGGCGCTGGGCCTGGTCAACTCCGACAGCTTCGGCGGCCTGCGCGCCCTGTTGGTGCCGTCCGACCGCCGTAGATCCGCCACCGGGTTGCGCCGGCGTCGCCGCGCGCTCTTCGGCATGGACTCTGCCGGGCGCTGGGCCCTCGTGCGCCGCGAGCAGAGTGCGACCGCTAACGGGCGCACGGACCCCGAGACCCTAGAGCTCGTCGCTCGCGGACTGTTGCGCCGCTGGGGAGTCGTGTTCTGGCGTCTGATCGCCCGCGAGGCTGACTGGTTGCCGCCCTGGCGCGAGCTCCTCTACTGCTATCGGCGCCTCGAAGCGCGTGGTGAGATCCGAGGCGGTCGCTTCGTCGCCGGGCTGTCCGGCGAGCAATTCGCTGCGCCTGAAGCGGTCGGGCTTCTGCGCGAGGTGCGCCGCCGGCCGCGCGAGACGGAGTGGGTATCGCTGTCCGCGGCCGATCCGCTCAACCTGCTCGGCATCCTGACACCGGGCGCGCGACTGCCGGCGATCGCCGGCAACAGGATTCTCTACCGCGACGGCCTGCCGCTCGCGACGCTCGCCGGCGGCGAGGTCCGCTTCCTCGAGACGCTGGATGCCGCGGCGCAGTGGAAGGCGCGCAACGTTCTACTGCGGCGGCATGTGCCGGCCGTTCTCGCCGACATCGGCTGACGTCAGGTCAGGCGGCGCCTTGCCGCGAGCACCGCGCCCGAAGCGATAGAATAGCGTGCGGCGCACCTCCTGCTCCTGCGCCTGCTCCCAGGCGCGCAGCAGATCGCGCCAGCTGAGATAACCGACCAGCTTCGAGTCGGCGCGGGATATCACCGGGACGTGTCCGGCGTTGGTCCTGATCATGCGGGTGATCACACCCTCCAGATATTCGTCCGGATGCGCAAGCGCCACGGTCGTACCGACGAGCAAGGCGCCGATGACCGACTCGGGTGGCTTGCCGGCGCGCAGCCAGGACTGCACCAGCGGCGGATCGACGACGCCGAGCACCCGATGCTGCTCATCGATGACCGGAAAGCTCGGGTGACGCGTCGCCGGATCGGCCAGAAAGGCGAGCGTCTGCTCCAGAGTCATGTTGGCCGGCAACGTCTGCACCTCGCGGGTCATCACTTCGCTGACGGTGGCCAGCGCGAACGGATCGACCCGGTACTCGCGCAGCAGATGGTGCCCGCGCCGCGCGATCTTCTCCGTCAGGATGGAGCGCTTGAGCAACAGCACGGTCACCAGATGCGAGGTGATGCAGGCGGTCGCGAGCGGCAGCAGCACGTGTGTGTTGCCTGTCACCTCGACCGCGAAGAAAGTCGCGGTCAGCGGCGAGCGCATGGTGCCGCCCAGAATCGCAGCCATGGCCAGCAGCGGCCAGAAGCCGCCGCTCGCGGCCGGCAGCCAGGGCGCGAGCGCCGCACCCATGCCACCGCCCATGATGAGGAGCGGCGCCAGCACGCCGCCCGAAGTGCCCGAGCCGAGCGCCATGCCCCAGATCACCGCCTTGACCACGAGCAGCAGCAGTCCCGCCGCGGGCACCGTGCCGCCCTGCAGCATCTGCGAGATGTTGTGATAGCCGAGGCCGAGGGCGTCGGGATCGATGAGCCCGCCCACACCGACGACCAGGCCGCCGATCGCCGGCCACCACATCCAGTGGATCGGCAGCTTCAGGAAGAGATCTTCGCAGGCATAGACCAGGCGCGTCAGCAGGCCCGACAGCACCCCCGACAGCAGGCCGATCAGCACCCAGCAGAGAAGCCCGGCCACCGAGGGGTCCATGCCGCCCTGGAACGGGAAGAGCGGCTGCTGCAGGCCGAGCCACGGCCGCTCCATCGCCGCCGTGATGGCCGCCGCCGCAACCGGTATGAAGCTGCGCGGCGTCCATTCGAAGAGGAGCAGCTCGACCGCGATCATCATTGCGGCGATGGGCGTGCCGAACACGGTCGTCATGCCGGCCGCCGCGCCCGCGACCAACAGCGTCTTGCGCTCGCCGTCGGTCACCGGCAGCGCCTGCCCGATGAGCGAGCCGATGGCCCCGCCCGTCATGATGATCGGGCCCTCGGCACCGAACGGGCCGCCCGTGCCGATGGAGATCGCCGAGGACAGCGGCTTCAGGATCGCAACCTTGAGGTCGAGGCGGCTGCGGCCGAGCAGAATGGCCTCGATCGCTTCCGGGATCCCGTGCCCACGGATCTTGTCCGTCCCGTAACGCGCCATGAGCCCGATGAGGAGGCCGCCGACGACCGGCACGGCGACCGCGGCCACGCCGAGGGGTGAGGCCGCCAGCGAGAGATGCTGCAGCGTGGGGCGGCCGAAGTAGGCGATATTGGTGAAGAAACGGATGAGCTCGAGCAGCCCCAGGCCGGCGAACGCGCCCAGCGTGCCGACCAGGATGGCGACCAGCGATATGAGAAGGACGCGCGGCTTGGTCGTGAAATCGCCGAGACGGCGGAC
The DNA here is from genome assembly GCA_050738635.1 of Steroidobacteraceae bacterium. GTDB lineage: Bacteria > Pseudomonadota > Gammaproteobacteria > Steroidobacterales > Steroidobacteraceae > 13-2-20CM-66-19. Next base: position 4,256 of record JBOIAB010000270.1, read on the forward strand.
TTCCTCGAGGGCAAGGCCGAGCAAGTGGCCGTCGCCACCGCTCGACGCTCCGTCTGCGCCCTCTTTTTGCGCCGAATTTTTCATGTCACAGGCCGTGCACAGCTAATCCACAAGCGCTCCACAGCCGAGCCGGGCTATGCTCCGGCATATGCCCTTCAGGCTCCCCAAGCGCCCGGATCGCCGTGGCGATACCACGGTACTCGGCACGTACTTATTCTCCAGCCGCACCGTACAGGTGCTGCGGACGAGCGACGAGCGCATCGAATGGACCTGCGATTGCGAGCGGTTCCGCAGCCAAGGGCGGCGCGGAACCCCTCTATGGTGCAAGCATATCGCGAAAGCCGCCGCGCGACGCTCCCTGGAACGTTTGACCTCCCGCCGGATCGGCCCCACGGCCGCCGCCGAGGGCCCGCCGCTTACGCCTCGATGAGCCCGTGGCGAATGGCAAGCAGGGTCAGCTCGGACTGGTTGGAGACGCCAAGTTTCTGCTTGACATTGTAGAGGTGCGTGCCGACCGTGGAGGCCGAAAGCCTCAGGTCATCGGCGATGCGCTGCACGCTGGCGCCGCGCGCCAGGCGAATGAAAACATCGAACTCCCGTTCCGACAAGCGCTTGATCGGTGATGATTCCGTCCCTCCGATGTCCTCGAGCGCCAGCCTCTGCGCGACGCGCGGATCGATGTAGCGCTGCCCGCTGCCCACGGCTGGTACCGCCTCGAGCAGCGCCTCCGGCGCGCTGCGCTTCGAAAGGAAGCCGAGCGCTCCCTCGCGCAACGCCCGCCGGGCATGCATCGGGTCATCGTGAGCGGAGAGCGCGAGGACCCTCGCCTGCGGGTCGTGTGCGCGGATGCGCCGCAGCGCTTCGATACCGCCCATGCCGGGCATCGCGATATCCATGACGACTACATCGGGCGTCAGCTCGAGGTAGCGCTGGCAGGCGGCCTCACCGGACTCGGCCTCGCCGACCACGACGATATCGGGCCTCGCCTGCAACAGCAGGCGAAAGCCGGTGCGTACCACGGCGTGATCGTCGACGAGCAGCACCCGGATCATGTGCTCACTCCCGGCAGACCGGCGAGGGGAATTTCCACGGCCAGCAGTGTCCCGCGGTCACCGTGATTGCGCAGCGTCAGCTTGCCGCCCAGGTTGCCAACACGCTCATCGAGACCCTGCAGTCCGTAATGTCCCGGTCGCGACCAGTCCGCGGGCAGTCCCGTGCCATCGTCGGCAACCGTCACGGTGAGTCTCTCGGGCTCTGAGCGCAGCTCGACGTCCACATGTGACGCATGCGCGTGCCGCAAGGCATTGCTGAGCCCCTCCTGCGCGACCCGGTAAGCGGCCAGCGCGACACTCGCGCCGGGATCGAAAGCCAGCTCGTGCCGCAACGTGAGCATCACCGCGGGGTGCCGCCTCTGCAGGTCGCGCACCAGGCCCTCGAGTGCCTCGGAAAGGCTCACAGTCTCGAGCGCCGCCGGCGCCAACCGTGGTATCAGGCCGTGCATGGCGTCATAGAGCCGCGCGGCCTCCTCCGAGATGAGGCGTGCCGCCTCCTGCATCGGCGGCTGAGTCGACTGAGCGACGATCGCCTGCGCGAGACTGCGGATCGCCGTCACCGACTGGCCGAACTCATCGTGCAACTCGTGGGCGATCAGACGCCGCTCCTCATCCAGGCGTTGCTCGATCACGACCGGTGCCACGGCCCGCTCGACCATCCAGATCGCGAGGCCGTTGACGATGACGAGCATCACGGCAGCCACGGCGAGCAACTGGGTGATGGCATCCCAGCCATCGAGGATGCCGCGCGACGGCGCGACCTGCACGATGATCTCCATGCCCGAGGGCAGCGGGAAGATGTAGCGCGGGATGCTCGGGGCGACGAGGTGCGCGAACCAGGCGGGCGCATAGTGGCCCGCCTTGTAGGTGGCGGGCGGGGAGTGGTAGAGCACGCGGCCGTTGGGGTATCGCAGGACGATGTCGTTGGAGCGCACGTGCCCGAGTTGTGTCAGGAACTCGGTAACGACCGGCGTGCCGCCGATGAGGCCATAGACATTGACCAGGCGGCCGATGAGCTGGACCGTCACCTGATTCGCCGAAAGGATGTCCTCCCTCACGCGCGAGCGCGTGAGCTGCACCTCGGACACGACCAGGACGATCACCCACGCGATCGTCAGGCCGGTGACCACCAGATGCAGGCGTGTGCGCAGCTTCATCGGCAACCGCTGGTGCTCGAGATTCCGAGCGCCATCGTAACAGCGGCGCGGCGTTCGCGACTCATGAAAATCATGAGGCGCGATTCATGATGATCCGCTTCCCGCCCCGGCGGCCTTTGGCGAGGATGGTCCGCCGGGCCAGCCGGCCCGGCTTGTCACTCCAAGGAGCTCGTCATGAAGTGGGAAACCCCGCGGGCGATTGACCTTCGCTTCGGCATGGAAATCACCATGTACATCGCCCATCGCTGACCGGAAAGCGGGCGGCGCGTGTGCCGCACGCGCGGTGCATGCGCCGCCAGCAAGGCCCTGCGAATGAGAATTCGCGTGCTCGGCTCCGCCGCCGGCGGCGGCTTTCCGCAGTGTAACTGCAACTGCCGCAACTGCTCCGGGCTGCGTCGGGGAACGCTGCGGGCGTGCGCCAGAACTCAATCATCCATCGCAGTCAGGGCCGGCGGCACAGGGAGCGACCTCGACGGCGCGCCGGCGGCCTCCTGGGTACTGGTCAACGCCTCCCCCGACATCCTCGCCCAGATTCGCGCCTACCCGGACTTTCAGCCGGGGCGCGCCGCCCGCGACACGGCAATCTGCGCGATCGTGCTCGTCGACGGGCAGGTGGATCATACGACCGGTCTGTACATGCTGCGTGAGTCGACACGCCCCTGGACTCTCTGGTGCACCGATGCGGTGTATGCCGACCTGACACGTGGCAATCCGCTCATGCAGGTGCTGTCCCACTATTGCGGTATCGAGCGCAGGCGCATGGGCCTCGATGGCGCCGGTTTCACCGTCGCGGACGCGCCCGGAATCCACTGGCGGGCGCTGCCCGTCGCGGGCAAGCCAGCCCCCTACTCCGCCAATCGCGACTCGCCGGTGGCCGGCGACAACGTGGCGCTGGTGATCACCGATCAGCACACCGGCAAGGCCCTCTTCTACGCCCCGGGCCTCGGTGAAATCGGCCCGACGACATGGCAGGCCATGCGCTCGGCGGCGTGCGTGTTGGTGGACGGCACGTTCTGGAGCGACGATGAGATGCCGCGGCTCGGCCTGTCGCTCAGACGCGCGCGCGATATCGGCCATCTCGCGCAGAGCGGCCCGGGCGGCATGCTGGAGCGGCTGGCACAGCTGCCCGACGGTACGCGCCGGATCCTGATCCACATCAACAACAGCAACCCCATTCTCGATGAGGACTCGCCCGAGCGCGCCGAGCTCGAGCGCCGCGGCATCGAAGTGGCGTGTGACGGAATGGAGATCGAGCTGTGAGCGCGACTCCGTGGAGCCGGTCCGAGTTCGAAAGTCAGCTGCGCGCCAAGGACCGGGGCTATCACATCCATCATCCTTTCAACCTCATGCTGAACAGCGGCCGCGCGCGGCCCGAGCAGATCCGCGGCTGGGTCGCCAACCGGTTCTACTATCAGATCTGCATTCCGCTCAAGGATGCGGCCATCCTCGCCAACTGCGATGACCGCGGCGTGCGGCGCCACTGGGTGCAGCGCATCCTCGATCACGACGGCTACGGTGATGACCCCGGAGGAATCGAATCGTGGCTACGGCTCGCCGAGGCGGTGGGCCTCGAGCGCTCGCGGGTCGAGAGCCTGACCGACCTTCTGCCCGGCGTGCGTTTCGCGGTCGATGCCTACGTCAACTTTGCCCGCCGCGCGCCATGGTACGAGGCGGCGTGCGCCGCGCTTACCGAGCTGTTCGCGCCGCAGATCCACCAACAGCGGCTCGCCGGCTGGCCGGAGCACTACCCATGGATCGACCGCGCCGGGCTGCACTATTTTCAGAGCCGCCTGAGCCCCGCAAACCGCGACGCCGAGCTGGCGCTGGCAGCGACACTCGAGCGCTTCCGCACCCGCGCCGAGCAGGAGCGCGCGCTCGGGATCCTGCAGTTCAAGCTCGATGTCCTCTGGCAGATGAACGACGCGATGGCTCTTCGCTATGGCGTGCAATGAAATCGGGGAGACGCTGATGGGCACTATCGATACGACGGCGCGTCCGGTGATCAGCGACGCCTTCCGGCTGCAATGGGAGCCGGCCCAGGAAGCGCACGTGCTGCTCTATCCCGAAGGAATGGTGAAGCTCAACCAGAGCGCCGCCGCGATCCTGACACGCTGCGACGGTGTGCGAACGATCGCCGACATCGTGGGTGACGTGGAGGCAACGTACGCACTCACCGGGCTGACTCAGGACGTCTGCGCATTCATTACCCTCGCGCTCGAGCGGACGTGGCTCGAGCTGCCCGCATGAGCGCCGCGGGCGCGCAGCGAGACGTCGGCTCCGGGGTCCCGGGGCCGCCGCTCTGGCTCCTTCTCGAGCTGACCTACCGCTGCCCGTTGCACTGTGTCTTCTGCTACAACCCGACCGACTTCAGTACAGTGGGCCGCGAGCTCGAGACCGCGGAGTGGCTGCGTGTTCTCGCCGAGGCGCGGGCACTTGGATCGGTGCAGCTCGGACTTTCGGGCGGCGAGCCTCTGGCGCGCGATGATCTCGAGACCATCGTCGCCGCGGCGCACCGGCTCGGCTTCTATATCAACCTCATCACCTCGGGGGTGGGCCTGACCGAAGAGCGCCTGCAAGCGCTGCGGCAGGCCGGGCTCGATCACATTCAGCTCTCCTTCCAGGACAGCACGCGCGGCATGAACGACTTCCTGAGCAGCACCCGGACCTTCGAGCTGAAGTCGCGGGTGGCGGCGCTCATCAAGAAGTACCGCTACCCGATGGTCCTCAACGTGGTACTGCACCGGCTCAACATCGATCACGTGCAGGAAATCCTCGACATGGCCGAGCGGATGGGCGCCGACTACGTCGAGCTCGCCAACACGCAGTACTACGGTTGGGCGTGGCGCAACCGGCAGCAGCTGTTGCCGAGCCGGACGCAGCTGCAGCGCGCGGAGGAGGTCACTGCTCGCTTTCGCGAGCGGGTGGGCAAGCGCATGCGGGTCTTCTTCGTCGTGCCCGACTGGCTCGAGACGCGCCCAAAACCCTGCATGAACGGCCTCGGGCGCATCTTCCTCGGCATTGCACCCGATGGAATCGCTCTACCCTGCCAGGCGGCACGGATGCTGCCGGGTCTCACCTTCCCCAGCGTGCGCACGACGAGCATCCGCTCGATCTGGTACGACTCGCCCGCATTCAACCGCTATCGCGGCGAGGAGTGGATGAAGGAGCCGTGCCGCAGCTGCCCGGAGCGCGAGCGGGACTTTGGCGGCTGCCGCTGTCAGGCTTACCAGCTTACCGGCGACCCTGCCAATGCCGATCCGGTCTGCGAGCTCTCGCCCCATCATCATCTCGTGACCGAAGCTGTCGAGCGTGCGGCGCGGCATACCGCCACCGAGCAGCCGCTCGTGTTCCGCGACCATCGCAGCGGCAAAGGCACTCGGGCATAACGGTTGCTCGATACGTTTCGTGCGCACACGTCATCAGCACCCCCCGACGGAGGTCGAGGCTGAGCGCAGGGAGCCTGGCCGCGGCCGCGCCGCTCGCACGCCGAGTGAAATTCCCCGTGCGGGCTGGCGCGACATCCTGCTGCGTGTCTGGCAGAAGCTCGGCGATGACAACATCTCGCTGGTCGCCGCGGGGATCGCTCTCAACACGCTGCTGGCGGTGTTTCCGGCAATGGCCGTGCTGGCCTCGATCTACGGGATGTTCGCCTCACCCGGACAGGTAGGCCAGGAGATAGCGCCTTTCTACGGTATCCTGCCGCACGAAGCGGCCGGCATCATTCAGACTCAGCTCGAGGCGCTGGCGCGGCCGCAGGGCCACACCCTGGGTATTGCCGCCGTCGTGAGCCTCGTCGTCTCGATCTATTACTCGAGCCAGGGAGTCTCGGCGCTCATGTCCGCCACGAATATCGCCTATGACGAGAGTGAGCGGCGTACCTTCTTCATGCGAATGCTGATAGCGCTCGGGTTCGCGCTCGGAGCGGTCGCGGGCTTCGTGCTCATGCTGTTGCTCACCGTGGCGGTGCCTCTCGGCCTCGAGCATTTGCCACTGACGCGCTTCGCGAACACGGCCGCGCTCGTCCTGCGCTGGATTCTGCTCTGGGCGTTCGCAGTGCTGGGTCTCGCCATCGTTTATCGGTATGCACCCTCGCGCGAGAACGCGCGCTGGCGTTGGGTGAGCTGGGGCTCGGTGGTTGCGGCCTCGCTCTGGCTGGCCTCGAGCTTCCTCTTCTCCCTGTACGTCCGCGACTTCGGCAGCTACGGCAAGACCTACGGCGCCCTCGGCGGGGTGATCGTGCTCATCATGTGGTTCTACCTGCAGGGCTTCGCAATCGTGCTCGGCGCGGAGTTCAACGCCGAGACGGAGCATCAGACGGCGGTCGATACGACCCGCGGACCGCCTGCCCCCATGGGCGAGCGCGGCGCGTACATGGCGGACACACTGGGGCGGCGGCCAAAGTGATACATTTTCCCGCGTGGCCGTACGACCGGTACTCAAGATGGGTGAGCCCCTGTTGCGGCAGGTGGCCGCTCCCGTCCAGCGCTTCGACGCGGAGCTGACCGCGCTCGTCGCTGATATGAACGACACCATGCACGCTTTGCATGGCGCTGGGCTGGCGGCGCCGCAGATCGGCGTCGGGCAGCGGGTGGTCATCTTCGAGGTCAATGCCAACCCGCGCTATCCCGACGTCGCGCCGATCCCCTACACCGTGCTGGTCAATCCCGAGCTGATACCGCTAGGCGAGGAACAGGATGAAGGCTGGGAAGGCTGCCTCTCGGTTCCCGGGCTGCGTGGACTCGTGCCCCGGTTCACGAAGCTGCGCTATCGCGGCTTCGACATCGCGGGCGCGCCCATCGATCGCACCGTGGAAGGGTTCCACGCCCGCGTGGTGCAGCACGATGTCGATCACCTCGATGGCATTCTCTACCCGCAGCGCATGCGTGACCTGCGGAACTTCGGCTTCGAAGATGCGCTCATAGGGCAAGCGAGGCCGATGCCGGACTGACCGGGCCCCCGGAAACGGACGTTGCGGCGGGGCCACCGCACGTTCGCCGAGCAGCGTGAGTTCCCCGAGTGACCAACCTCTCCAGCCTCCGTCGCTACCTCCCGCTCTGCGCGCTCGGGATGACGCTGGCCGTTCTCATCGGGGGTGCGATCACCGGGTACCTCAGCGCGCGCCGACTGATCGGCAACGAGCGCATGGTTGCCCACTCCGACGAGGTGATGGTCGACCTCACCGACCTGCTATCGGCGTTACGGGATGCCGAGGGGAGCCAGCGGGGCTATCTGCTCACCGGGAGCCAATCTCACCTGCAAGCCTACAGCGAAGCCACGCAGCGCATCCGCAATCAGATCGTGACGCTGGCCCGCGAGCTCGACAGGAACGCCGGCCAACGGGCGCGCCTGGCAACCCTGCATCAGGAAACTGTCGCGAAGCTCGCCGAGCTTGGGCGGACGATCTCGCTCGAGCAGGCGGGCGATCACGCCGCCGCGCTGGCGATCGTCCGCGGCGACGCCAGCCGGAGGCTCATGGAGGGCGTTCGTGCCCAGGTGGAGTCGATGCGGACCGCGGAGTACACGCTGCTCGACCGGCGTGCCCTCGAATCGGAACGCAGCTCGCGCACGACGATTGCGGCGATCGTGGCACCGACCCTGATCGGTGCCGCGCTGCTGGGACTCATGTTCTATTTCGGCAACCGCAGGATGCGCGAGCTCAAGCAAGCCGATCGGCGCAAGGACGAGTTCCTCGCGCTGCTCGCCCATGAGCTGCGCGGGCCATTGGCGCCGCTGCGCAATGGCCTCGAGCTGCTCAAGCACGGTGACGGCGCCGAGTCACTGCGCCGACGGGTCTGCGCGCTGATGGAGCGGCAGCTCGAGCAACTCATCCGCCTGGTCAACGATCTGCTCGATGCCGGCCGCATCGCCCGCGGCAAAATCGAGCTGCAGCGGGCGCCGATCGAGCTCAATACCGCCATCCGCGAGGTGGTGGAGGTGGAGCGCCCGTTGGCGCAGGCGGCGGGTCTCGAGCTGGAGGCGCTTCTGGCGGCAGAGCCGCTCTTCGTGGACGGCGATTCGGTACGCCTGACGCAGGTCTTTCGCAACCTCCTCCACAATGCATGCAAGTACACCGAGCGCGGCGGCCACATAGAGATCACTCTCGCGCGGGACTACGGCCAGGGAGTCGTGCGTGTCAGGGACACGGGAGTCGGCATTCCGGCGGCCAAGCTCGAGGCGATCTTCGAGATGTTCGCGCAGGTCGACCCGGGTGTGGCGCGCTCTCAGGGTGGTCTCGGCATCGGCCTTGCCCTCGCGCGGCGCCTCCTCACCCTCCACGGTGGCACAATCCAGGCCTTCAGTGACGGCGCCGACCGCGGCAGCGAGTTCGTGGTGCGGCTGCCGCTCGCCGGTTAGGGACGCCCTCACTGAGTGGGATATCGCCACAGATCGTTCCACTGCGGCACGTTCGGGTCGTTGCCGCTGGGGTTGTATCCCTCGCCGCCGAACAACCAGACGTCGCCGTTGCCGACCGTCCAGATGGCCATCTGCTCACGCGGCCCTGGAATGTTGGCGGCAGCGGCGATGCCGAGGGTGCCATAGGCCGCACTCGGATTCGCGACCTCGGAGCCGCCGACCCAAGTCCACATGCCGCTCGTCGGAGAATACTTCCACATGTCGTTCAGCTCACCGAGCGTACCCGTGGAATCGTAACCGTGACCGCCAAACAGCCACAGATTGCCGCTGGCATCGGTCCAATACGCCTGATTCTCTCGAGCTCCCGGCTCGTTCGCCGCAGCGGCGACGCCCTGACTACCGTAGACCCCCTTCGCGTTTGCGTTGGCGGAACCGCCGACCCAGGTCCATTCGCCGCTCGCGGGGGAGTACTCCCAGAGGTCGTTCAAATAACCAACCGCACCGGTGGAATCCTGCCCGTAGCCACCGAACACCCACAGGTTGCCGTCGCCGTCCGTCCAGCCGATTCCGGCACCCGGCGGCGGCACGTCCGCCGCAGCAGCGACCCCTTGCGTACCGTAGACCCCGGGTGCGTTCGCGGTGTCGGGACCGCCGACCCAGGTCCACTCGCCACTCGCGGACGAGTACTCCCAAAGATCATTCAACCACCCCGCCGCGCCCGTGGAGTCGTAGCCGTAGCCGCCAAACAGCCAAATGTTGCCGCCAACTGCATGCAGCCCACCGTCCGGACCCAGGGCCCGCGCTCCCGGTACATTCGCCGCAGCGGCGACGCCCTGAGTGCCATAGACCCCCTTGGCATTCACGGTTGCGGAACCGCCGACCCAGGTCCACATACCGCTCGTCGGGGAGTACTCCCAAAGAGCGTTCAGCCAGCCCTGGGTGCCCGTGGAATCGTAGCCGTAACCTCCGAACAGCCACAGATTGCCGCTGCCGTCCGTCCAGGCGAGCGAAGAGCCATGAGCCCCGGGTACGTTCGTCGTTGCAGCGCTGCCCTGACTACCGTCATTCGCGCTTGCATCGGGGGTGTCGGCGCCGCTGACCCAGGTCCACTCACCGCTCGCGGGCGAGTATTCCCAGAGGTCGTTGAAGATCGGCGCGCCGTTGTTGTAAATCAGGGGCCCCACACCGTAGCCCCCGAAGAGCCACAGGTTGCCGGCAGCATCCGTCCACGTGACGGCAGCGTGTCGGGCGCCCGGTATGTTGCCGGTCGCGGGTGTGCTTTGGGCACCGTAGTCCCCGGTTGCATCCGAGGCGTTGGAACCTCCGACCCAGGTGAAGGCGGCGGCGAAGCTCGCCGTGACGACGCAATTGGCGCTGACCGGCCCGGTCGTGTATGTGTTGCCGGACAGACTGCCGCCGCAGCCCGTCACGCCGCTGACGACATACCCGCTGTTCGCCGTGACCGTGAAAGTCGCCGTTGCGCCGGAATCCGCTACGAAGGTTACCGGCGAAATGGTCCCGCCGGTTCCGGTGGGGGCGTTGACCGTATAAGTCGTGACGCCGGGAGGCGTTGCCCCCGGATAGCCCGCGGACGATCCGCCGCCACAGGCGGCAAGGAGCATCGTGGCCGTAGCGGCCGCGGCCGCATGCAACGGCTTCGATGTGCCTGTCATGGTGGATTCCCCCGCGTTGTCCTGCCGGCCCTGCCGTGGCGCCGGAGAGGGAGCGGTAACAGTTGTATGTTTTGGCAGCGTAAGCGCGAGCGTCACGGATTGCAAGCCGGGCCGCCGGCGGGTGCGACTCGGCTCGAAAGCGGCGGCCGCATCAGCCGCGAACGACGCTCAGTCGGCGGCGTCCGTGTTGGCTCCGGGATCGAAGCGCATCGGCTTGGTGACGCCCATGCGCGAGAGCTCCTTCAGCAGCGCTTCCGCGAGCTCCTGATTCGCGCCACGGTCGAAGAGCGGCGCCGCCTGCCAGTCGTACGCCCAGGGATGGCTGGTCTTCAACTTCTGCGGCTCGTCCGCATAGCGGGGAATGACATGGGCGTGCAGCGCCGGCTCGAGGTTGCCGAGGATGGCATAGTTGATTCGCTCCGCTCCGGTCACTTTGAGCACCGCGTCCCCGAGCCGCGCAAGATCCTGCAGGAAGAGCGCGCGCTCGTGCGCGCCGAGCGCATTCAGGCTGGGGACCACCGGGTCGGGAAGGAGCAGCGCGTAACCGCGCAGGAATTGCCGCTCGCCGAATACGGCCCAACCCGAAAAGAGACGCGCGATGACGCGCGGCTCGCGGCCCGCCCTGGCGGCCGCCACCTGGCGGTGAATCGCCGTCTCCGGCGCGGCTTTGGTCTCGTTCTTCATATCAACACGCGACTCCGAGCTCGCGCAGCGCGACAATCGTCGTAGCGTAGCCGCCGTGCACGATCCCGTGCCAGCCACGGCAGCGCGCGGCCACGATGTTCTCCGCGCGGTCGTCGATGAAGACGGTCTCTACGGGAGTCAGCGAGAAACGTCGCTCGGCCTCCACGTAGATGCCCTCGTGCGGCTTCATCACGCCCGCCAGGAACGAAGGCAGCGCGCCGTGTCCGATGCGGTGCAACTCGTATTCACGCGAGAGGTGCGTCCAGTGCAGATCGCCGATGTTGGAAAGGAGATAAACCCGGTAACTGTCGCTCAGCCGGCGCGCGAGAGCCACCATCTGCGGCTGCAGCTCGAACATATCGACCCAGCTTGCGTGCGCCGCCTCGAGGTCCATCGGCCGCGGCGCGAGCGCGGCGCAGCGCGCGAGCAATCCGCGCCCGTCCATGCGCCCGCATTCGTGCTCCTCGAGCGCCAGGCGCGCGAGCACCGAGTCAAGATCGGGCGCGTCCGCTCCATGAGCCGAGAGAAAGTCGAGGAAGGGCTGGTGATCCAGATGCACGAACACCCAGCCGATGTCGAACACGACGTTACGAATCAAGCCGCCGCCTCCGCGGATCTGCAGGTCGCCCGGCCATTGTACGGCGAGCCTTCGCTGAGCGGTGTGCGGTGGCCGGCGATTTGCGCCGAATCCTCACAGCGGGAACGGCATCACGGTGCCGCTGTCGCCCGGTGTGCCATTCACCGCGACCACCGTTGCTTTGGGAAAGAAGTTGAACTCGGAAGCGCTGGCCCAGGTATACGCCCCCATGGCCCGGCCCACGATGAGGTCGCCCGTTTCCAACTGCGGCAGCAGGAGATTCTCGGCGATTACATCGATGCTGTCGCACGTCGGCCCGGCCAGCACCGACGGCAGGCGCTCCTCACTGTCGCGCAGCGGCTCCACGGGATAGCGCGCGTGATCGTAGAGTTGTCCGCTATAGGAGCCGTAGAGCCCATCGTCGAGGTAGTACCACCAGTGTCCCTCGCGGCGCGCACGCCCCATCACGGATGCGACGCCGATCACGGCCGGGCCCACGATGTAGCGACCCGGCTCGGCAATCACACGCACCCTCTTGGGCAGCTTCGCCAGCGCCTCGCGCAGCGGCTCGCAGAACCGGCCGATGTCCTGCACCGGCTGTGCGTAATCGATCGGGAAGCCGCCGCCGATGTCGAGCGTATCGAGCGGTCCGAGCTTCGCCTTGCGACCCGCTGCCATGAGCTTGGCGCAAGCGACGATGGCCTCGACGTGCTTGGCCGAGTCCGCCGCCTGCGAGCCGACATGGAAGGACATCCCGCGCACGGCGATGCCGAGCTCCGCCGCGACACGGGCCAGCGCCAGCGCATCCTCCGGATCGCAGCCGAACTTGCGCGACAGGTCGCACATCGCCCCCGGGCTGCGGAAGGAGACGCGCAGCAGCACTTCGACCCGATCGGCGAGCCGCTCGAATTTACGCACCTCGTCGGGATTGTCGACCACGAAGGTGCGGACGCCGAAATCGAGCGCGTTGCGGATGTCCTGCGGGCGCTTGATCGGATGGCTGTGTATGCAGCGGTCGGGAGTGACGCCGAGACGCCGTACGAGGTGTACCTCACCGGTCGTCGCGAGATCGAGGAAACCGCCTTCGCTCAGCACGGTGCGCACCACCGCCGCGTGCGGCATGGGCTTGAGCGCATAGTGGAGGTCGACCTTGGGCAGCGCGGCGCGCAACTTCCTGAACTGCACGCGTACACGCTCGCAATCGAGGATGATGAGCGGCGAGCCGAACTGCTGGACCAGCCGGCGGACCTCCGCCGGTTGGAACGGATCGATGAAGCGGGGACGTTTGCTCACGAGCCGATTATGGCAACACGGCCATCGTTCCGCTGTCGTCCACATCGCTGACGCTCACCGCCGCCCGCACCAGCCGGTCGCGGATCGCGATCCAGCGCTCGCCCTCCGGCACATCCTGCACCAGGATCTGCTGACAGCCCGCTTTGTCGAGCGTGCGCAGGTTGGTGTAGAGATCGTGCCCGAACTGCTCCGGCCGCCGGCCGGCATTGATCCAGGTGACGTACTTGTGGGACTTGAGCGGCAGCCGCTGCGCGAGCACGGCCACGCGCCGTCCGCCCTCCGATAGCGTCGCCGCACGCGCGTCGATCTCGCCCGAGGGCACGATGGTCATCGGGGTCGTGGGTGCGTAGTGGGAGGAAGCTCCACCGGGCACACGCGGCGACTCGACGTCCGCGCCGATCAGCAGCTCGCCGATGACCTGGCGGATCTGCGGCGCGGTGATGGCGCCAGGGCGCAGAAGCCTCACGCTCTGTCCCTGGA
>JBOIAB010000271.1:0-12532 GCA_050738635.1 Steroidobacteraceae bacterium
ACACGGCGCTGCATGCACCAAATTATCTGACGGTATCGGACGCCGGTGTGGAGGGTAGGGCTCAAAGCGAGGCCTCAGCGCTTGATGCGAACGTCAGCTTTGACACGTGCGCCTTCTCCGACATGCATGTGCACTGGATGGACCCTGAAGTCGCGCTCGTAACCTACCGCGTCCGGTTTGCCGGCAGCGATCACGGCAAGAGATTCGCCGGCGATCAGTATGCGAGCTCGATCTGGGTGAGGCATGGAAAGCAATGGTTGAACACTTTTTATCAGGCTACCCCCGCGGCGGCGGGGCAGATGTGAGCGACTGGGCTCGTCGATTTCCTGAGCTCCGCGTGACAAAATGGCCGCGGCGCGGGATCGGGCCCGTAAGCGCGGCGGATCATGGTCGTTCACCTCATCGATGGCACCTACGAGCTCTTCCGGCACTTCTACGGGCTGCGAAGATTCAACAAGGGGGTGGATAAGCCGCTCGGCGCCGTTGCGGGTGTGCTGACCACCGTCATTCAGATGGTGGAGAAGGGCGCCACGCACCTCGGCGTCGCTACCGATCATGTGATCGAGTCGTTTCGCAATGATCTGTGGAGCGGCTACAAGACAGGCGATGGCATCGAGCCTGAGCTGTGGGCGCAATTTTGGCCTCTCGAGGATGCGCTGCGCGCGCTCGGTGTCGCCGTGTGGCCGATGGAGGAGCTGGAGGCAGACGACGCGCTTGCGTCCGCGGCGCGGATCGCGAGCGAAGATCCCCAGGTCCAGCAGGTATGCATCTGGACGCCCGACAAGGATCTGGCGCAGTGCGTTCGGGACAAACGCATCGTCCAGGTGGACCAGAAGAGCAAAGCGATTCGAGGTGAGGACGAGGTGCACGCCAAATTCGGCGTGGTGCCACAGCGGATCCCGGATTACCTCGCTCTGGTGGGCGACAGCGCGGACGGGTACCCCGGAATCGCCGGCATCGGCGCCAAGACTGCGGCGGCGTTGATTACGCGTTATGGCCCGATCGAGGACTTCCCTCAGGGAGCGCTCGGCGAGCAGCGCGATCTGGCGCTGCTCTTCAAGAGATTGGCGACTCTGCGCACGGATGCTCCGCTCTATACGCAGATAAATGACATCAGCTGGCGGGGACCCACGAGCGCGTTCGCGCAGTGGACGGAGCAAGTGGGCGCGCCGAAGCTGCTGGCGCGTGCGCAGGCGGCCGCCGCAGCACTCAGCACGGGCCGCGGCACTTAGCGAGGTTGCGGGCCGGGTTCGCCGTCCGGACTGCAGACCACTACGATGTAACCGTCGAGGTCGCGCAGCCAGACTTCTCTGTGTCGAGGCGCGGGGTTGAAGTGAGGCTCCAGAACTATCTCGGCCCACAAGCCGCGGGCTCGCGTCACCGCCGCGTCAAAATCATCGACCTGAAACCACAGCACGACGCCATGCCCGACGGGCGCCGCGTCCGCATTCACGAGATTGGGATGGTCCTCCTCGTCCCACGCATGCAGCTGCAGAACCAGGCGGCCCGAACAGATGAGCCGGTCGTAGAAGTCGCGATGCTCATGCTCCGCAAGTGAATCCGCGGCGAGCAGCTCGGCGTACCAGCGACTGCTGGCCCTGACATTGCGCACCGCGATCAGGGTTTGGGACTCGACCATGATTTCGACGCCGGAAGTCCTGCGATGTTCGCATGATAGCGGCTCGAATCCGGGCCGAGTGTGGCTTCCGCGCCAAGTCCGTACAAACAGGGCGGCGTCGCGCGCCTGGCGAGGCCGCGCCTGCATCGCCGCTGCAACCTTTCGCCCCCTGCCGTGTTTTGGCGAAAACGGCACATGCTAAAATGAGCGCAAAGCGGGGAACGGCCGCCGCGGGCTCGGCATGGTGTCCTTTGCGCCTACCTATTTGGGAGATCGACCGTGATCAATAAGACAGCCGGATTGGCGTTTACCGTAAGCGTCTTCGTCCTGGGACCTCTCGCCGGCGCCGCCACCCTGGCCGAAGCGCCCTTCAATTTCGACCGCGCACCGGGCCGACTGCCGAAGGACGTCGTGCCGATCGACTACGACGTCGCTGTGACGCCGGATGCCGCTACCAAGACCCTCAGCGGCACGGAATCGGTATCTCTCAAGTTCCGCACCGCCAGCGACAAGATCGTCTTCAATACGCTGAACCTCAAATTGCAGAACGTGCGCCTGGATGGCCAGCCCGTCGCCGGCGTCAGTACCGACAACAAGGCGCAGCTCACGACGCTGACGCTGGCCGCGCCGGCTCGGGCGGGAATGCACAAGCTGACACTGTCCTACACGGGAGTAATAGAGACCCGGCCGCAGGGCCTCTTCCTGCAGCCGTACACCAAGTCCGGCGGCGGTCAGGACTACATGCTGAGCACCCAGATGGAGTCGACCGATGCGCGGCGCATGTTCCCGTGCTGGGACGAGCCCGCGTTTCGCGCCAGATTCCGTCTCTCCGCGACCGTGCCCGCCGACTGGGCGACGATCGGCAACATGCCGATCGCCAAGCGCGTGGTACACGGCAAGCTCGCCACCACGACCTTCGAACGGACACCGCGCATGCCGTCCTATCTCGTGGAGTTCACCGGCGGCCATTTGCGCGAGGTCAGCGGCACCTCCGGCAAGATGCGCTTCGACGTGTGGGCGGTTGCCGGGCGGGAGTCCGATGGGGTCGTCGCCCTCGCCAATGCGAAGCAGATCCTGGCCGATTACAACCGCTACTTCGGCTATCCGTTCCCATTGCCGAAGCTGGACTCGATAGCGATCCCGGGCGGTTTTTCCGGGGCGATGGAGAACTGGGGAGCCATTACCTACAACGACCAGGCGCTGCTCGTCTCCAAGGGCAGCTCGATATCGGACCGCCAGGGCGTGTACGCCACTCAGGCCCACGAGATGGCGCACCAGTGGAATGGCGACCTGGTCACCATGGGCTGGTGGGATGACCTGTGGCTCAACGAGAGCTTCGCCTCGTGGATGGCCGCCAAGGAAACCGACCTGCGCAATCCTTCCTGGAAGTGGTGGCAAGCGGAAGACTCGAGCAAGGAGCAGGCCATGAGCGCCGATGCGCACCCGACCTCGCATCCGATCCAGGTCCACGTCGCCGATGAGCTGCAGGCCGCCAACGCTTTCGATCCGACCATCACCTACAACAATGGTGAGGCGGTGCTGCGCATGCTGGAAGCCTATCTGGGCCCCGACACCTTTCGCGCCGGCATCCGTCGCTACATCAAGGCGCGCGCCTTCAGCAACGCGACCACGGCCGATCTGTGGAATGGGCTGAGCGCCGCCAGCGGGCAGAACATCGGGCAGATCGCGGCGGATTGGACCGAGCAGGCGGGCTTCCCCCTGGTCAGCGTCACCGCCAGCTGTCATGCGGGCCAGCGCACGCTGTCGCTGTCACAGCGGCGCTTCTTCCTGGCGCCGCCCGCCGATCATAGCCTGGAGGCGGTGCACTGGAGCGTGCCGCTGCAGATCCGTGCCGCCCCGGGAGAGGCGCCGCGAGCCGTGCTGCTGACACATGACGGGCAGCAGGTTGCCGCGGGCTCCTGTCAGGCGCCGCTGAGCGTGGATGCGGGTGCGATCGGCTACTATCGGGTGCAATACGATCCGGCGACGCTCGCACTCAACACGCGTGATTTGGGGTCCGTGCCGGACGGCGACCGTATCGCACTGCTCGATGATCAGTGGGCACTGGTGCAGTCACGCAGCGCGCCGCTCGCGAGCTATCTGGCGCTGGTGGAGCACATGGGCGGCGATCTCGATACCCGTGCCTGGCAGCAGATCACCGCTGCGCTTGGAACCATCGAGTACGACGCGCGCGGCAGTGTCGGACACGACGCTTTCACCGCCTATGCGCGCTCGATAATCAAGCCGCTGGAGACCCACCTCGGGTGGCAGAGCCGACCCAGCGAGACGCCAAATCTGCAGGACCTGCGGCGCACTGCGATCGAGGATCTCGGCGCCTGGGGTGATCCCGAGGTCATCGCCAAGGCGCGCCAGCGCTTTGCCGCGTTCGTGCAGGATCGCAAGGCCATTGCGCCGGATGACCAGCCCATGATCCTCGGGGTCGTGGGGCGATACGCTGATGCTGCCACCTTCGATCAGCTGCACACGCTGGCGAAGCAGTCCCAGGACGAATCGGAGAAGAGCCGGCTGTATCGGGCGCTTGCCCTGGCGCGCGACCCGAAACTCGCCGCCGCGGCGGCCAACATCGCGATCGGCTCGGAGATTCCCCCGCAGTTGCTGACACTGCGCCTGCAGATGTTCTTCGTGATGTCGACCGAGCGGCCGAAGCTCGCCTGGTCGTCATTCAACGGCAACATCGGGCCGCTGCTGGCGCCGTTCGGCTCCCTGGCGCCTCTCCTCGAGGCGCAATACGTGCCGCAGATCTTCTGGGACGCGATGCCGCCGGATCAGATGGAAGCGTGGCTCAAGGCACACATCCCGGCGGAGATGGCGCCGCAGCTTGCCAAAGGCATGGAGGGTGCGCGCTTCCAGGTTGCGCAGAAGGCACTGTTGGTGCCGGCGGCCGATGCTTACGTGGCCACGCGCGCGGATACTCGCTCAGGCCAATCCGGCACGATGTAGCCGGCTAGTCCGCCTCGGCGATGTCGGCTGATTCGCCGGCCTGGGGTTGCTGACCCCGGCCGGCCTTGAGCAGCGCGGTGAATTGCTGCAGCGGCAGCGGCTTGGCGTGCAGGTAGCCCTGCGACTGATCGCAGCCGAGCTGCCACAGGGTGTCCAGCTGGTCCTGGGACTCCACGCCTTCGGCGACCACCACCATGTCGAAGGCGCGCGCGATCGAGATGATGATCGACACCAGGCGCTTGCTGCGCGCATCGGCGGTCATCGCGCTGATGAAGCTGCGGTCGATCTTGAGCGTGTCGATCGGCAGGCGCGCGAGCCTGCTCAGCGAGGAGTAGCCGGTGCCGAAGTCATCGATCGCGATGTTGATGCCGGCGGCGCGCAGCATCTTCAGCTTGTTGATCACGGCCGACGAGTCATCCACCAGCGCGCCTTCGGTGATCTCCGCGTCCAGGCCGTAGATGCTCGTGGCCCAGGGGTGGGTGTGCTTGAGGAAACGGCTGACGAAGTCGACCTGGCGCAGTTGCACCGGCGAAATGTTGACCGCGACGCGGATGGGCGGCAGGCCCTCCCGTTGCCAGGCGCGGCATTCGAGCGCGGCGCGCTCGACCACCCATTCGCCGACCTCGACGATGAGGCCGCTCTCCTCGAGGATGGGCAGGAACTTGGCCGGCGACACCAGCCCCGAGTCCGGGTCGTTCCAGCGGATGAGCGCCTCGGCGCCTTCGATGCGCCGCGTCTTCACGCCGAGCTTGGGCTGGTAGTAGAGCTCGAACTGTTGCCGCTCGAGCGCGACGCGCAGCTTTCTCTCGAGGGCGACGCGGGCCAGGGCCGCGGCATGCTTCTCGGCGCTGTAGTGACCGCGGCGCTGGCCGTTTTCCTTGGCGCTGCGCAGGGAGGCTTCGGCACGATTGACCAGGGTATCCGGGTCGTGGCCATCGTCGGGATAGACAGCTATGCCGCTGCGTGCCGCCACGGGCACGTCCTTGCCCAACAGGGAAAAAGGCTCTGCGAAGAGTTGATCGACCTGCTCATTGAGCGCATCGAGCGCAGCGGTCGCCGAGCGGCTCATCGGCTGCACCAGCGCGAAGGTGCCGCCGCCGAAGTGCGCCAGGAGCTCTGTGTCGGTGAAGCGCCGCTTGAGGCGGTCAGCGACGAGTTGCAGCAGCTGATCGCCCGAGTGGCGACCGAATGAGTCGTTGATGGCGCTGAGATTCTGCACGTCCAGCACCGCGATGGCGTGGAACGAGCCGAAGGCTGCGGACTTGTCGCGGCACGTGCGGCCGAGCCGCTCGCAGAAGAGGGCGCGCTTCGCCAGGCCGGTGAGCACGTCGAAATACGATAGCAGCCGGACCTTGCTGTCCTGCCGCAGGTATTGCAGCGCGAATGACAGGTTGGCCGCCACCTCGCGCAGCATGACGAGCTCTTCCTCGGGGATCGCACTCTGCTCGCGGGGACACACGCCGAGAACGCCGACGACGGTCTTGTCGACGATCAATGGCAGGCCGATCACGGTGGTGTTGGTTGCGCCGGCGTCCTGACAGATGAACGGCGCGGCGGGGTCGCGCACTTTGCTGCGGTTCTGGCCGTCCTGCGCCATCCTGCTTTCCAGCAGCTCACAGAGCGCGTGCGCAACCAGAGGATCGGCGCCCTGATGGGCGGCCGGCTCGAGCCGTTGCGTCTTCGGCTGATGCAGGCCCACGACGGCGGTCGGATAGCCGCCGACTGTCACGCCCAGGCGGCAGGCCTCGAGCAACAGCTCGGTGCGGTCGCGGATGCGCACGACGGCGCCGTTGATTCCGCTCAGCATGCGCAGCACACCGGTGAGGCGGCCGATCTGCTGCTCCTGACGTCGCCTCACGACGCGGGCCTCCGCGTCCTGCAGTGCTCGCTGCACCGCGGTACCCAGGCGTGCGAGGTTACCCTTCAGAACATAGTCGACGGCACCGCGGCGCAGTGCCTCGATCGCGCGCTCTTCACCGATCGTCCCGGAGACGAAGAGGAACGGTACGTCGGGGGCGCACTCGCGCGCGACCTCGAGGGCGCGCAAGCCATCGAAGGCCGGGAGACTGAAATCGGAGAGGATGATGGTGGGCTTGAAGTCGCGCAGCGCCGCGCGCATCTCCTGATCGGTCTCGACGCGGTGCGCCTGGTGGGCGATGCCCTGCTTCTGCAGCTGGCGGCAGGTGAGCTCCGCCTCAAATTCCATGTCCTCGACCAGCAGGACGCGGATCGGACTGCGCCGATCGGCTTCGCCGCTCTTGCTCTCCGCCATGCCGCCCGCTCCCCAGCTGCGATGGTAAGAAATGACGATAACACGCGGGTTTGGCTCAAAATGTGAGCCCGGTCACCTCTGGCGCAAGAGCGTTGTGTCAGGGAGTCTGCTGGCGGGTTTGCAAGCGCCCGCTATTTGACTCTATCCATGGCGAAGAGAATGGAGACCAGGGGCACACGCCCCGGCTGCTGCAGCGCCATGCCGATGTTGCCCTGATAAACGCCGTAGGCGCAGAGCAATCGCCCTGGAGTGTAAGGATGAGACATCGTGGCATGCCCGCCCGATTGTTGCGCCTCGTCCTGCTTCTGCATGTACTGCGGTGTTTCGATAGCCTGGATTTCGCTGCCGTCCTTGAGCTTCAACGACCAGACGGAGCCGCCGGAGGGCATTGACTGCCCGGCCTTGATCACCCCGGTGACGACCACCTCGGAGGTCTTCGGCAGACTCGCCGGCACGCCCGCGGAAACATAAGTCATCTTCTCGTTGAAAGGGCCGGCCTTGATGTCCGGCGGCCGATTCCAGCGCATCGCGATCTCGAAGTCGTGACACGATTTGGCCTGCTCGAGATGATCGTAGACCGGTCTGCCGGTGGCGCCCTTCGACTGCGACATGTAGGCGATTGCCTTGAGCTGTCGCGCGCTTGGAAGCTGTTTGGATTGCGGCGGCTGACCGTCAAGGCCCAGCTTGGCACTCAGCTTGGCACAACCCGCAAGCAGTGCGGCGAGCGCCAGGGCGATGATCGCGGATCTCACGATGAGGCTACGCATGCGGTATGACAACGGTTGAGAGCAGGGGATTGATCCTCAAGTATCGGTCGACCGGAACCCGATCTTGGCGTGCGTGCCATCGCAGAACGGCTTGTTGCCGCTGCCTCCACAACGACACAACTTCGCCTGCGTGACGCGGGCGACCACCCGGCCGGTGCCGGAGGTGATCTCGAGATTGCCACGCACGCGCAGCGGTCCGTCGGTCTCGGGGTCGATGGTCAGAACGCCGTCGCGCACGGCGAGCATGTCTGTTTTTCCCGAGAGCGGCTCGCCGGAGGCGCTGAATTTCACTTCGTTGTGGGAGCCATCGCAAAAGGGTTTGTTCTTGGAGGCGCCACAGCGGCAGAGCGTGGCGCGGAACGTGCCACGCTCGCCATTCAACTGCATGTCAGCGCGTACCGCGTAGGGACCGTTCTCGCGGATCGTGACGAGATTGACGAGCGGCGCCGCCTCGTCCGGCTTGCCGTCCTTGCGCCGGTAACGGATGGCGCCCGATGGGCAGACGTGAGCGATCTCGACCAGGCGCTCCACCTCCATGGCATCGGGATGGATCCAGGGGCCCTGCACGTTGGCCAGGAACACCTTGGGCGCCCAGGTGACGCAGAACCGTGAGTGAATGCACTTGCGGGCATCGAAGAGCAGGGTGAGGTCGTGGCCTTCGAGCTCCTCGACACCGGCGACCGTTTCGGGGGCAGGTGGCGCGGCGGTGGCCATGGCTGTGGCCGGGGCAGCCGTGGCGATCGCGGCCGTTGGTCCTGGAAGCACGGATGCGGCACCCGCGAAATCACGCGTGCAGCGCGCGGCGAGGTCGGCGAGCAGGCGCGCCGCACGGCTGGTGCGGAAGTCCTCGGTGTCGACCGTGGCGGCGCCTTTGGCGAGCTCCCCGAGGCGTTCGATGAAGAAGCGGTGTGCCGCAACGCCCGGCGGAAATCCTGCTGCATCGCGCAGCGCCACGAACGTCACGCCGGCATGGCAGTCCGGATTGGAAGGACCGGCGGGCAGGCGCACGGCGCGCTCGGCCAGGAAGGTCACGGCCTGCATCAGGCCGATGCCGAGATCGACGGCGGCCGACTTCGCCGGCGCCGGGCGCGGCACGCCGTAGGCGTAGGCGATGAGCCGGATCATCAGTCCATAGGCCGCGTTGGCGAGATCGACGCACTGGGCGGCGTCCTCGTTCTCGATCCACACCCGTCCCTCCGGACGAGGTGGACGGCGCAGTACCGGATTGATTGCCGCCGGGAATGCGGGCTGGAAGCTCCGGCTCGCCTCTTTCAGGGCACGCAGCTCCAGGCGGATGGCCGCGAATTTCTGGTAGTGAGAGCCTTCGCTGTCGGCAGGCGCCCCTTCGCCCTGGAGCACGATCGCATCGAAGGCGGCGAGGGCCGTCTTGGCGCAGATGACCGGTTTCACGCCGCCCAGGTCGATCTCCGCCGCGGACAGCTGCAGCGCCGGATCGCCGCAGAAGGCCGCCTTCTCGCCGACTCGCTCGACGAAGCGGGTGACGGTCTCGCCGAGTGAGGCATAGAAATCGCCCACCGTGTCGTAGTCGATTCCCATCGGCGTCAGCCGGTCCGCCGGTCCGCCGCGCCGGTAATTCACCGGCGGCTCGAAGCCCGCGCCATCCGGCTCGGTGGAACCCTTGGGGCGCTCGAGATAGATGAAATGCTGCAGCACCGCCTCGTTGAAGGGTGCGAGCTTCACCACCACGCCCGCCGGCAGATAGCCGGGATCGAGCGGGAAGTTGCCGCGGCCGAAGCGGGGCGCGGCACCGAGCGCGGAGGTGATGTTCCACACGGCGCAGAGGTGGCCCATCTCCTCGATGGCGACCTCGAGGATGGTGCGCCGCCAGCGCGCCGTCGCGGCCGCCTCAGCCGGCGACAGCCCATCCTGCACATCCTTGAGGCTGAAGGCCGCGTAGAGATAGGTGCACATCAGGTTGTGCTCGAGCTCGGCGGCCTCGTACAGCCTGTGGATGAGCTCTTCGCGGGTGGGCCGTGCGATTTCCAAGGTGTCCTCCCGGAGCGGCGGCGAGCGGGGCTAGGCGGAAATCAGCCCGGCCGTGATGTTGATCGCGAATCCGAGTATAGCGACGTTGAACGCGAAGGAAACGATCTCGTGCAGGATGACGACCCGGCGGATGGAGACCTCGGTGGTCGACACGTCGGCGGTCTGGCAGGCCGCGGCGATGGTGAAGGAAAAGTAGGCGAAATCCCAGAATGCCGGCATTTCCGTACGCGGAAATTGCAGCGGGCGCTTCGCCGGCGCGACGCTGTAGAACATATCCGCGTAGTGCATGGTGAACATCGTGGGCACGAGCAGCCACGAATCGATCAGCGTGATGGCCGCGAGCGCGAAGTGCCAGGCCTGCTGCGCACGTGCCAGGTGATGCAGCGTGACCAGCGGCTGCACGATCGCGATCAGGCTGAGCAGCGCCGCCGCGGTGACCGCTACCAGGATCACCGGCCCGGACGGATCCTCATTGATGTAGCGCGAGCAGATCTGCTGCGCAGTGAAGCGCCG
Organism: Steroidobacteraceae bacterium; assembly: GCA_050738635.1. GTDB lineage: Bacteria > Pseudomonadota > Gammaproteobacteria > Steroidobacterales > Steroidobacteraceae > 13-2-20CM-66-19. The sequence goes on from JBOIAB010000271.1 coordinate 10,139, forward strand.
CATCCAGAGATAGATCGCCACCAGGAAAAAGGTGACGCCGCAGTCCCAGCCGATCAGCAGGCGCTCGATGAGCGAGGCACCCCGCGGCAGCAGAAAGAAAGCAACAATGCCGACCGCGAGAGCGATCCAGAGCCGCGGATGGCTGTGCAGCCACTTCGGTAGCATGCGACGCATTCAGGCCCCACCCCGCATTATGTGCAGTCCCTGCGCCCCATAGCCCCTCTCGTCCCGGCCGGGCAGCCGTGGCCAAAGCGGATCAGTCACGAACTCCACCAGTGCCGGCTGCCGGCATGAGGGCAATCTTGAATCAGGCAGTCGCGACTGCGCGCTGCCGCGCGCACCTGTAATGACTTCGTAACCGCGACGTAACCGCAGCGCGAGCTCGGCGGCTCCGCCGTGGCGGCTGCGCGAGCATACTCTGCCTCTAGCGGAAGCGCTATACTCGTCCCGCAGCGTGGCCGCGGGGACGGTCCATACGATAGGACCGGTACGCGCAACCTAACAAAAATCGCAATCAACTGAAGGGAAAAATTCATCATGCGCTTCCATCAGTGCCTTCTGACGGCCGCGTGCGCCGTGGGATTCCTCGGTGCAGCCGCCGCATCCAACCAACAGTTAGCCGCCCAACCACAGGATGCTGGCACAACGGCGTCCAGTACGCTCGTGACCACCTCGATCATCCTCAACGTGACGAGTATCCAGGAGCTGGAGGGATTCGTCGCGCAGACGACCACGCCTGGCAATCCGAATTTCCATCGCTTCCTCACCGTCAAGCAGTTCGTGCGGCGCTTCGCGCCCTCGAACAAGCAGATCAAGCAGTTCGTCAAGTTTCTCGAATCGTTCGGCATCACGGTGAACGAGGTCTACCCCGACAATCTGGATATCAGCGTCACCGGTACGGCGGCCCAGCTCAATGCGGCTCTGTCCACGCAGCTGCGCGATTACACTCGCAACGGCAAGCGCTTCCACCGCGCCGCATGGAAGTTCGTCCTGCCCGCCGAGTTCTCACCGATGGTCCTCGCCATTCCGGGACTGAGCAACCAGCCGAGCGGACTGCATCAGCACACTGCCCACCTCGGTGCGGGCGCCTATGCCCGCATGAAGGCGGCGCCGGTGACCTGGCCGAAGAACGGCACGGCGAGCGGCATGCCCCAGGATTACACGGTGGGCGACACTGCCAATTTCTACGATTTCAATCCCCTCTACAAGGCAGGCATCGAGGGCAAGGGACAGACGATCGGCATCATGACCCTGGCCAACTTCAACGTGGCCGACGTGACCGCCTACTGGGCGGACATCGGCCTCAAGGTGAAGGCGAACCGCGTCACCGTGGTGCCCGTGGACGGCGGGACGCCGGTGCAGGCGGGCGTCGGTGACAATGAGACTTCACTCGACGTCGAGCAGTCGGGCGGCCTCGCGCCGCAGGCCAAGATCCGCGTCTACGTCGCACCCAACACCCTCAACGGCTTCCTCGACGTCTTCTATACCGCGGCCTCGGAAAATATTGCGGACTCGGTCTCCATCAGCTGGGGCCAGGCGGAGGAGGACTACTTCGCTGCGACCAATGGCGGTGTCGACTTCACCGACCAGTTGACCGCGATCCATCAGGCGTTGCTGGAGGGTGCCGCGCAGGGTCAGTCGTATTTCACCTCCGCAGGTGATGATGGCGCCTACGACGTCAACGACGGCAACAATTCGCCGATCCCGTTCTTCTCCCAACAGCTGACCGTGGACGCGCCGGGTAGCGATCCGGCCATCACATCGGCAGGCGGTACGACGGTTGCGGCGACGCAGCCCGGCATTCCGCAACTCGGTTGTCCGCCCATCACCATCACCCAGGAGCAGGTATGGGGCTGGGACTACATATTGCAGGATTGGGGCACCTGCCTCGGGCTGACGTTTGACGACCTCTTCCCCTCGGGCGGCGGCGGCGGGGTGAGCTCCTTCTGGGCCAGGCCCTTCTACCAGCAGTTCACTGCCGGCATTCAGAATACGCAGCCCGGACAGAGCCTGATCTTCTATCCGAACGCGCCGGCCACTACCGACGGGCAGCTGATCAACACCCTGCCGGCCGACTTCGCCGGCCGCAACCAGCCCGATCTGTCGTTCAATGCGGATCCGCAGTCGGGATACATAGTCGTCGATTGCACCGACTTCCCGGCGGCCAGCAACCCTGGCTGTGCGCAGGGTGGTTGGGGTGGCACGAGCTTCGTCGCGCCGCAGTTGAACGGCATGACGGCGCTGATCGACGAGGCGTCCGGAGGACGCGTGGGGCTGCTCAATCCCGTGGTCTACGGATTGCAGGACTTGGGGATCTCCTACGTGAAGGGCGGGCCCTTCAACGACATCACCGCGGGTGACAACTGGTTCTATAGTGGTGTCCCCGGGTACGAT
>JBOIAB010000272.1:0-2463 GCA_050738635.1 Steroidobacteraceae bacterium
CCGCCATGCCGGCCACCGCGGCGGCCTCTGCGGCGGCCGCGCCGCTCGCCGCGTTCCCCACGGTCGGGGCGATCGCCGGCGGCGTTGCGCTGCTCGCCGCCCGGCTCACTGGAGCGTGGCTCGCTGCCCGCTGCAGGCGATGGGGCCGAGGGGGCGCTTACAGATTCCGTAGGACGTGGGTTGAGGTCCCGATCCCGCGGCGGGCGCCTCTCCTGATCCCGGTCATGATCCCGCCGATTGCGATCGCGATCGCGCCCATCCGCGCCACGTCCCTCAGCGCGCCGGCCATCACCCTGGCCACGTCGTTGGCCGCCCTCTGAACGGCGCGGCTGGCGCGACGAATGCTCTCGCCGGCCGTCCCGACGTCTGTCGTCGCCGTGCGTTGAGCGATGGTGATGATGCGTGGTACTCCCGGCCGGTGTTGCCGCCGGCTGTGCCACGTCCCCTGCGGGCGCGGGCTGTGCGACTTCGGACTCGGCTGCGAAAAGTTTCTTGAACCACCCGCGCAGTCCACCGTTGGCGCGATGGTCTGCGGCGGCGGCGGCTGGAGCAGGAGTCGCTGCGGCTACCGGAGCGGCGTGCGACACCATCGGAGCGGGCGTACTCGGCAATAGCGCCGCCACCGCCGGAACCTCCGCGGGGGGCCGCTTGTCGCGGGCACTGCCGGGCTCTACGGGCTCGGGCGCCGTCGGCATGAGATAGCTCGTCTGCCGGTTCTCGGGCAGCTCGGCTTCATCGTCGCGCACGCGCCTGATCAAGTACTCGGGCGTCTGAATGTTCGGGTTCGGGACGATCACCAGCTCGGCGGAGCTGCGGTCTTCCAGGGTGCGCAGCCATTCGCGCTTCTCGTTGAAGAGATAGGTGGCCACTTCCACGGGAAGCTGGGCGATGACTCGCGTTGTGCGGTCCTTGCGCAGCTCCTCACCGATCAGCCGTAGCACGGCGAGCGTCATCGACTCGACGCTGCGGATGCTGCCAATGCCGACGCAACGTGGGCACACGTTGTGGCTCGACTCGCCGAGCGACGGTCGCAGGCGCTGGCGCGACATCTCCAGCAAGCCGAAGCGCGACAGCTTGCCGATCTGAATGCGCGCGCGGTCCATCCGCACCGCATCGCGCAGCCGATCCTCGACCTCACGCTGGTTCTTGCTCGACTCCATGTCGATGAAGTCGATGACGATGAGGCCGCCGATGTCGCGGATACGCAGCTGGCGCGCCACCTCGTCCGCCGCCTCGAGATTGGTGTTGAGCGCGGTGGTCTCGATGTCGCTGCCCTTGGTGGCGCGCGCCGAGTTGATGTCGATGGACACCAGCGCCTCGGTGTAGTCGACGACGATGCTGCCGCCCGAGGGGAGCTGCACCTTGTGCGCGTACGCGGACTCGATCTGGCTCTCGATCTGGTAGCGCGTGAATAGCGGAATGTCGTCGGTGTAGAGCTTCAGGCGCCGCTGTGCGTCCGTCGGCATGAAGCGCTGCATGTATTCCTGCGCCTTCTGGAAGGCCGCGGGGTCGTCGACCAGCACCTCGCCGACATCATCGGAGAGGTAATCGCGCATGGCGCGCGTGACGGCATCACTCTCGCGATAGACGAGGAATGGAGCCTCGCGGTCCTTGGCGCCGGCGGAGATCTGCTCCCACTGGGCGTTCAGGTTATCGAGGTCCCACTGCAGCTCTTCGACGCTGCGCCCCACGCCGGCCGTGCGCACGATAGCGCCCATGCCGTCCGGGATCTTCAGCTGATTCATCACCTCGCGCATCTGGTCGCGTTCCTCGCCCTCGATACGGCGCGAGACGCCACCGGCGCGCGGATTGTTCGGCATCAATACCAGGAAGCGGCCGGCGAGACTCAGGAAGGTGGTGAGCGCCGCACCTTTGTTGCCACGCTCCTCCTTCTCCACCTGCACGGTGAGCTCCTGTCCCTCGGCGAGGAGCTCGCGGATGTTCATCCGCCCGCCCTGTGGCTGCTGGCGGAAATAATCGCGCGAGACTTCCTTCAGCGGCAGGAAGCCATGGCGCGTAGCGCCATAATCGACGAAACAAGCCTCGAGCGACGGCTCCACACGGGAGATCCGCCCTTTGTAGACGTTCGCTTTCTTCTGTTCGCGAGAAGGAATCTCTATGCTGAGGTCGAAGAGCTGCTGTCCGTCAACGAGTGCGACCCGCAACTCCTCTTCCTGAGTTGCATTCACGAGCATTCTTTTCATGTGCCCCTACTGTCTGATGTGGGGCCGGCAAGTGGGCGGGAGGCCGCAACGCCCATGCGTCGCGGCGGCGAAGATTCCTCACACTCGGCGCCTGCGCGCGAGTCTCGATATGGGAGTCGATGCCCGCCTCACGAAGGGCGGGGTGCCGGAAAAGCTTCGGTGCTCTCAACCGATGCCGCGGCCCGCGGAACCCTGAGCAAGGGGGTTCGACGCCGGCTGCGCGATCTTGTCGGCCCAATACGATGGCCTCTTCTGGGAG
>JBOIAB010000273.1:0-6631 GCA_050738635.1 Steroidobacteraceae bacterium
GAGCTTCCTCCCTCGGACTACACCGCCGGAGGAAGCCTATCAAAGCCGCAGAGTTGTGTCCAGCCCCGCGTTATCAGAGTCATCGGTGGAGTGGAAAACCGATCAGAGATCTGTGTAATAGATAGCATACCGATGGGCTGAATGGTCGGGTGCTTGCTTTCGAGATCGATCACCGGCGTATCAAAGTCGAAGGTCTCCAGCAGAGCTCGCTCGACCTCGTCCGGTAGACCTTGGGGTTGCCCCCGCATCGCAATGCGCTTGCCTTCCCTGTGGCTCTCGAACACAGAAGCGCCCTCTTCTTTGAGCAGCGTCGCGACCTGATCGGGTCTGGCGGTGTGAATCTCCAGGCGATAATGCTCACAATCGACGTACCGCGTTCCGTAATAGTCCACTCTCGCAACGCTCTTCAAGGTCGCATCATAACCGCCGTCCGTGCGGAAGCGATTTCCCACCACGAAGTCGGCCTCATCGGCAACCGCTATCGAACCGTCTTTGCCTCCCCCTGCAATGGTCAGTAGCGTGGCGTTGCCTGGGCGGCGATTCCGCTGCTCCTCGAGCGGCACCTCGGAGGCATATTGTCCAGTGCTCGCAGCGTGATCACCGTCCGGATCCGAACGCGCAGTCGATACAGCTGCGGTCGCTCCAACCCGTGCGTCGGCGGATGAAGCGGCAACGGGCATGACCGTCAGCAGTACTGCGCATGTCAGCCAGAGACTCAGCGATGTAGGCATGCGTCCGCTCCTATTCTGACTTCCCGGATCCGGCTGCCGCGATTCCGGTTCCGGCCGCGCCAGGCGCCTGCGCAGCAGAAGCCTGCCTGAGGAAGTCATCTACTTTGGTTGCAAAAACGCTCGCGTCTAGTCGCTTCTCGGGTGGCAGGCCTTCCGACTGGTGCTGGTAGAAGTCCGGAACCGGCGGACGTTCGTCCGACCACGTAGCCTTGGGTCCGTAGATCGCATAGAAGTCCCAAATGTACACATTGACTCCGAGCGCCTGCTCCATGAGCTTTCCGATGATGCCGGTCTCTTCCCAATAGTTCGTCGTGTGCGAGTTTGTGATGAGTTCGGAGGCGTCCGCAACATTTGACTCACGCGCTCCGAGCGTTGGAACATCAACGACGAAGGTGACCATCCGCGGATCGTCACCCTTCTTGCTGTACAGCGCGTCTTGCAGATCGGACAGGCCGCGCAGGCAAATCCCGCAGGTCGGGCCGACTATGTAGAGCAGGCGCACCTTACCGACGTTCGCGTTGAAGTCGGCGCGCAGCTGACTCAGGCTCTTGTCGAGCACGACGTAAGGTTTGTGGGGGGCGTCTGCGGATCGGGCGGCCAACGGAGCAACGGCCGACACCGCCGCGCCGAGGACAACGGCGACTATTGATTTGAACACTTGTAATTCCTCTTGGCTGTACGCATGGGTGTGACGAGAGGGCTGGCGCGGCCTAGTGCAGAGGCTCTGCGGGTGGATCAGCGCAGGCCTGGAGGTGTCGGGTCGACCAGCAACCATTGCAATTTGTCGGCGAACATCGCCAGCACCAGCAGCAGCGCCGACAGCCACAGCACAAGGTGCATCGCCTTGCCGGGGGCTTTATCCTCGCACCCCTCGGCGAGACAGACCCGCTTCAGCCGGTAGGTGCGCCAAAACGCCCAAGCGAGCATGCCTGCGGCAGCCGCCAGTATGTACGGACGGTATGGCTGTCAGCGCGCCATCGCTACCGCGCCAGAAACGCCGAGCAACGCGACCGTCCACGGACCGATGCAACAAAGGCCGACAAAGGATGCAAACATGCTCAAGCCCACCGCACTGCCGCCGGAGGCCAGGATTTTCTTGCGTTCTTGCATGTACCAAGTTAGCCCGCTTTGATCTGAATTTCGCCCTATGTATATGCTACTTCGTAGGGAGCTGCGCAGACAGACAAAGCGCGGATGATGATCGACAGCCCGCGGTGAATCTTCCCTCAGTTCTTGAGCACCCAGTCGTCCGGATCCAGCACGATCTTCGAGGCCGGCGCCGGGGTGCGTAAGATCAATTCCTCGTGCCGCCGCCGCAGCCACACGACTCGACGCTCCGACCGGTCGGCGGCAGTCCACTCGAGGTCGACCGGCATCACGAACACCCTTCCCGCCTGCGCCTGATCGATGCGCACGTGCACCTGCGGGCCTTGGCTCCCTGAGTCTGCATACCAGCTCATTCGCAGGGTCGGACGGCCCTCGCCATACACCCATTCCCGGAAAAACCAGTCGAGCGGGCGTCCATAGACTCTCTCGCAGGTAGCCTTCCACGTGCCGGTATCCACGAGTCCACCGCGATTCGCCTGCGCGTACTGTCGCAGCGCCTCGAAGAATCTCCGAGCGCCCATCACGTGTCGCAGCATGTGCAGAACCCAAGCCCCCTTATTGAAGGTGGTGTAGGTCAACAGATCGTCCGTGGGGCGGCCGGCCGCGATATACACCGATCCCTGAAACGGGCCGGTGTCGAGGCTGCGCATGAAGAGTCGATAGCCTGCTTCGCCTCCGCTCCTTTCGTGCCAGAGCGCCACGGCGTAGTTCGCGAACGCTTCGTTCAGCCAAACGTCCGACCACTGCCGAGGTGTCAGACTGTCGCCGAACCATTGATGAGCCATGTCGTGGGCAATGACATTCGCGACATCCCGCAGGTCCCACACCGGAGCGATCCCGAGTATCAGGTCGCGCCCCAGGCTGGGGATGGTCTGGTGCTCGCGAAAGCTGGGAAACGCCACTTCCGCGATACCGTACTTCTCCCGCGCGAAAGGATAGGGACCGAAGAGCGATTCGTAGAGGCGCAGGATTTCCGGGACCGCGGCGAATTCGGCCTCGGCTTTCCGCCGGTCGGACGGGTAAACGTAGTAGCGAAGCGGCACCGGGCGCCCGCTGGCACTCCGGTAATTGGTGCGAATCACCGCGTAAGGACCGATCGCGACGGAGACCACATCCGCATAGATCGGTGAGCGTTCACGCCAGTGGAAGCGGGAGCGACCGTCCGGCAGGCGATCAATACCGGCCAGCGTGCCGTTGGAGACCGCGGTAAGCCCTTTCGGTGCCGTAATGACGATATCCGCTCCCGCCGCCTTCAATCCAGGCTGGTCGAAGGTTGGCCACCATTGCATGGCGGAGTACGGCAGTCCATAGCTCGCAATCGCCGGCGAGCCCGCCACCGCATGAAAGTGCAGATAGCGCGGATTCGGCTTGCCAGCGTAGCCGATCCTCAGTAGGTGCGGGCTCCCGCTCCCGAGAGGCGACGGCGCGGTAACGACCAGCTTGCCGCCACGACGTACGTAAACCGCGGCACGACCGTCCACACTGACCGCGTTGGCGTTGAGCGGCCGGGCCATGTCAACGGTGATCTGCCCCGGAGGCGAATACTGCCAGGAGAGCGTCATGCTCACCGTTCCCGACACCGTCTGCGCGTCAGGATCGAACGACACGTCAAGCGCGTAATGCAGAACCCGCAATCCCGTTGGCGCCTCAGCCGGTGCGGCAACGTATGACGCCATGCAGAGGACAAGCGCGAGTGCGGCCTCGCCAATGCGCCGGATGATCATCGAGCCCCTCCAGTCATGGGTCCTGATTGCGCCCGCTCACCTTCCCCACCAATATTATCGAGAGTAGAGTCGAGCAGAAGCATGGCCTCGGACGCCGCCGCGAAACTCTATGTGCCCGAAAGCTCAACGTCTGCAGTCTTTACCGGCCTCACGGACGATACACGGTCGGTCTCAGTGCCGCCAATTGGTTCAGATAGAGTCCGCCTGTCACGGGACGCAGAACGCCGCTCGCAACTTGTTCGCGCACCCATCGGAACAGAGTATTTCGGGCGAGCAGCTTCCGACGGTCCGAGAGAACCGCGGCAAGCATCGGGATCGTCAGGACGCGTGGCGCTTCAGCGCCCAGCAAGATCGATGTCGGCGTTCTGGTCATGATCATCCTCACAGGAGCCTTTGGCGTCTGCTATGGCTGAGTCCATCCACCGCTCCACATGATGTGCAACGCCGAGGCGGATCTCATGCGGCCCAGGATCACCTCACGCGGACCCGGGCAGAAACTGCAGGAACGGCGTAAATCGCCTCACCCCGACCATTGATTCAATGACTTAGAACCGACGCTTGGTCCACTTGGCGCTGCAACGCGGCAGCCAGGATCGAATCGCGCGTATAAATCCACCTTGAGCGGCTACGGGTAAGCGGTAAATCCTTCAGCCGAGCCCGAGGGCCGGTGACGTCGCATCCGCTAGCGCGGCCAATCCCCGGGTAACGCTAATCGCAGGGGGGCCCAAGGATGCGATTGCAAGTCGAGCATGGTCATGGTCCACCAGTCGAAGAGGAAAGACGGCGTGGCAGAGCTGCGACGTGCATTTCGAGGGGTGCTTAGACGCGAGTAGGAAGTCGCGATCAACTTGGGCCGGTCTCGCAGATGGCGCTGACGGACCCGGAATTCTCCTCGCTGCGGACGCCGGGAGACGAAAACCGCCCTTGAGGGGGTCAAGGGGCAGTCTCGTCTCCCGGGCCCATTGAAATGGGTCGCGTTAGCTCTTCGGCGCAGGCGCGGCCGCCAGCGCCACGACGTGGTGGACTTTGAGCGCCACGACGTTCTGCGCGACGAAGTCCGCCCGCGGCGACAGTTCCTGCGCCTGCGCGAGGTCCTTTTGCGCGGCGGCCTCATTCTGCGATAACCAGTACATCACGGCCCGATTGGCGTACGCGAGGGCGAGGTAATCGTCATCGGCCGGAGGTGCCAAGCTCCACCATGCCGGCGAAATGTTCCGCTGCTGCGTCGCCGCGCGCACTGCGGCGTCGCATGCCGCACGCGCCTCTTGCCATTGCAGCGTCATGGAATATGCCACGCAGCGGTTGGTGTTGGTCTCAGATGAATCGCCTTCCGCGGTGGCGGGATAGCTCGTCAGCTCCTCGAGCGCGGCACGGTAGCGACCAGCCATGACGTCGGCACCACCGGCCGCGTCGGTGTAGGCCGTGAAGACGAATCGATGCGCTCCGTCCGCGAGGGCAGCTCCGCTCACGAGCGTGAGCGCAAGCACGGCACCGAGGGCCAGTGGGCGCACAAGACAGTTTGGACGGCGGGTGTTACGACTGAATGACGACATGGCTGCAACCTCCCTGACGAGTTCCGAGCTGACGGTGTCAGGATAGGAAGCGCAGAGTCTCACGACAAACGAAAAGAATTGCAGCGGCACATGAGCGCTCCTCATCCGCGCGCTGCGTCAACAGGGTTGACACAGGACTCGACTGGGTCGCGGAACTGCGTCAGCGCCCACTCGGCGAGAGCGTGGATCTCGGGTCTGCCCGCGTCCTTCCGGCGGCTCACCAGGAAGTAGGTGTCGGCGGTGACAAGCTCCGTGGCGAAGATGCGCACCAGCAAGCCGCGGCGGAACCATGCTTCACAGAGCCGGCAGGGCACGAGTGCGACACCCACGCCGCGTTCGGCAGCCCGCACAACAGCATGCATCGTGTCGAGCTCGATTACCTTCCTGGGCTCCGGCGCATCCAAGCCAACCTGCTCTGCCCAACTCGCCCACGCGTAGGGTCGCGGCTTGTGCACGATGAGCGGCATCTCCCTGAGCACCGCACTGCCGAGTTGCGCCACTGTAATAGCATGCTCCGGGGCGCAGACGGCGGTCAGCGACAGCGCAAACAGGCGCGACGCCTGCACTTCCTGCGGCTCCGTCGCTGTGAGCAGGATCGAGACGTCGGCAGTCGGGGGGTGCAGGGAAGGTCGCGGGTCGCGAGTGTCGATCTGAATGTTGATTTCAGGATGCCTGACGCAGAAGCCCGTGAGCCGCGGAATAAAGACTTCGCTCGCGAAGAATGGCGGCAGCAGGATGCGCAGGGTCCGCCTGCCGCTGCGGCGGGCGACCTGCGCGAGGCTACGGTCGAGCGCCGCCAACAGCGGCTCGATCTCCTCGAGCAGGGCAGAGCCCGCCGCGGTGAGCTCGAGAGCGCGCGACTTGCGCACGAAGAGATCCACGCCGAGCGCTTGCTCCAGCTCCTTCATCTGGTGGCTGACCGCGGACGGTGTCAGGTACAACTCGTCGGCGGCGAGTTTGAAACTGCGGTAGCGGGCCGCGATGCAGAACACGCGCAGGTTCCTGGTCGGCGGCGGACGGGAGAGGCGCATCATGCGGGCGGCGGCACTGGTATCGAACATGGGTCCATTTTGCAAGAACCATGCCCCACCCATCCGTCGCAGGATTCGGGCAATCCATCACGCTTCAGCTCGCGCGGAACGGCGACCTTGCATCGCAATGGGCGGTGTATGGGAGCGCTCGCACTGAGGAGGCAGGCGTCACCCGACCGTCACAGCTTCCTCGCTCCCGCTTCACGATCTCCTCGCCCTCCTTGGCGATCTGTCCGCGCGCGATCGCCATCGCGACCGTCGTTCACCGCTCGCTGGAACCGCGCGAGATCGCCGAAATGGGCAACGAGGGAGGGTCGCTCGAGCGCTGTAGACGATAAGCCTCGGTATGGCAGTGTGGGCGGTTTGGAGCCCCCTTCTGAAAGACGGCTCCGGGGGGCCTACCCTCATCTTCGCTCCAGCATCGTAAGGCCTCCTGGCTTACGTTAGCGGCACACATGCAACGGATTGCAACAGGCTGGACGGCC
>JBOIAB010000274.1:0-40970 GCA_050738635.1 Steroidobacteraceae bacterium
CCAACAACGATCTTCTCGAGAAGCTGAAATCCAACCTCATGGAAGTCCGCGCGCGCGGCGGCGAGCTCATCGTGTTCGCCGACCCCGAGTCCGGCATTCAGCCGAGCGACGGCGTCACCGTCATCGAGATGCCGAAGCACGTGACGTACTTCCAGGCACCCGCCGTTTACACGATCCCCCTGCAGCTCCTCGCCTACCACGTGGCCATCCTCAAAGGCACCGACGTCGATCAGCCGCGCAACCTCGCGAAGAGCGTGACGGTGGAGTGAGCCGACACAATTGCTCTCCTGTGCTGGCGTATGTAATTAAACTCGGTTCCTCTGGAATAAAGTCGTTACCCGGGCAATAAAGTCGTTTCCTGACTATTCGACATAACTCGCCGGGATCTTGAGTGCCCGACCCACGAGGGTCGCGTGTCGCCTTAGCTACTGCGATTCAGTTTTTCAGACTTTTCTTGGCTCTTGCCGGCAGAATCGGGGGCCGAGTACTCTCGCGGCTATCAAGGGGAGCACTCGAAACGGTCCCGAACCAATGACAAGAGAGCCAGGGGTGTCAAAGGGTTAGAAAGAGCACGCCACCATAAGTTGGAACTGGCGGCCCTCATAAGATGGAATTTTCCGACTGACACACAAAGCATCCAAGTCGAAGCAGCCTAAAGCGGCGACTCGGACCGAGATCGGTACGAAACTGGGCATCCCCCAGCCGCGAGTGAGCGAGCTCACGATCGGTAAAATCGGGTAGATCTCATCAGCGCGCGTGCGTTCGGCGCCCACCTTTTGCTTCATTTCCTTGTAGAGCGCCTTTGCCGAAGAATCGACCCCAGCGGGCGGCGCTTGGCAGTCGCGATGGCGGTGCTCGTCCCCGGCGGCGGAGCTCTGGATGCCCCTGCAAAGCTTGCGATATCGCAGTATCAATTTGATAAACAAAGAGTTTAGATCCGTATACAGGCCACAATGGCGTATTTTTTCGTTTGCGAACTATACCGTTGGGAGGTACTATTCGAAAACGCGATATGGCCACAAAACCCCTCCCTGATGCGCCCGAAGTCGGACCCACGCGCGGACGCTTGGCTCGGCTCCTCGAAGAGCGCCAGGCGCACGGCAAACTCGTGAGCGCGCTCGATGAGCTGGCCCGCAATGCGGGCTTGAGCCGACTCGCGGCCCGCCGCCAATTTGAGCGGTTGGTGCCCAAAGCGGTGCAGCTGCCTGGCCGGCCTTCGCTCCTCCTGACCGTGCCTCCGGAGGATCGGCCGCGTGGAGCGCCGCCTGTTGCAGCATGGTTGCACGACTATATGCGCTGCCGCGGGCTGCACTATTACGTGGGCCTTCTCTCTGCGGCGGCTCTTCATGGCTCCTCCAGCCAAGTGCCGATGACGATGCAGGTCATCGTGCCAGAGCCCGTGCGAGCATTCGAGGTGGGTCGGTTGCGTATCGAATTCATCACGAAACGACGCGCCGATCGCACGCCACTTTCGGTACTGTCGGGACTCGCTGCGCCGATGAACGTGAGTACGCCCGCCGCCACGCTCCTCGATCTCGTCGCCTTCAGCCGACGAGTTGGGGGCATGAGCCGCGTGCTCGAGATCGTCGAAGGGCTGAAACCGAAGCTCACTGCACACGAGCTTCGAGACGCCTTGCACGCCGGCGCATCGATACCGGTCATGCAGCGCACCGGTTACTTGCTCGAACATCTTGAGTGTCCATCGCTGGCCTCGATTGTCGAGAAATTCCTGCCTCCGACCTGTGTATCAGTGCCGCTGCAGGCGGGGATTATTGCGAATCACGCTCTCTGCATCGAGCGATGGCGTGTTCTCGACAATGTGGGACTTGCAGGAAGAACATCATGATCCGCCTCACGCGACAGGACGTGCTTGCGCACCAACATAGCGTGCTATGGCCCGAGGCATACCAGATCGAGCAGGACCTGCTGCTCTCGCTCGCCATGCGCGCAATCTTCAGCGACGAATTCCTGCGAACACAGGTAGCTATGCGTGGAGGCACAGTGTTGCACAAGGTGCACCTCGCCCCTGCCGCGCGCTACTCTGAGGACATCGACCTCGTCGTGTTCGGCGATCGACCAGAGGAGCACGTGCGTAAGGCATTGATGCGAGTTCTTCAACCGATCCTCGGCCGCGAACAGTCGTGGGCGTGGACGGATATCAAGCTTGCGGTGCGTAATGCCGTGGCGAAGTCGCGCATCCTGCGCTGCATCTACAAGATGCCGAGCGTCATCGAGCCCGAGCGGACACTCACCATAGAGGTCGAGACGAATGTCTCCGAGCGTACGCCGCACCTTGAGCTCATGCATCCAAGCTTCGAGTTCACGTTCCGCGACGAGATGCTCTCAACATCGCTCATTTCATTTCATCTGAACGAGATGCTCGCGACCAAGATGCGCGCGCTTTTCCAGCGCCGCAAAGGTCGTGACCTTTTTGATCTGTACGTGGCGATCACTCGAGGCAGCGCTGAAGTACTCTCGCTTGACACGGTGATTGCGGCGTTCCAGCACTACATGCGCGCCGAGAAAACGCGAGTGCCTCGCAGCGAGTTCATCGAACATCTACACGACTGCCTGCGGGATCGCACTGGTTTCTGCACCGACCTCAATGGCTTCTTGCGTCAGGGCGAGAAGTGGGATCCGGATGCCGCCGGCACAGCCATTGAGCAGCAGGTTCTTGCGCGTCTGCCGGAGTAGATTCGCCCACCGGGGCAAACCCCATACGCCGTTTCTGGGGGTGCGCCCTGTAATCGAGGTCATTCGCTACATAATCGCGAAGCGACTATATTTCCGGCGAGGACCACGATTCCGGCCAGTCGGGAATGATTGGCCAAAGGTCTGTAACGACTTTGTATTGGCCATAAGCTGTAACGGTGAGAATTCCCCGAGCGACTCATGCCCTCCGGAAAGGACTTTAATTCGTGCTCATACCGAGCGGCTTGTCGTATGTAATTAAAGTCGTTTCCTCCAGAATAGAGTCGTTCCCTGTCCGGATGACATGACATCTCAGAGTGCCGCCGCCGTGGCCAAGGTGCACTCTCGTTCCGGAGCGCCGCGCGGCCGGGCGATCGGAGAACTCCTCAAGGCGCCCAGGACCCAAGGAGATCTCGAGTTGGGAATTACCTCGCCGCTGGCAGCGGCCCGCGATCACGGATCTGCGCGGGCCTGGTGCAGGGGTGTCATGTCGCGCTCTGATCGATCCGACGCGCACGTATCCGCTCACGATCGGCGCCCCTAAGCTAGAGCGCAGCGGCTGTTAGACGATCCCGAAGACGCGGAACAACGAAATCGATGAAGGCGCGCAGCTTGAGCGGCAGGCGGCTTTGCTTGGCGTAGACCAGATGGATGGGACGAGGGGTGGGCTCGTAGGCTTCGAGCAGCAGCTGCAGTAGGTCGTCGCGCACATAGTCGGCGACCTGGTAGGAATTAGCCCTGACCACGCCCGCGCCTGCCAGGCCTGCATCGATCGCCGCGTCGATGGTGCTAACGCCAAGACGCGATCGGAGAGGTACGGCGAACTCGTTCCCGTCCACCCAGTAGTGCCAAGTGGTGGGGGACGACACGCTCTCGAACGAGATTACATCGTGGTCGACGAGATCCTGCGGAACGGCCGGCGCCGCGCGCGAAGCCAGATAGGCGGGACTTGCGCACGTCACCCGCCGGACTGTGCCCAGCCGGGTTGCGATCAGGCTGCTATCGGGCAGGTTGCCTATGCGTAGGGCGACGTCAATCTGGTCATCGAAGAAGTGGGCCACGCGGTCGGTCAGCATCAGCTCGACCGACACCTTGGGGACCGCCTTGAGGAAGTGGGCGACGACAGGCAGGACGTGCAGACGGCCGAACATGATGGGGGCGGTGACGACAAGGTCACCTTTGGGCTCGGTGTACTCGCCGGCCGCAGCGCGCTCGGCCTCGTGCAGCTGCTCCAGGATTGTCCTGGCAAACGTGACGTAGGTCCGGCCCGCGGGCGTCAGCTCGAGGCCTTTTGACGAGCGGATCAGGAGGTCCGCCTTCAGATGGCTTTCGAGCTCAGACACCTTGCGGCTTACGGTGGCGAGCGGCTGCCGGAGTTTGCGGCTGGCCTTGGAGAGGCTGCCGCACTCCACCGCCGTGAGCATCACCTGCATCGCATCCAGAAGGTCCATCACCCTACCAGATTGTGGAAGCCCGCCTCTCGACTTTAGCCGCTTACCGCAAAAATGGGGAGCCTCTAACGAGAGCTTCCGCGTGCAGGTGCGGCTCTCAGCGCGCATCTCCAATTTAGGACGCGGTCCAATGTCTGCCGTCACCCCTTGGCACACATGCCTGGTGGAGGGCCGGACGAGCAGCAACCGCGAGGCCGGCGATGTCTTTAAGCGATCGGCATCGAGCGATACGTGCTTCTGCGACCGCCGTTTCTCCCTGGGCGGCCCCGTCGAAGTCCAACAGGTGCGATGTCTTGTGCGACGACCGCGCGGCGGCCCTTTATTCCAGGGGCTCTCGGCCATTCCACTGAATGGGAGGTCGCTTCCCGAACTCGACCGCTGCCCGGCCGCGTTGGGAAAGCCCAGAATGTTCTCGTCACTCAGGGCGGCCAGCGCCGCAAGATCCAGGAGATCGCGTGATGACCGTCCGCTTCAACGCAGTCGACGTCGATGGCCTTAAGGTGTTCTACCGGTCCGCCGGCGACCCAAGTGCTCCAGTCGCGCTGCTGCTGCATGGCTTCCCCAGCGCCAGCCACATGTTCCGCGAGCTGATTCCGGAGCTGGCCGGCAAGTACCATGTCGTCGCCCCGGACCTGCCCGGCTTCGGCATGACCGAGCAGCCCGCCCGCAACGCGTTCGCCTACACCTTTGAGAACATCGCCAAGGTGGTCGGCCGCTTCACCGATGTGCTCGGCCTGAAGCGGTTCGCCATCTACGTTTTCGACTATGGTGCTCCGGTCGGCTTCCGACTGGCGCTGGCCCATCCTGACCGCATCACCGCAATCGTCTCACAGAATGGCAACACCTACCTGGAAGGCGTGTCCGAGGCCTTTGCCCCGATCCAGGCCTACTGGAACAAGCCGACGCAGGCCAACCGCGACGCCCTGCGCGGTCTCCTGTCGCCGCAAACGACCCTCTTCCAGTACACCCACGGTGTGAGCGATCCGGCGCTGGTGTCGCCCGACGGTCGCAACCTCGACGACTTCTACCTGGCGCGCCCGGGCAACGATGAGATCCAGCTGGATCTGCTCGGAGACTACAAGACAAACGTCGCGCTCTACGGCGACATTCAGGCCTATCTGCGAGACAAGCGGCCGCCGGTGCTGGCCATCTGGGGCAAGAACGACCCCTTTTTCATCCCGGCGGGCGCCGAAGCCTTTAGACGGGATGTCCCGGACGCCGAGGTCCGCTTTGTCGATAGCGGCCACTTCGCCCTGGAGACCCACGCCCGCGAAATCGGCGCGGCCATGCGCGACTTCCTCGCCAAGCACCTGGGCTGATCCCCGGCCGCCGCCGCACGTCCCTCGGACCGGCTGAACCTGACCTTCGAGGCCGCTGAGCGCGGGCCTCTTCTGACTGAGGCTGATCATGATCGCCACCCCGACAGACATCATCCGCGACTTCTACGACAAGCTTGCCGTCGGCGATGCCCCCGGCGCCCTCGGCCTGATGGCCGCCGACATTCTGTGGACCACCATGTGGCACTACAAGGTCGAAGACCGCGGCCCCGCTGCTGTCGCCGAAGGGCTGTTCAAGCCCTTGATGGCTGAATGGGCCAGCTTCTCGCTCGTGCCCACAGAATTCATCGCCGACGGCGAGACCGTGGTGTCGCTTGGCGCTTTCAAAGGCGTCCACGGCGTCACCGGCAAGACCTCCGAGGCGCGCTACGCCCACGTCTGGACCGTCTGCGCCGGCAAGATCACTACCTTCCGCCAGTATATCGATACGCTGGCCATCGCCCAGGCTCGCATCTGATGGACCGCGTGGCCATCGTCACTGGCGCGACCCGCGGCATCGGACACGCGACCGCCATCCGCCTGGCCCGCGACTTCGGCGCCATGGCGCTGGTGGCGCGGACGCAGGAGGCCGTGACCGAGACCGCTGACGGGGTTAGGGCGGAGGCAGCAGTACCACTCCTCTTCGCCCGAGTTCTGCGCCAGCCGAATGCTGACGGTGCCATCGTCGCTCCGACGCACGAATCCTTTCGCAGGATCGATGCCGTCGCCTGCATCGCCGGCGCCTCATGATCGCGGCCTGGGATGCGCTCAAGTGGTCGGGCCGCGCGTTCGCGATCACGTCGGGCACGTCGGTCTACGCACCCAAGGCGCTTCTCGCCGCTGTCCGCACGATCCATGGAATTCTCAGTTCGATTTCCCGCACACCTGTAACCGGACCCAAATCCCGACCGAACAAGGCATTCGAAAGCAGCAGAACGAAGACACATGGCGCGGAGCGGCTGCACCCGAGCGGGATTCGTCTGAGGACCCCGAGTGTGAGCACCAAGGCCGACAATGCGCTTGGCAGGGACCGGGACCGGTTGATGGCCGCCGCGCAGGCGGGGGATGTCAATGCGTACAGGACTCTGCTTTCCGAACTGGCCGTCTGGCTACGCCGATATTATGCGAGGCGTTTGCCACCGGTGATGATCGAAGACGCGGTTCAGGACGTCCTGCTCGCGATTCACGAGAAGCGCCATACCTACGACCCCAAGCGTTCCCTCGCGCCTTGGCTGGCCGCGATCGCACGGTACAAGTGGATCGACCGCTTGCGGTCGCTGAGATCGGAGGCGGCCGAACCGCTCGGCGAGAACCTTGGGATACCGGACCACGGAGACAGCGTTATCGCCGGCACGACGTGTCAGCAGCTGGCAGAACTACAACCGCCGCAAGCTGAGGTGGTCCGGCCCGTAAAGCTCGAAACTTATAGCGTTGAGGAGGCATTCCGTGCGACGGGGCGATTGTCTGCGCCGATCAAGGTGAATTTCCATCGCGGCATCAGGCGCCTCGCTGACATCATCAAGGCCACCGGCGATGCGTTCTGACTCCCTCGTCGATCGCCTTAGTCAGCAGGCGCGCCCCGTTCCACCGCGTAGAGTCGGTCGCGAAGTGCTTTTGCTGACAAACATGAGACTCGTCGGCGCTCTCGGAGCTGGAGTTGCCGTTATATCAGCCGATATCGTCCGGTCGCCCCGCCGCATCGCAGCGCGGTTGCCCTGCGAATACCTAAACGACAGCGGCCACTGGTTCCGCGCCTCACGCAGCGAGAACCGGCCCTTCGACGCCCACGGCCTCACGGCCGCGCGCTTCGCGAGCATCAACGAACGTCCCATCGCCGAAGCCGAACGGCATTTCCGCCGGCCTCCCGGTTGCCACCCTGGCGACCATCCAAGCCTCAGCGACCACGGCCTCTGACGCCTCGCTCGCCGACGTACCGGCGATTTCCACCCGCAGCCAAAAGGTAAGCCGCCATGACTACGCTACTCTTCGTCCAAGCCTCCCCTCGCGGTGAGCAGTCCACATCGATCCAGGTCGCCCAAACCTACCTCGACGCCCTGAAGGCGACGAATCCGGCGCTGGAAGTGGACGTGCTCCCGCTCTGGGAGACCGATCTGCCGGCATTCGATGGCGACAAGGCCGCTGCCAAGGTCAATATGATGCTCGGCCAGAAACATAACTCGGTGCAGAAGACTGCCTGGGACCAAATCGTACAGATCGCCTCCCGCTTCATCGCTGCGGACCGGTATCTGTTCGCGGTACCGATGTGGAACGGCACGATTCCATACCGGCTTAAGCAGTATATCGACATCATCCACCAGCCGAGCCTGCTGTGGGGCCTGAAGCCCGAGACCGGCTATTTTGGGCTGCTGGAAAATAAGCACGCTACCCTAGTGCTGACCGCCGGCGCCTATGCCGACAGCCGCCCGTCGCCCGCCTTCGGGGTCGACTACCAGTCCACCTACCTCAAGGCCTGGCTCAACCAGGCCGGCGTCATTGCCATCGATGAGGTGAGATACCAGCCCACGCTCCTGACGCCAGATCCCCAGGGCGCCCTTGAGCAGGCCAAGCGGTCCGCAATGAGCCTCGCCATGACGCACGCACGAATCTGACGTCATCGGAAGGAGTAAAGTTATGAATCTTAAAGAGATCGGAGCCGCGGCCCTCGGCGTGGCAACGCTTGCGGGCTCCGTTGCGGTGGCAAGCCCTGTTCCTTCGACCACTGCGACGACGACCTATCACCGCACCCAGGTCGACGGCGTCGGAATCTTCTATCGGGAGGCGGGGCCCAAGCACGCGCCCACCATCGTGCTGATGCCGGGGTTCCCCTCGTCCTCGCGATATTACAACATGCTGATCCCGTTGCTGGCGACGCGCTATCACGTCGTCGCACCCGATTACCCGGGTTTTGGACAGAGCGATGCGCCGTCGCCGGCGGTGTACAGTTACACCTTCGATCATCTCGCGCAAACGATCGACGCACTGCTCGAACAGCTTAAGATCAACCGCTACACGCTCTACCTGTTCGATTACGGGGCGCCGATCGGCTATCGCATTATTCTGGCCCATCCCGAGCGATTGCACGCGCTGATCATCCAGAATGGTAACGCCTACAAAGCTGGGCTCGGGCCAAAATGGGCAAAGATCGCGAAATTCTGGGCGGATCCGCAGGGGCATCCCGAAGTCGTCGATAACTTTCTTTCCTTTGAAGCGACGAAGCAACGACACCTCGCCGGCTCCTCTCATCCGGAGGCTTATGATCCGGATAGCTGGACCGACGAATTCGCCCACCTTTCGCGGCCCGGCCAGCGCGCAATCCAAACGGCCTTGCTCTACGACTATCGCGCGAACATCGCATCCTACCCCGCCTGGCAGGCGTGGCTTCGCCAACACCAACCGCCAACGCTGGTCGTCTGGGGCGCTAACGATCCGTCCTTCATCGCGGCGGGTGCGACGGCGTACCGCGCCGACCTTGCGAACGCGGAAATTCATCTGCTGGACGCTGGCCACTTCGCCCTGGAGGAGAAGAACGAGGAAATTGCTCGCCTTATCCTCGACTTCATGGCGCGCCACCGGAGTTAAGGCGTCGAGACCACGCGGACTAAAGCCGGGCACGGCGGAGTGGAGTTGAGAGCCTGTGCTCGGGCCATGAAGAGACCCCGCTTGAAATCGTAAAAGAACTCTACGCGAAATTGACTGCTGGCGATGCAGACGGTGCGCTTGCATTGATGTCCGGCGACATCGAGTGGATCACCATGATGGATTACAAGGTCGACGGACGCGGCCCTCAGAGAGTCCTCGAAGGAATGCTCATACCCGCAATGCAAGAGAGGGAGCCGTATATGCTGACGCCGCATGAATTCATCTGCGATGGCAACAAAGTCGTGTCGGTCGGACGGTTCAAGGGAACGAATCGAGTGACCGGAAAGCATGTTGAGGTCGACTATTCCCACATCTGGGAAGTGAGGGATGACAAGATTACGCGACACAAGATTGAGCCCGCGCGCCATCCCGACTGACAGAAGCCGCCGCGGTCCCCGAAAGCGACGTGTGAAGTGATCGCAGCAGAAACATTAAATGCGGAAGGAGAGAGCCTTCAGGCTCGCGGAGACCGCTCTGATCTCGGTGGCAGACAGGGCGCGTCGAGAGGCGGACAAGCTGTCTCGGAAAGCAATCTCCGGGAGTCCGACGCACACGGCTTTCCACGTTCAATACGGGGAATTTCTGTATGAGGAAGGGCGTTGCATTGACGGTCTTCATGCTTACATGTGCTGTGCGAATACACCGGACCTACGCTCTTTGCTGGAAGGCGGGAGCGAATACGTGCAGTTCTGCGTCGGTGAGTCCGACCTCCTTGGAGGTCGCGATCTCGCACCAGTTGGCCACGGTGGCAGCCATCGCGCTTGCCTCTTCCCGAGCCTCGGCGGACTGCAGCCCGAAGTAGGTGCTCCCACGGATGAGTTGCTCCAAGGAGGTGATGGGTCCTGTGTCCTCCGATAGCCAGGTCTTGGACTCCCTTACCCGGTCCGGAAACGGGTTGACATCGAAAGCGGGCGCGAGCCGCCACTTGCCGTCGCCCGCGTACAGAACACCCACGTTCCACAGGTGATCATCGACATTGTTGATGAGGAAATTGAACAGGAGTCGGCGCCAGAGCTCGCGCACATCCTCCAAGGGTCTCGCGCTGATTCGGCGCAACGCGTCGGCTAGTTCCGTATAGGCGCGGTCCTCATCCCGTCGGGCTTGAAGCAGTGTGCCTCCCGACAGGTAGGCAACGCGGGCTCCCTCGGTCGTTCGGTCAAAGCGGCGGATGATAGCGACAGGCGTGCCGTCGACTGCTGCAACTCGTGCCTGAGCGGTATCGAGCTTGGCGAGTGCCGCGAGCTTGAGTGCGAGCACCTCACCCCGAACGATGCAGCGCGTGTCGCTGATGCTGGGGAATTTGCCAAGCGCCAGCGCTCCATCGGTATCCAGTACGGTGCACTTCGGCCTCAGGCCGCCCAGGGAGGTACCTTTCCCCTGAAGGAATCGAAGATCCGCGTCGGTCTCAGTGCCCTGCTCGACGGCGCGCGTTGCGGCGTAGATCTTTTCAAGCTCGATGAATGGCGGCGTGCGAAACGCGGTGTCCGATCGCAGGAACTGGCCTTTCGCATCGCGCAGGCGCAGTGCTCCTATACGGCTGAAGTCATCGACCGCCGTGAGAAGGTCGAACCGCGTCAGCGCTCCAAGCGAAGGGTCGCGTTGACGGAGCTTTGCGTGCGCGCGCTGAATGACGCGCTTTCCCCACGCATCGGGTTCTGTGTCGGCCAAGGCAAGGGGAAACGGCGAATCCTCGCCTGACGGTGCACGGCGCGTGAAATGCCCCTCGCGCAGCGGCAGATCCGGAGAGATCTCGAAGCGCTCAGTGTAGGCCAGCCAGGATTTGCTGTAGGCGAAGGCTGAATACTCGCGGCGGCCGTCGCGTATGAGCGCGAGCTCGCCAACCTCGAGTGCAGCGCGCCCTGCCCATACGCTTGCCTCCTGCCGGGTCCCCGCGCGCGCGTTCACATCGCCCCCGAGCTTTTCCGCGCGCGCACGCGCTTCGGTAGCTGCTCATCGGCGAGCTGAATCCCAAGTTCGTCCGTGGCTGTGTCGAGCAACCGCTCCAGCCGACCGAGTTCGCCCAGCACATACAATGTGCGCGCGAGATTCTCGAGCGCCACCGCTCCGTCGCCCTTCTCCAGCCGCTTCAGCGTCGCCTCGGAAACCCCGCTGCGCTCGGCGAGGGACTCACGCGAGAGGCGGCGACGACGGCGCGCCCTGGACACGTCCTCACCGAGTTGAATGATGGCGCGAGCCACCGGAAGGGGCGTTGGTGGGCGGGTATTAATGGTCATATAAAGGTCTTTAGAAGAGTTAAAAGATTATATATGACCAGTATACGACTTTTGAAACTCCCCGACCTTAAAAGCGCCGTATCTGACCCGCAAACGCCATTTACAGGTCATATATGAGCTATTAACGTGAGTGCCGACTGAAAACCGATACGGGTCCTTACGCTATACGACCCGGGAGCAGCACCGTTCTCGCGATGACATCACAGTTTGCATTCGCGCTCGGCTTCTTCGCGGCCACCTTCCTCGTATCAGTGATCTCGCACTGGGCGGCTCTGCTCGGTGCCGTGCTGGGGAAGCACGGCGGCTGTTGGGGCGAAGTTGGGAGTGGTTTTTCGTCGGCCTTTACGCTGCTCTCGCGTACGTTGGATTGCTCGCGTCAATGGCCTGGCGCAGGTCCAAGGCCCGGAGAGCCGGGCCTAAACTACCGAGCTGAATTCGCCGCTGGTCAGGGCGGATTCTTCGGATGCTCCTCGCTGTGAGTGGCCCGCGTGTGGGCGTTTTGCGGCGGCCCCTTTTGCCGCGGGGCAGGCGCATGCCGCGTCGGTGCGTGTTGCTCGGCAGGTGCATGCCGCGTAGTGGCATGTTCCTGAACGGGCGCGTGCTGCGGCTGTCTTTCCATTCGCCCAGGCTGGCCGGCGTGTCCGTGCTCTTCAGGCCGGGCTTCCGGGTGCCCGCCGACCGGCGCCCGTCCGTGCGACATGGGAGGTGGACCCCCGTGAGCCCGGCTCGGTGCTCTGGCAGGCGCCGAAAAATGACGATGCGCCCACGTGTCGCGCTGCGCATAGAACGGACGGCTGCGGTAGTTGTTGCCCCAGTAAGCCCCGAGCGAGAACGTGATGATCGGCAGGCCCAACCTCGGTCCGTAGGAGTAGAGCGGGACTCTGTCGCCGTTGTAGACGAAGGAAATACCGCCCGCGTACATCCAGCCTCGGGTGTCCTCGAAGGACACATCGCACCACGCGTAGCCGTCCAGGCAACCGTGCACGTCCAGTGGTGCGCCGGCATCCACCTGCGCAACCAGCGGATAGTCCCGGTTCGGTCCGGCGTGCAGGTTCATGGGTTTGGCGGTATATGCGTTCTGGGCGCTCGCAATGCCAGATGCGGCAAGCAGCAGCGCTCCGAGCGTGGGGATGAGATGGCGGTGCATGGCCGAGTCTCCGCTGGGTCCCGTTCGGGGGACCGGGGTTGAAGGCAGGCTGAGTAGGATAATCGATCAGGCCCGGCTGGAGTTCCGGAAAAGGCTCAGCTTGCCACCTGAAAGGGACATTATTCGCGATAACGCCGCTTTCAGGGGGAGTACCGAAAGCCCTCATAGGCGAACGCTCGAGAAATCCTTTCGCAGTCTCGCTCGGTCACGCCTTCACGACGCGCGACGGCCTGCCAGCGGGCCCGCACGCACGCCTCCATCTCATCCACGATTCGCGCGGCTTCGTCCCTGTCGAGCAGAAACCGCGGTGCCTGGGACAGGAGATTGACAGCGTTCGCATACCGACCATAGTCACCGATGGAGAGTGCCAGATCGCGACGCTCCTGGCTCACATGCGGAAAGGGGACCAGGTCATAGGCGGGTGAGAGCCGGAAATCCCGGCTGGCTGCAATGACGGCGTGGTTGCGCGGGTGATCATCAGTATTGGATATCAACGCATTGAACGTCATGCGCCGGAAAAGCTCCGTTGCATCCTGCTTCGGCTCGCGGCTCACCCGGCGCAACTCCTCAGCCAGCAGCACGTAAGACCAACGATCCCGGTCCTGGTACGAATCTCCGGTGCGCAGGAGCGTGAGCGCTGACAGCATGCGCGTGCGGTAATATGCACCCCTCTCGGCGGGCATTCGATCGAATCGCCGCACCAGAAGCACATCGCGGCCGCCGATCTGAGTAACACGGCTCTCGGCGGTTGCGACGCCGCATTCGCGCCCGAACACCAGCATCGCATGCTCGACCCGCGCTTGATTGAACGAGTCGTCTTGGCGGTTGAACTTAGCCAGCCATAACTGCCCCGCGTCCTCGACCACGACCTTGGGGCGCGCGCCGCCCATGGATGTACCGAGTCGGAGGAGATCCTGGACCTGCGTCAGCTCGTCCGCCTTCACGTCTGCAGTGTTTTCCTGCGCAACTAGCTGATCGGCCAGTGTCTGCAGTCGCTCCAGGTCAACGGTGCGGTTGTAGTTGCGTGACGGAGCTGGCGGGTCGCGCTGAGTTCCGAAGCCGAGCGCACCGGCGCGGTCATCGGGGGAGTGCAACAGGTAGTCGAGCTCTCCAAGCTCGCTGAGTCCGGCGTATTTTTCGACTACACGGCGGCCCCAATAGTCGGGACCGGCATCGCGCAGCGCTCCAAACATGCCCTTGAGGCGCTCAGTCTGGTAAGTACTGTCCGAGAGCGGCAGCTCGATTGGATCGATCGGTACCGCGTCGCTTCGGTCGAGGTAGCTGCGGCCATAGACGAACCGGCCGAAAGGAACACCGGCGCGATCGGTCGCGAGCACTAAGCGGCCCGCGGCAACGAACTCGGTCGTTTCCGGAAGCATGAAATGGACGAAGACCTCAGAAGTCATTGTCGAGCGCGCCTTTCTTGGTTGGATACGCGCGCTCGCGTACTTGCGCGGCACGCTGTACCAGGGGATCGCGGGCAGGCTCGGCGACCTCACGGACTTGTCCGAGCAGGTCGTAAGCCCAGAGAAGCGACAGGTAGACGCCGATGGCGGTCGTGGCTTTACCGGCCTCAGCCGTGGCGACCGCACGATAACCGACCCCAATCTTGGTAGCAGCCGCCTCAATGGAGAGATTGCGGGCCAGGCGCGCGGTGCGCAGATTGGCGCCGAGTGTCTTCAGCGCGTGTTCGACTTCGTAGGGAGGCGCGGCGGTGATGCCATTTCGCTTGACCATATGCTTTAAAAAGCAAGAAACATGATGTTTTCAGCCTTTTAAAGCATACTATTGGGCAGGCCAGTAGTCCAGTCCTCTCTGCTTTAAAGGGATGGAAAGCGGCAATTATCAGCTCTTTAAAGCCGAAATTCCGATCTGAGCCAATGCCCTCGGGCTCGGATCCGGCTGCTCACGTCCACCCGAGCGACCGCCATAATCGGCGCTCCTCGCCGTTCGGATCCATCGCCACCTGGCACTGGCTGTCGAGCAGCATCACCTTGCGTGCGGCCTCATCGTAGCGCGGCCAGGCGGGTTGGCCGCGGGCGGAGGGAGTGCCGCCGCGGGCGAAACTGGCGAAATAGCCGCTCATCGCCCTGGAAGCCGCGGGAAGTCCGGGCCCGTTACCCTGCAGGTCCGCCATCTCGTAGTTGTAGAACACAATGGCGATGTCGCTCGCATGACAGGCGCGCAGCGTCCAGTCCGTGCCGACGATCGGCACGTTCGAGCGGAAATCGTCGCGATAGCGATAGACCGGTGCGGCTTGCAGAGATTTGCGATCCGCCTGCAATGCCGTGTTGTTGCCCATGAACGTCGCGGTCTGGATGGCGATGAAGCGCGCGACGGCTGAGGCACGCGACATGGTCTGGCGGTAAACGGCGAGAACCTGGTCGGCCGTAGTGCCGAGCGAGTTGTACACTTGCTCAGCCAACTCCGCCGCGCCGGTGTGGAAGAACTGCGGATCGTCCCGGTGGAAGAACATCGCTTCATCGCGCGTGTTGCCGATGAGGAGCGGCACGGCCGCGGCGAGCGGCGGCGCGTCCGGCGCGAAAGGATCCCGCGGCAGGTAGGTGCCATCCACCACCGGTCCCCAATCGCCGGGATGCTTCGCACGCAACGCCGCGATTCCCGGCGGCGGACTCGGGTGGCTGGCGAGATAGTCTTTGGTCGGCACCGAGAGCGGACCCTGGTGCTTGTCGCCCGCGAGCTGAATGGCGATCAGCTTGTCGGCCGGCACCTCTGTAAGTCTGCCTATCTCGTGCGGCGCGAGGCCGAGGCCCGCCAGCAATCGGCGAGCAGTCTCGGTCGCGATGTCCTGTGGCAGGCCGCGCAGCATCGCGCCGCTTTGAACCCCCGCCTTGTGAAACAGCCCGTGCGCCTCGGGCATCGTCATCAGCGCGCTGGTTTTCTGGCCGCCGCCGGACTCGCCAAACAACATCACGTTGTCCGGATCACCGCCGAAGTTGCCGATGTTCCGCCGCACCCAGCGCAGCGCGGCGATGATGTCGAGCATGCCCTGGTTGCCGGAAGTGGCGTATTCGCTGCCGCCCAGCTCGGCGAGAGAGAGATAGCCGAAGAGGCCCAGGCGGTGATTGATCGCCACCACCACGACATCGTAGGTGGCGGCGAGACGCGCACCGTCCTGGATGTTCTGCCCGCCGGAGCCGGTGGTGAATCCGCCGCCATGACAATAGAACATCACCGGCCGCTTACCGGTTCTCACCGCCGGCGTCCAGACATTGAGCACCAGGCAGTTCTCGCTGTAGGCAGGCTCACGCTCGCCGTAAGTGGTGCCCGGCCCCTGCATCGCGGGTGGCCCGAGTCGTGTCGCATCGCGCACGCCGGTCCAGGGGGTAACCTTTGGGGCCGCCTTGAAGCGGTTCCTGCCCGACACTGCGCCCGCGTACGGAATTCCCTTGAAGGCAAGCGCGCCGCGACTGTGACCGCCGCGGATGCGTCCGCTATCGGTCTCGACCTCGATGAATGGAGGCACCGTCTGGGTGGGCCACGCGGGTTCTTGCGCGCGTGCGGGTACCCACAAATAAGGTGCGGCGATGATCGCTGCGCCTGCTTTCAGGACATTTCGCCTGCCGGGAGACTGCGTCATGCTGCGGGAGCTCGTTATGGTACCGCTACCATAGTAGCATGGTTTGCCTCCCCACCGACGTTGCCGTAGGGTCGGAGCTCCGCGGCGCGCGACTCAGGATGAGGACAGCACGAACTGATTGCCGTCCGGGTCCTTGAAGATCGCGAACTCGCCCCAGGGCTGCTTCTCCGGCCCCTTCACGAACTCGACCCCGCGCTCCTTCAGCTGTCGATAGGTGGCCTGCACGTCATCGCAGGCGAACGAGCCGTTGAAGAACGTGCCGATGCGGTCCTCGTGTCCGTCGGGCGTGAAGAGCACCACTCGGGTCGCGGAGTTGCCGATTCGCAGCTCGAGCCATCGCTGCTTCTCGTTGAAGGGCTGGTCGGTGGAAACGGCGAACCCCAGTTTCTCGGTGTAGAAGCGCAACGCGCGCTCCTGGTTCGCAGTCGCTATGCCGACGAACTTGAGCTGCGTGATCATGCTGCCGCCTCCGGACCTGTGTCTGCGAGCATCATAGCCGCGGGCGACCGCCGCACGTACCGGCTATTGCTATAGCATTCATCGCTATGCAAAAAATAGCCGTGGACAGCTACGTGATCGACGTCCTGATGCCGGACCTGGTGGGGCACGACCGACGTCCGGCGGCCTTCCTGGTGTATCTCTTCCTCCTGCGACAGGCGGCGCGGGGTCGCAGAGATCAGGTTTCGGTCAGCCTGCAGGCGATTGCCACCCACACCGGGCTGGCGAAATCGACCGTGCAGATGGCGCTGCGCCATCTGCGGCGGCGCAGGCTTCTCGACCCCGACGTGGCGGCCAGCCCGGCGCTGCCGGTGCGCGCAATTCTCCGTCCGTGGGTGAGCCGGACCTAACGAAGATGCGTCGTCATCCAACCGACCCAGCGCCGGAAGACGTCGGTCGTCCGTACGATGTCACCTGGGAAATGAGTATCGGCCGGGTAAGCGTAGAACTCCACCTGTACCCCGTTGTCGCGCAGCGCGTGATACCACTCGTAGCTGTTGACGAGAGGCACGTTGGGATCGCCGACATCCCCCATGATCAACGTCGGCGCCTTGACGTCCTGGGCGTGAGCGATCGGCGATTGCGCCCGCCAGATCTGATAGTCGCGCGCGGTCCAGGGTGAGCCGCCGAAGAAATACGCATCACCCTGCTGGTAGTAGGCGACGGTGTAATCCATTACCCAATCGTTCAGCGCGGCACCGGCTACCGCCGCCTTCCACGTCAATGGATACCGGCTGGAGAGCCAGTCCGTCATGTAGCCGCCGTAGGACCAGCCGCTCACGCCGATTCGCTTCGGATCGACGATGCCGAGCTTCTCCACCGCTGCAAGTCCGGCCATCACGTCCTTGCCGGGCCCTTCGCCGGTGTCGCGGTAGATCGCGTGCTGGTAGGCATCCCCGAGATTGGTGCTGCCCCGGTAGTTGGGCTCGAACACCAGGAATCCTGCCCCGGCGAGCAGCTGTGCGAGCGGCGAGAAGCGCGTCGTCGAGGCACCCTCCGGGCCGCCATGGACCAGCAGCACCAGCGGACGCTTGCTTCCCCGCGCGTAGCCCGGCGGATAAGTCAGCACACCGTCTTCGTGGAAATCGCCGGGCCCACGCCAATCGACAGTCGCCACGCGACCGAGTGAGCGCGAGTCGAGGAATCCGTTGAGGTCCGTCACGCGTCGCGGGCTCGCGCTGGGCGAAGCCATGACATACAGCTCATCGGCGTGGCTGGGCGTATCGCCGACGAACGCGATCACCCCGTTCGAGCCAACGCTCGGTCGATCCGCGATCTCGACGTCGCCGAGATCGAGCTTTCTGGCGCTGCCGCCCACGGTCTGCTGCCACATCACGGAGTGAGTGCCGTCTGCCCCTACGAGCAGGAGATTCTTGCCATCCGGCAGCCAAACATAAAAATCCAAGTCACGCGCGAGTGTCCTGGTAGCGTCGAAGGTGTGACCTCCTTCGCTCACGTACACCGCCGTTCCATGGTTCTCGTCACCATTACGCGGCCGCGTGAAGGCGAAGGCGCTTCCCGCAGGGGCATAGTTCAGTGTCGTCGCACCCTGAAGGCCGACCAGGGTCGAGGTGTCGCCGCCGTTCGCCGCGACGCTGTCGATGATCGACTGATAGGACAACGCCCAGTAGGGATCCGGGAAGCGACTGAAGGCGATCGTGCGGCCATCCGGGCTCCATGCCGGCTCCGGTGCCGAATCCTGCTGGTCGGTGTAGAGGCTGAATGGCCCCTGAGTCAGCCGCTTCGCCGCGCCGCCGGTGCTCGGCACCACCCAGAGGTGCGAAGGAGTCAGTGCCGCACGGACGAGGAAGTTGTTCTCCGTGACCTTGAAGGCATCGTCATGCGCCTTGATCGCCTTCTCGTTCACTGGCGCATCCGCCGCGACGTAGGCAATCATCTTGCCGTCCGGGCTCCAGGAGAATGAAACAACGTCCCGGCCGGCGTTCGTCACCCGTTGTGCATCGCCGCCATTCATCGGCAACACGAAGACCTGGTCGTATTTCTCACTTGCGTCGGCCGCGGGAGCCTTCGTGCCGGCGGCGGGTTCGGAGTTGGCCGGCGTGGTGTCCGTCGCAATGAATGCCAGCCGCGTTCCATCCGGCGACCAGCGCGGCGAGGAGACGTCCGTGCGATAGCGCGTGAGCGGCCGCCGTGCTCCGGTAGCGACAGCGATCAGTTCGATCTCGCTCGTCGCCTTGTCGGTATTCCAGTCCGGCGTCGAGACCATTATCGCGACCTCGCGGCCGTCCGGTGACACCTGCGGATCGCTCAGCGACACGATCTGTCGCAAGTCATGCAGCGCGAAGTCCGGTGCGCCCGCCCATGCGGCACCGCAGGCCACGAGGCCGATGAGCGCCGCGGCCCTCGTGGTCCAAATGCTGCCGCTTCTCATGTTGGTCTCTCTTTTGCTGATTGGCGCAAAGAGCGGGCATTCTACCGACGGCACCGCCGAACGGCGTAGAATCTACGCCAGACCGCTCCGAATGTTCGCTTGCGGGAGATAACCGTTGCGGCTGCAGAAGGCATTTGATGCGCAGCGCTGCCTGCCGGCGGCGCTGCTCGTCATGCTGCTCCTGCCGGGGCCTTCGCAGCCGACAGCCGCTGCGGGCACCCCCGCGACACCCGCTGCGCCAAGCTCCCAGGCGTCCAGGAATACACTGACCTCGATTGTCCTCGTGGCCCAGGGCGCTGTCTCGGACCCCAATTTCGGAGGCTCCATCGTCGTCGTGATGAATAACCTCGGTCCCGGCCCGATCGGCATCATCATCAACAGGCCGATGCCGGTGGCAGTGCCGCGCTTCTTTCCGAAGCTCAAGCGCCTGGCACGGGTGCACGACAAAGTGTATTACGGCGGTCCCGTCGAGTTCGGCACGCTGTGGTATCTCTTTCGCGCCAAAACCGCGCCGGCGCCCGCGATCCGGGTGTGCGACGGGGTCTACGTGGGCTCGGATGAGAAGCTGCTGCTCAAGCTGCTGAACCGCCCGGACCCGATGCGGGGGTTGCGGCTCTTCATCGGCCATGCGGGCTGGTATCCGGGCCAGCTGCAGATGGAGATCCAGGGAGGCGCCTGGACACCCCGGCGTGCCGACGCCGACTCGATCTTCAATCCGCAGCCGCAGCTCCCCTGGCCGTCAAGGCCAGGACCGAAATCAGGAGCCTGACGCGCCGCATTCGATCAGCTGCGCCCCATCACCCGTGCATAGGCGGGCCGTGCCGTACAACGCTCACTCCAGGCGTTGAGGTGCTGGTAGTCGCTGAAGTCCACCTTCATGAATCGCAGCCAGCCGAGCAGGGAGTTCACGTGCGTATCCGCCAGGGTGTAGCCCGCGAGCAGATATTGCCGGCCGGTGAGCGCCCGGTCGAGAATCCGCAGGCAGTCGTGCGTGTCGGCTTCGGCGGCGGCCGCCGCCTTGGC
Source organism: Steroidobacteraceae bacterium (assembly GCA_050738635.1). GTDB lineage: Bacteria > Pseudomonadota > Gammaproteobacteria > Steroidobacterales > Steroidobacteraceae > 13-2-20CM-66-19. The sequence continues at coordinate 19,993 of JBOIAB010000274.1, forward strand.
GTTGTGCTGCTCGGCTGGAAACCAATCGGTCGTGTTGCGAACGAAGCGGCCGAATGCGTCCCCCAGGGTCACGTTGGACCAGATCACCCACTTCATCGCCTCGCCACGCTGCGGTCCGGGCTCGGGATACAGGCCCTTGGCGACGCCGAGGATCTCGCCGAGGTACAGGGTGATCGCCGCCGACTCCCAGATCGCGATCCCGTCGTGGACCAACACGGGAACCTTGCCGTTGGGATTGACGCGGAGGAATTCCTGCGTATGAGTTTCTTTCTTCTTGAGGTCGACCGTGATCCGCTCGCACGGTGCCGCGAGCTCTTCCAACACCAGATCGGTCAGGGTCGCTGTGCTCATCGGAGAGTAATAGAACGTCAGGCTCATGGCGCTCGGCTCCCGTTGTTGGTTGGGTAGGCAGTGTACTGCCGTCTCTTGCCGCCGGTCCAACCAGCCGCGATCCGGCGCGGGTACTGGATGGGGCAAGACCTACTTGCGCGACGTCGCGACCGCCGCGGGGGCGAGCCGCGCCCACAAATCGTAGGTATCACTCCCGGTGATCTCGACATCGGCCCAGTCACCTGGTCGCAGCCCCTTCGCGATCGCGATGCGCACCACGCCGTCGATCTCCGGCGCATCCGCCTCGCTGCGTGCGATCACGCCTTCTTCGCCGACAGTATCCACGAGCACGCGCAGCCGCTTGCCGATGCGCGCCTGCAGGCGTTGCGCACTGATCGCCGCCGCGCGCTCCATGAAGCGCGAGTACCGCTCTTCCTGGACTTCGGCAGGCACGTGTCCCTCGAGGGCGTTCGCGCTGGCGCCATCGACCGGCGAGTACTTGAAGCAGCCGACGCGGTCGAGCTGCGCCTCGTCCAGCCAGGCGAGCAGCTCCTGGAACTCGCTCTCGGTTTCCCCCGGGAAGCCGACGATGAAGGTGCTGCGCAGCGTGAGCCCGGGACACTCTTCGCGCCACGCTGCGATGCGTCGCAGCACATCCTCGGCATGAGCAGGCCGGCGCATGCGCTTCAGCACCGAAGGGCTGCCGTGTTGGAAGGGGATGTCGAGGTACGGCAGGACGCGCCGCTGCGCCATCAGCGGCATGACTTCGTCGACGTGCGGATACGGATAGACGTAATGCAGCCGGACCCAGATGCCGAGCGTTCCGAGGCCACGGGCCAGGTCGATGAAGCGCGTCCGGTACTCTTCCTCGCGCCATACCGCGGGCGCATAACGGATGTCCGCTCCGTAGGCGCTGGTGTCCTGGGAGATGACCAACAGCTCGCGCACGCCCGCAGCGGCCAGACGCTCCGCTTCGCGCAGCACCTCGTCGATGCGGCGGCTCACGAGTTTGCCGCGCAGCGCCGGGATGATGCAGAAGCTGCACTTGTTGTTGCAGCCCTCGGAGATCTTCAGATAGGCGTAATGAGGCGGCGTCAGCCGCACTCCCTGCGGCGGCACGAGATCGAGGAATGGATCGTGTTGCGGCGGCAGATGCTCGTGAACGGCCGACATCACTTCGGCATAGGTCTGCGGCCCGGTGACCTTGAGGACGCGCGGATGGCGCTCCAGGATGCGCTCCGGTCTTGCGCCCAGGCACCCCGTCACGATCACCTTGCCGTTGCGCTCCAGAGCCTCGCCGATGGTCTGCAGCGATTCGTCGATCGCCGAGTCGATGAAGCCGCAGGTGTTGACGACCACGAGGTCGGCCTGCTCATACGTCGGGGCTACTTCATAGCCTTCCGCCCGCAGCGTCGTCAGAATGCGCTCGGAATCGACCAACGCCTTGGGACAGCCGAGGCTGACGAAGCCGACTTTCGGGATGCGCTCGGGGCGTTTGGCGCGGCGTTTGCTGGTGGCGGGGCGGGAGGACATGGTGGCGATTCCGGGGGGGCGCGAAGCCTACCTGCCGGCCCTCGCCGCCGCAATAGCGGCAGATCCGGCGGCCGGCTAGCGGCTGTAAAGGCCCACGACCTGCGCCTGCGCCAGGGCGTTGGCCTGCACCCTGCCGGCCACCTGGGCCGCGCTGGCGCTGGAATCGAGCCCGAGCTTGGCGATGCGCAGCGCATAGATCATCAGGCGGTAATGATGCGGTGGCCCGGGCGGCGGGCAGGGTCCGCCGTAGCCCAGCGAGCCCCAATCATTGCGCGCCTGGATCGCGCCGAGCGGCAGCAGATGCCGCCCCGGATCACCCGCTCCGGCCCGCAGCGAGGCCACTCCCACCGGGATGTCGAACACCGCCCAGTGCCACCAGCCGCCGCGCGCATCCGGATCGAACAGCAGCACTGCGAAGCTGCGGGTACCCGCGGGCGGATGCTTCCAGGCGAGTGCCGGCGAGGTGTTGCCACCGCGGCAACCCGACTCGTCATAGACGCAGCCGAGGGCGATCGCGCCGCCCGGCGCGAAGTCGGGACTGCGCAGCGCGAGCCCGGCTGCAACGGCGGCCGCAGGGAGGGGTTGCGGGCTCGTCGCCATCGGGCCTGCCAACGCCGGCGCTGCGCCGGCGAGCACCGCCGTCAGTGCCAGCACAGTCCACCGCGCACTCATGATCCGCGTTGTTCGCCCCATAGTGAGACCTCTCGCCGCCTGCCGCTACCGCGCATCGTTGCAAAGCGCTCCCGGCGCTTTAGTGTGCAGCGCCGGGCGCCTTCCGGCAAACTGGTCGTGAGGATGAACCGCAACGCGCACCCAATCGCCCTGGTCACGGGCTCGACCGATGGTCTCGGCCGCGCCGTGGCGCGCTCGCTGGCCACTGCCGGATTCAAGGTATTGCTCCATGGCCGCGATGCGCAGCGTGGCGGCGAGCTCGTGCAGCAGATCGCCGCGCAGGGCGGCGCGGCGGAGTTTCATCGCGCCGACTTCGCCTCCCTGGCGCAGGTGCGTGCCCTGGCCGATGCGGTACGGGGCGCGCACGAACGCCTCCACCTGCTGATCAACAATGCCGGTATCGGAACGGGCGATGACGGCCGGCCGGCGCCGCGGCGGACCAGCGCGGACGGCTACGAGCTGCGCTTCGCGGTCAACTATCTTGCCGGTTACCTGTTGACGCGGCTGCTGCTGCCGAGCCTCGCGCGCGGCGCACCGGCGCGCATCGTCAATGTCGCCTCGGTCGGCCAGTACCCGCTGGACTTCGACAACCTGATGCTGGAGCGGGCTTATAGCGGCATGCGCGCCTATGCGCAGAGCAAGCTGGCGCAGGTCATGATGACGCTCGATCTCGCCGCGGAGCTGGGCGATGGCGGCGTGACGGTCAACTGCCTGCACCCGGCGACCTACATGGACACGACGATGGTACGCGCAGCGGGTGTCCAGCCAACGAGCACGGTCGCGGAGGGGGTGGCGGCCGTGATGCATCTGGCCGTCTCGGCGGAGCTCGAAGGTCATACGGGCGAGTACTTCGACGGGCTGCGTCCGGCCCGGGCTAACGCCCAGGCATATGACGCGCAGGCGCGCCGGCGGCTGGCGCAAGTCAGCGCCCGGCTCACCGGTGGCTCGACTTAGGCACAGGCATGTGCCCCGCCGCCGCAGGTGGCTTGAACTGGAATCGACTCGTTCGCAGGGGGAGAGTAATGGGACTCGAGAATCCCACAGCACCGTTCGATCGCGAGTACTACCGGCGCTACTACTACGATCCGCGCACGGCGGTGACGACCCGCCGGGAGATGCACGCTCGCGCGAGGCTCATCGCGGCCTTCACCGAACACGTGGGTCTGCCTGTGCGCAGGATCGTAGACGCCGGTTGCGGCACCGGCCTGCTGCGCACGCCTCTCAGGCGCCTGCTACCCAAGGCGGACTATGTCGGTCTGGAAACGAGCGCCTATCTCTGCAGCCGTTACGGCTGGGAGCACGGGCGGATCGAAGAATACCGCGGCAGCGCCGCATTCGATCTAGTGATCTGCTACGACGTACTGCAGTACCTCGACGCCCGCGCTGCCGCGCGTGCCGTGAGCAACTTCGGACGGCTCTGCCGCGGTGTGCTTTACTTCAGTGCCCTGACGCGCCGCGACTGGGAGTGGAATTGCGACCGCCGGCGAACCGATTCCAACGTGCATTTGCGCGCCGCCAGCTGGTACCGGCTGCGCCTGCAGCGCAACTTCCGCGAGATCGGCGCCGGCTTCTGGTTGCGCCGTGGCGCGCCGCTCACCGTCTGGGAGCTCGAGTCCCAGTTCTGATGCAGGATTGCGCGTGACCGACAGCGAATCCGCTCCTTCGCTTCTGGCTGCGTTCCGCGACGCCGTCACCTGCGGGCGCACGGCCGAAGCCCTGATCCTCAGCGGCGCCGCCGCGGATTGCGCCGACGACCGACTCATCCTGACTTTCATTTCTCCGTCCACTGCCGACGTCCCTGCTTCGCTCACCGCCGCCACCGTCCATGCCGTCGGCACACATCGTTATCGCATCAGCTCGTCGTCCGGTGCCTTCGTCGTCGAAGCGTCATCCGTCCACCTGCATTGCGACATTGGCAAAGCGTTCTACCGCGCGGTCCCGCCGCGCCCGGTGCCGCTCAAGAAGCGTGTCTTCTGGCGAGTGGTGCTGTGGCTCGCCGGCACCCGCACCGGCAAGCGCGTGCTGATGTCTTTTCGCCGTCAGGCCTAGCTCGGCTCCGCGACTTCCCCGGCCGGCACGCTGACACGCTCGCGGCCGAGCAGCGCCTTGTAGGTCGCCATTTGCCCCTGAAAAGCCCTGTTCCAGGTGTATTTCCGCAGCACCGTGGCTCTTGCATTGGCGCCGAGCGCTGCGTGATCGCGCTCGTAGAGTGCCGCGATGGCCTCCGCCATCCTGGCGCCGCTCCCCGGCTCCGCCAACACACCGACGCTGTCGTCGACGAACTCCGGAATCGCGCCGGCGCGCGCCGCCACCACCGGCCGGCCGCAGGCCATTGCCTCCAGGATGACCAGACCGAACGTCTCCCTGGTTCCCGCGTGCACCAGCGCATCGGCCGACGCCAGCCACTGCGCCAGCTCGATGCTGTCGCGCCGGTACGGCAACATCGTCACGTTGGCGCTCGGCCGGCCCTCGCGCTCACCGCCGATGAGCAGCAGGTGATACGGCGAGCCGAGCTGCGCGAACGCCTGCAACAGCAGCGGCAGGTTCTTCTCGCCCGCGAACCGTCCCGCGTACACCAGCACCCGCGCATCCGGCGCGAGCCCGAGCCGCTGTCGCAGCCAGTCGCCGCGCCGCTGCGGCTGAAATACCTCGGCATCGACGCCGAGCGGCTGATGCACCGCATGTTGCAAGCCGAGCCCGTTGAGCACGTCGCGCATCAGCCGGCTGGGCGCAAACACCACGTCGAAGCGCTGGTACAGCCATTTCACGTAGCGCTCGAGCGTCCGCTCGGTGATGCGGCCGCCGACCCGGCGGCTGATGATCTGCGGCAGGTTGGAGTGATAGAACGCAGCGACCGGGATGCCGCGATGGTGCGCGAGACGCCAGGCCGCCCATGCCGGATGGAACGCGTCGCCCGCCTCGATCAGGTCAGGCTGCAGCGCAGCGAGCAGACGCAGCCAGCGGCGCGGATCCAGCGGCAGGCGGTAGTTGAAGCTGCCCGGCACAGCGTAGCCGGCGAGCGTACACACGCCGCCGCGCTCCGTCCGGTCCCGCTCTCCCGGCACGACCAGGGTGTGCTGCCAGCGGCTGTGCGCTGCCAACCAGGCATGCTTGGCGGTGAGATAGCGTTTCACGCCGCCGCTCGTCGGCGAGTAGAAAAGCGTCGTATCGACTAGGTGCGGGCGGTCGTTCAAGATCAGGTGTTGCCGCAGCAAACTGCTTGCCCGCATTGCACCTTTCCGGAGCGGGAGTTGTCAAGACGAGTGAAGCCTCGCTGACGAGGCGTCGGCGGGCGTCGTCAGGCTGCCGTGGACTCTACCTGGGGCACGGACCCAGGGCGCAGGCTTGCCATGGCCTCGATCACTTCGTCGGCCGTGTTGAACCGATCCTCGCGCCGCTTGGCAAGCAGTCGCGCGAGCACTGGAGTGTGACGGGAAAGTGACAACGGCAGCAGCGGCGGCGGTGCATCCACGTGCTGTTGCAACACCTCCATGGCCGAGCCGCCGGTGAAAGGCTTCTTACCCGTCAACATCTCATGGTAGATGACACCGAGGCTGTAGAGGTCGGAGCGCGCGTCCAGCGGCTCGCCGAGGGCCTGCTCCGGGCTCATGTAGTAAGGCGAGCCGCGCAGCACTCCGGTGCGCGTGCTGTGCGCGCCACCATCCAGCATGCGCGCCAGACCGAAGTCGATCAGGGCGATCTCGTCGTTCTCGCGCAGCATCACATTGGGCGGCTTCAGGTCGCGATGCAGCAGACTCGCGCCGTGTATGACGCGCAGCGCCGCGGCGATCCGCTCCACGTAGCGCAGTGTCTCCGCCTCGGTCACACCGAAGTACATCCGCGCCTTGAGGTCGCCGCGCGGGAAGTATTCCATGGCGAGATACTCGAGCCCCTTCTCGATGCCGTAGTCGTGGATGCGCACCACCGCCGGGTCGCGGATGGCGAGAATGGCTTTGTATTCGCGCTCCAGCGCCTGGCGCTCGGCGTCACCCTCGCGGAAGGTTCGGCTGACTTTCAACGCCACATCCGTGCCGAGGGCGGTGCTCGTGGCCAGGTAGACGATCGCTTTCTCCGACTCGCCGATCTTTTTGCCGATCGTGTAGCCCGGGATGTCCGGCGGCGTGTCGCCGTCCAGTGTGCGCGACGTAGCGCCGTCGCCGCCCGGCTCCGCAGCCTGCTGCTGCCGGGCTGCATCGAGCGCCACGGGCTGTGCCGCGTGCGCCAGGTCCGCGAGGCGGCGGGCAACGCGCTGCTCGATGCGGCGCAGCGCCACGCGCACCGCGGTCTTCAACCGGTCCGGAGTGAGGAGGCGTTTCGGCAGGTAGTCCGCGGCTCCGAGCTGCAGGGCGCGGACCGCCGTGAGCTCATTGCCGTCATCGGCCAGGGCGATCACAGCGGACGCGATGTTCCGTGCGCGTAGGCCGCGCAGCAGCTGCAGGCCGTGCGCCTGCGGGTCTTCGGGGCTCTCGCCGAAGCTGGCGGAGAGCAGCAGCACGTCGCACTCGCGGCCCGAGACCAGAGCACTCCACGGCTCGAATTCCGCCAGGTCGATCGCGCCCACGGTGGCGTCGGGGCACAAAATACCCAGGTGCAGCCGCAGCCACTCGCGATACTTTGCATCGCGATCCACGACCAGCATGCGCGCCGGAGAGCCTGTCCGCCTGGTATCCACCTGCCACCCGAGAACAGCCGTTCTCTCTAGCAGAAAACGATGGACCAGCCTGGCCTCGGTTGTCGCTAGCGCACGGGCGATTCTGTGAACCCCGTCGTCCCCCCCGCCAGGACCTGTGACCCAAAGCAAATAATGGCGGGCTAATTACGCGGCAGCAGGAATTGGGTGCCCCGGTAGGTGAGGACGGCCCCATCCGGCCGGATGGCGTCCACGTGCACCCCGCTCGGCAGGGAGTCCCCTTCCCCCAGCCGGTGCATATTGATCATGACGAAGCGATCCTTGGGACGATTGGCGAATACGTGCAGGTCCAGATGCAGGGCGGGCAGGTCGTCGCTGGTGACGATCTGCTGGTAGAGGGGCAAATCCCCGGCCGCAGTTTCCGATGCCGCCGAGCTTGCGGTGGCGGCCGGTTCGACCGCTGGCGCGTAATCGGCGGGATTGCCGCCCCCGGATGGGGGGCTGGCACTTTGAGCCGTGCCGCCGGCGACGGGCGCCGGTGCGGTGCCAGGAGCCGGCGTCTGCGGGCTGTCCGCCGCCTGTCCCGAGGACGGGGCGGGGGCCGGGACGGGCGGGGTGGTCGCAGCACCTGCCGCGGGGGCCTGGGGCGCTGCGCGGCCCGGGGCCTCCGTGGGGGGCGAGCTTTGGGGTGGGGCGGCGGCCGATTGCGTTGCGGCGGGATGTCGCAGCAGCATCCAGGAGATCACGATGACATTGATGCCAAGCAGCACGGCTATCGCCACGGCCCAGATCGGCAGCCGCCGCCGCGGTGGGGCAACCTTCACTTCGAAGAGCGACGGCCCGCTCTGCCGCTGCCGGTCACTCTCGGATTTCTTCAATGCGTCCAGGATGAACGACATGTTGGTTACTCGTGCGCAGCGGTCAGAAGGGGAGAGCCGGGGCTGGCCAGCGCGCCACCCAATGCGATCTGGGTGCGGATACCGGCGATACCATCCACCGTCAGCCGGTGATTGCGCTGGAACTGACGCACCAGGCTCGTGAGGCTGGCATCGTACACGCCGCTCGCCTTGCCCGGATCGGCAACACCCGCGAGCTTGTTCAGGCTGCGCCGCAGCCAGAGCACGCCGGCGCCGCTCATGCCGGGGGAGAGGGTCTGCACCGGCGCGGCCGCGGGCCGCCACAACATGACATAGTCCCCCATCCAGTAGCTCGACAGCTCCCCGTCACCGACCTGGTGCGTGGCCTTGCCAACATCGAGGCTGGCGCGCTCGCCGTCGAGACCGGTGAGAACCACCTCGTGACTGCCGCCGGAGGCATCCGTCAGTATCAGGATCGCGGGACGATTGTAGAGACGCAGCTGGCCGAGTGAGCCGCGCTCCGTGAGGCACGCGAGTCCGTGTTGTGTCGCCTGAGTGCAGGGGTCCGTGCCATCCATCGCGTAGTGGATGCCCCACAGGCCGAAGAGCCTGCTGAAGGCCGCATCGGTGGTCGTCTCGCTCTGATGTTCGGTGAGCAGCGCCGCCAGAGGCTCGACGGCCTGCGAGTCGGCCGTGACGGCCGGGGCTGGTGCCGCCGCCGCAGGCGTGGCGCTTGGTGGCGCTGCGGCCGGCACGGTGTTCGGTGCCGACGGCGCACGAGCTACCGCTTGCGGCGTTGGGGACTTCGCGGCCGCGCGCTGCGGCGACGCCACTGCCGGTGTATGCACCCACCGCCACGGCTGCAGGCGCCAGAGCGCGAAGCTGCCAACGGCCAGCATCGCCGCCACGGCCGCCGTCCCCGCCCATGGCAGCCAGGGGGGCGTGAAGCGCTTGCCGAAAACCTCGGAGGCGGCATTGCGCACCAGCGGACCGGTGATGCGGTGGCGGTCGAGCGAGTACCCGCCGAGGAGCGCGCGGTCGCAGATGACGTTGATCACCCGCGGTACGCCACCCGAGAGGCGGTAGATCTCCTCCAGCGCGAAGCGGTTGAAGACGTCGGCGGTCGCGCCCGCGACCCGCATGCGGTGGCGGATGTAGGCCGTCGTCTCCTCGCCGCTCAGCGGGCTCAGGTGATACCGGCCGGTGATGCGTTGCGCCAGCTGGCGCAGCTCGTTGCGCGCCAGCAGCTCGCGCAGTTCCGGCTGGCCGATGAGGATGATCTGCAGCAGCTTCTGGGTGTTGGTTTCCAGGTTGGTGAGCAGGCGCACCTGCTCGAGGACCTCGGGCGCGAGGTTCTGCGCCTCGTCGACCACCAGCACCACCCGCCGCCCGCCCGCGTACGCGCGCAACAGGTATTGGCTCAGGATGTCGACCAGATCCTTCAGGCTCTCCGTCGCCGAGTCCGGGACGCCGATGCCGACCTCCTCGCATATGGTCAGCAGGAACTCCGGGGCGGTCATTCGAGGATTGAGGATGAGCGCGATCTCGGCGTTCTTCGGTGCCTGCGCCAGCAGCGAGCGCACGATCGTCGTCTTGCCCGTGCCGACTTCGCCGGTGAGCTGCACGAAGCCGCCGGCCTCGTTGATGCCGTAGAGCAGGTGCGCCATGGCCTCGGCGTGCCGCTCGCTCAGAAAGAGGTAGCGCGGGTCCGGGGTGATGGAGAACGGTTTTTCGTTCAGGCCGAAGAACGCGAGATACATGGGCGAATGAATCTACTCGATCGTATTGCCGCGCCGTAGCGCGTCCGTGCCGAACCGCGCGCGCACCTCATCCAGCGTGGAGTCGAGGCGCGGATCGCGGGCGCTCTCACCGGCTGCGCGCGGCTGCCGGCCGGTATCGAAGAGGCCGAGCTGCGCGGCCGGACTCAAGTCGGTCAAGACCACCCCCAGGAGCCGAAGTTTCGCACCGGCGTGCTCGGCGAGCCAGCGGGAAAGCAGCTCCCGGGCGACATTGCGCACAGTACGGCTGTCCTGGGTAGGCGGCGCGATCGCCCGCTGCCGGGTGAACGTCGTAAAATCGTGACGGCGGATCTTCACGCCTATCCGCCCTGTCATCAGGCCGCGCGAGCGCAGCCGCTCGCTGGCGAGGTCGGCGAGGCGCGAGAGGTGTGCGTCCAATCGGCGCGGATCGGCCAGGTCCTGTGCGAACGTATCCTCGGCGCTGAGCGACTTCTCCTCCAGGTCCGGTTGCACGGGACGATCGTCCATCCCGGCCGCCCGCTCGCGCATGCGGGCGGTATCGCGCCCGAAGAGCGGCCAGAGGACCGCATCGGTCGCGGTCCGCAGCTCTCCCAGAGTGCGCAGACCCGCCGCCTCGACCCGCTCGCCGAGCTTGCGCCCCAGACCGGGAAGACGCCGGATCGAGAGCGGATCCAGCACCGCCCGGATGCGGTTCTCGGGCACTACCGTGAGGCCGTCCGGCTTGTCGAGGTCCGAGGCGATCTTCGCCACCAGCTTGTTGGTGGCCACGCCGACCGAGGCGGTCAGCCCGGTGCGCGCCCGGACGTTGTCCTTGATCCGCCGCGCAATGGCCGCGGGTTCACCGAGCAGCGCCTGGCTCTCGGTGACGTCGAGGAAGGCCTCGTCCAGCGATAACCCCTGCACCAGCGGTGTGATTTCGTGAAACACGCCGAAAACGGCTGCGGATATCTCGCGATAGCGCTGCATGCGCGGCGGAATGCAGATGGCATGCGGACAGAGCCGCAGGGCCTGCCCCATCGGCATCGCCGAGTGCACGCCGAACTTGCGCACCGCATAACTCGCCGCCGCCACCACGCCGCGCCCGCCCGGCCAGCCGACAATGACCGGCTTGCCGACGAGATCGGGGTTGTCGCGCTGCTCCACCGAAGCATAAAAGGCGTCCATGTCGACGTGCAGGATGGCGCGGTTCACGGTGCTCACGGTGTGGCGGAGGCGTGCCCCGCTGACGAGCTCATAGGGTGAGTACGCTGTACAGCAAGGTGGCGGCGGCCAGTACGGAGCCGAGCACGCAATACGCGAAGAAAAGGGCACCGAGCTTCACCGCCGTACGGAACCAGTGCTGCCCGTAAACGCGCAGCATCGAGGTGTAGAAATACACCCAGATGTAGAGCCAGAGCACGGGGTGCAGAATGGGACGCAGCCCCGTCCGTCCAAAGCCCGTCAACAATGCGTAGATGCCGAGCACGAGGAAGAGAAACGCATGGTTGTAGACGAAGAAGAGCAGGTGCTCGACGTAGTACAGCGGTGGTTTGCGATATAACGCCTTCATCACCAGCGCGAGCAGCGGCAGCAGCAGGAAGAGGGCGCGACCGGCGTTGTGCAGGAAGCTGCTCGTGAGGTCGCCGCGGTTGCCGGACAGCGCCTTGACGCAGTTGGCGTTGAACCGCGGCGCAAGCGGCCCGGTGTAATGGAACGAGGCGCAGATCTCCTGCGCGCGCGCATCGCTCACGACCCCCACGCCGAAGGGTGTCAGGACCAGCTCCGAGCCCTTTTGCGCCACGACCGGCTGCTGGATGGTCGCGGCCTGCGGCGTCAACGCCACGAGCAGGAAGAACAGCACGCTGAGCACGAGATACAGCCGCACCGGCGGCAGATAACGCGCCCGGTGTCCGTCGAGAAACTCCCGCGTCAGGAAGCCGGGCTTGAACAGCAACGCGAGCAGCGTCCGCCAGAGCCGCGAGTCGGCGTGAGTCAGGTCCTCGGTGGCTTCGCGGATGAAGTGCCCGAGGTGATGGATGGGAACCTCGTGATGGCGCTGACCGCATTCGCTGCAGTACTTGCCGATGAGCGGCGTGCCGCAGTTTTCGCAGAATGCCGCGCCGACGGCAGGCGGCCGCGCGGTGGCGGAGCTGGCCGCGACTTCGGTGCCGGCAGCGGGTGTGGCTGCGGTGCTCAAACCGTGAGCATCGCGTAGAGGGTGATGCCGGCCAGCATCAGGCCGCCCAGCACCAGATAGGCGAAGGCGAGCACCGCGAGCTTGGCCGCGGTGGCCAGCCAGCCCTGAGCGTAGACCCGTCGCATGGAGGCGAAGAAGTACAGGACCACGTAGACCCACAGCGCCCCGGCCAAGACCGACGTCACCGCTGCCGGCAGGATCGCGCCGAGCAGGGCGTAAACCGCGAGCAGCAGGAAGATCAGGGCATGGTTATGCACGAAGAACAGCAGGTGTTCGACGTAGTAGCGGCCCGGCCGACGATACAGAGCCTTCATCACCAGGCCGAGCAACGGCAGGAAGAGGAACATCGCGCGCGGAACGTTGTGCAGCACTGACTCGTCGATGCTGCGACCACCGTCCTCGATCGCCGCCATGCAGCCGGTCTGGAACCGCGCTCCGTAGGCGCCGATCCAGGGCAGCGGCTGCGGTATTTCGCTGCAGGCTTCGCGAGCCTCGGCCGGTGTCGGTGCCTGTACGCGCGAATGACTCGTCACGATGCCCGCGATCACGAAGAACGCCACGCTCAGCACCAGATACAGCCGCACCGGCGGCAGATAGCGGGCCCGTCGTCCCTCCAGGAACTCGCGCGTCAGGAATCCGGGGCGGAACAGCAACGCGCCGAGCGTTCGCGACAGGCGCGAGTCGGCATGGGTGAAATCCTCGAATGCCTCCCGCATGAAATGCCAGAAGGAGTGCACGGCAGGCTCGTGGCGCTGGCCGCACTGGCTGCAGTAGGGACCCGAAAGCGGCGCACCGCAGTTGCCGCAGCGCTCCAACACGACGGTCGGCGCTTCCGCTGCGCTCAGCTGCCCGGTTGCGGCCATCGCAGCGCGAGCAGTTTGATCTGCGGCCGAAGCGCTCACGGCTCTCACACCGCTCTTGCGGCGGTCCGCAGCGTGCTCGGCGTGTCGATCGCGGCCTCCGTGCGGGCCGCTGCGCCGAGCTCCTCGGGCGCGAAATCGTCTACGCGCACCAGGCTCATGACCTTGCGGTCATAGTCGCGCAGCGCCGTGGCCTCCTCGTCGGAGATGATTCCGTGCGCCTGCGCCTGTGTGATCTGCTCGGGCAGGTCGAGCGCCGTCACGCGCCCGGTCTTGACGCCCTCGACGCGGATGCGCTTCTCGACGGGCTCCAGCTTCTCCGCGAGCCGCAGCGCCTCCTCGAGTAACCCGAGCGGATTGCCGGGCTCGAGTGTCCAGTAGACGTGCTGGCAGAGCCGCTCGCGCGACTCGCTGGAACGCGTCACCAGCTCGGCTACTCTGCGTCCGAGGCGATCCGCGGGCGCGGAGTAGGTGCGGCCGCGGGGGAAGACGATGACGCGCATCGCCCAGGCGAGCAGTCGGTTGGGGAAGTTGCGCAGGAAGCCGTGCAGCTGTTCCTGGGCGTGATAGAGCAGGTTGCGGCAGGCCCACTCGACGATCGGCAGATCCTCCGCCGGCCTGCCCTGGTTCTCGTGGTGCTTCAGCACCATCGAGGCGAGGTACATGGCCGAGAGCACATCGCCCAGCCGCGCCGACAGGCTCTCCTTCTTCTTCAGATAGCCGCCGAGCGTCAGCATTGCCACATCGACGGTGAAAGCGAACGAGGCGCTGAACCGCACGATGTGCTGGTAGTAGCGCGCGGTAGGACCGGGTGTGGGCGCGCGAGTATGGCGTGCGTGCGTCAGCGCCATCACCAGCGAGCGCACCGCGTTGGAGATGGTGAATCCGATAGGGCCGAACAGCGCCCGGTCGAACTCGTCGACACCGCGCGCCCGGTCCGGGTTGCGCGCTGCATTCATCTCCCGCAGCACGAACGGATGGCAGCGTACCGCCCCCTGGCCGAAGATGATGAGGTTGCGCGTGAGGAGGTTGGCGCCCTCGACGGTAATGGTGATCGGCACCGATTCGTAGCCGCGGGCCAGATAGTTGTGTGGCCCCAGCATGATGCCTTTGCCGCCGTGGATGTCCATCGCATCGTTGGCAACCTGACGGCTCATCTCCGTGACGTGGTACTTGAGCATCGCCGAGGGCACCGACGGCTTCTCACCACCGTCAATCGCGCCGGCGGTGACGGAGCGCGCTGCGTCCATGATGTAAGTCAGACCCGCCATCCGTGCGAGCACGGCCTCTACGCCCTCGAATCGACCAACCGGCATGTTGAATTGCCGGCGGATGCGGGCGTAGGCGCCGGTCGCCCATACCGCGCCCTTCGCGCCGCCGGTGGCATTCGAGGGCAGAGAGATGCAGCGGCCGACAGACAGCTGCTCGACCAGCATGCGCCAGCCCGCGCCGGCCATGCGCAGTCCGCCGATGATGAAATCGAGCGGCACGAACACGTCCTCGCCTTCTATCGGCCCGTTCTGGAACGGGATGTTGATCGGGTAATGCCGTCGGCCGATGGTCATGCCCGGCGTGTCGCGCGGAATGAGGGCGCAGGTGATGCCGATGTCCACGCGCTCGCCGAGGAGCTTCTCGGGGTCGAACATGCGGAAGGCCAGGCCGATGACCGTTGCAATGGGCGCGAGTGTGATGTAGCGCTTGGTGAAATTGAGTCGAATGCCGATGATCTCGCGGCCCTGCCAGGTGCCGTGGCAGACGACGCCGGTATCCGGGATGGACGCTGCGTCGGAGCCGGCCCGCGGACCGGTGAGCGCGAAGCAGGGCACTTCCTCGCCGCGCGCGAGGCGGGGCAGGTAATGGTTCTTCTGCTCCTCCGTGCCGTAATGATTGAGCAGCTCCGCCGGGCCGAGGGAGTTGGGCACCGCGACGGTGGAAGAGCACGTGGCGCTGCGGCTCGCCAGCTTGACGAGCACGCAGGAGTGCGCGTATGCGGAAAACTCCAGGCCGCCGTAACGCTTCGGGATGATCATCGCGAAGAAGCCGTGCGACTTGAGGAAATCCCACACCTGCGGCGGCATGTCGCCCAGCTGATGAGTGATGGCCCAGTCATCGACCATCCGGCAGAGCTCTTCGCACGGCCCGTCGAGGAACGCCTGCTCCTCCGCGGTCAGTTGCGGCGCTCGCGCCGACAACAGCTGCGACCACTTCGGCGCACCGGTGAACAGCTCCCCGTCCCACCAGACCGTGCCGGCCTCCAGCGCTTCCCGCTCCGTCTGCGACATCGGCGGCAGCAGCTTCAGGTAGGCCTTCATGAACGGCCGGGTGATGATCGCTTTGCGCAGCGGCCGCAGATTGAGCAGCCAGAGCCCCGCGAGCAGCAGCCAGAGGAACCCCTTCCACGCCCCGGCCGGGGTGCCCGAGGCGCCGAGGAGGGTATAGGCGACGAGAAGCGCAGTGAAGGTCGCGGTGAACGCGAGCAACGACAGGCGGCGGTACGCGAGAAAGACCACCGCCGCCACGAAGACCAGGGTGATTACGACTCCCATCATCGCCGAAGTTTACTCCAGAGCGATGTCAGGCACAGGGATGTGCCCCGCCTTTAAAGGAGTCCCTTCACACCCTCCCGCTCCTCCTTGATCTCCGCCAGACTGGCATCCATCCGCTTGCGGCTTAAGTCGTCGATCGCGAGCCCCGGGACGATCTGGTAGTCGCCGTTCCGGGTGGTCACCGGGTAGGAGTAGATCACCCCTTCCGGGATACCGTAGCTGCCGTCGGAGGGGATCGCCATGCTCACCCAGTCGCCCTCGGCGGTGCCATGGAACCAGGTGTGGACATGATCGATGGCGGCGGAGGCGGCCGAGGCCGCCGACGAGGCGCCGCGCGCCTTGATGATGGCGGCGCCGCGCTGCTGCACCACGGGGATGAAGCTCTGCTCCACCCAGGCGGCATCGACCAGCGAGCGCGCCGGCTTGCCCTTCACCAGCGCATGGCTGATGTCCGGGTACTGCGTCGGGGAGTGATTGCCCCACACCGTCATGCGGCGGATATCAGTCACGTGAGTGCCGGTCTTTTGCGCCAGCTGCGACAGCGCCCGATTGTGGTCGAGCCGCATCATGGCGGAGAAGTTGCGCGGGTTGAGATCCTTGGCGTTGGAGCGCGCGATGAGCGCATTGGTATTGGCGGGGTTGCCGACCACCAGCACCCTGACGTCGCGATGGGCGGCCTCGTTGAGTGCCTTGCCCTGGGCGGAGAAGATCTGCGCGTTGGCCAGCAGCAGGTCCTTGCGCTCCATGCCCGGGCCGCGTGGCCGCGCGCCGACCAGCAGTGCCACCTGGCAGTCACGGAACGCGACTGTGGCATCGTCCGTCGCCACTATCTTGTTGAGCCCCGGGAATGCGCAATCCCACAGCTCCATCACGACGCCATTGAGCGCCTGCTGCGCCGCCGTGATCTCCAGCAGGTGCAGGTTGATCGGCTGGTCCGGTCCGAGGAGCTGGCCGGAGGCGACGCGGAAGGCGAGGGCATAACCGATCTGCCCGGCGGCGCCGGTGATCGCGACGTTCAAGGCTGGCTTCATGGCGTGGTTCAGCTTGCGAGGGGAAAAGAACCGCAATTCTACCAAAGGCGTCCCCCGCATCGAAGGACAAGCTGCGCCTGTGCGCAGCGGACCTTATGATTGGCGGCGCATGGTCCTCGAAGTGCGCAGTACCGAGCAGGGGCTCGCCCTCGATCTGACAGGGGAGTGGCGGGCGCTCTCGTTCGCGCAGATCGATGCGGCGCTCGCCGCGGTGGACCTTGCCGGCGCCGGCCACATCGAGATCACCACCGCACGGCTCGCCGCGCTCGACCTGACGGGCGCCTGGCGCCTGCGGCAATTCGTGCTGCACGCGCGGCAGATGGGCGCCGTGGTCGCCTTCGCCGGCACGCCGCCCGATCAACTGCGCCTGGTGGAGGAGACTCTGCAGCCGGCCGCTGCGCCGGCGGCCGCGCCGCACGTTGCCAAGGGCTTGCGGGAAGAGCTCGCCGAGCTGCCCCTCGAGGCCGAGGTCGTGACGCTCACTTTCATCGGCCGCCGCGCGGTGACGCTGTGGGACGACATGATCGGCGCGCTTGCCTTTGTCGGCAGGCTGGCCGCCACGGCGGTGCGCTCGCTGCCCCATCCCCGGGGTTTGCGCCCGATCTCGATCGCCCGTCACGTCTATGACACCGGCATCACCGCCATCCCCATCGTCGCGCTGATTGCGTTCCTCATCAGCGTCATCATCGCCTACATGAGCGCGCAGCAGCTGCGCAGCTTCGGCGCGGAAATCTTCGTGGTCGATCTGGTCACCATCGGCGTGCTGCGCGAGCTGGGGGTGCTGCTCACCGCCATCATCGTCGCCGGCCGCTCCGGCAGCGCGTTCGCCGCCGAGATCGGCTCCATGAGGCTCAATGAGGAGATCGACGCCCTGCAGGCGACCGGCGTCGACCCGGTCGAGGCGCTGGTGCTGCCGCGCGTGCTCGGGCTGGTCATCTCGCTGCCGCTTCTCACCGTGATCGCCGACCTGATCGGCCTCATCGGTGGCGCGGTGCTGTGCGCCGCGCTGCTGCACATGCCGCTCGATCAATACGTCAACCGGGTGAGTCAGGCCATCTCGCCCACCACTTTCTGGGTCGGTATCATCAAGGCTCCCGTTTTCGCCATCCTCATTGCGATGGCCGGCACGCACCGCGGGATGCAGGTGCACGGCTCCTCGCGCGAGCTCGGCCGCCTGACCACCGTGGCGGTCGTTCAGGCCATTTTCCTGGTGATACTGGCTGATGCGCTCTTTGCGGTGCTCTTCATGGAGATCGGCGTTTGATCTACCCGGTGCTCGAAGTGCGGGGCCTGGTCAACCGCTTCGGCACCCAGGTGGTGCACGATGGGCTCGACATGGAGGTGCACGAGGACGAGGTGTTCGGCATCGTCGGCGGCTCCGGCACCGGCAAATCGGTGCTGCTGCGCAGCGTCCTCGGCCTGCAGCGGCCGCAGGCCGGCACGATCCGTATCGAGGGGCATGACATCACGCAGCTCGCCGGCGCTGCGCTACGCGCGGTGAAGGCGCGTTACGGCGTGACTTTCCAGCAGGGGGCGCTCTACTCCTCGCTCAACGTGCTGCAGAACGTCCAGTTGCCCATGGTCGAGCATCTGCCGGTGCTGGCCCCGGCCGCGCGCGACGAGCTCGCCATGCTCAAAATTCGCCTGGTGGGTCTTCCCGCCGACGCCGCGCGCAAATATCCTGCGGAGCTCTCGGGGGGCATGATCAAGCGGGCCGCCCTGGCGCGGGCGCTGGCGCTCGACCCGCGGCTGCTGTTCCTCGATGAGCCGACCTCCGGTCTCGATCCGATCGGCGCGGCGGAGTTAGACGAGTTGATGTTGTACCTGCAGAAGCAATTGCGCCTGACCGTCGTGATGATCACGCATGATCTCGACTCGATCTTTCGCACCTGCAACCGGGTCGGCGTGATCGTGGACCACCGCATGGAGACCGACACGCTGGAGCGCATCGTCGATCATCCCAACCCGTGGATACAGGCGTATTTTCACGGCGAGCGCGCTACTATTCACCTCAAGGTGGGCCATGGAACGTGAAGCCAACTACGCCGCCGTCGGAGCTTTCGTCCTGGTCATCGCGCTGGGAGCGGCCCTCTTCGTCTACTGGTATTCCGGCACCCGTGTTCATCGCACCTACGAGCGCTACGAGATCTACTTCAACGGCAGCGTCAGCGGTCTGGAGCAGGGCGCGCCGGTCCGCTATCTCGGCGTACGCGTCGGGCGGGTCACCGAGCTGCGCATCGACCCTCGCGATGCCGGCCGAGTGGAGGTGATCGCGGCGATCGAGTCCACGACGCCGATCTCCGCGCGCACCCTCGCGGAGCTGGACCTGCAGGGCCTGACCGGTCTCCTCTACATCGATCTGCAGCAGACGGCACGGGGGCTGCCGCCGACGGTGCCGAGCCTTCGATACCCGGTGATCCGCGCCGCGCCCTCACAGTTCGACATCTTCATGGCGCAGCTGCCGCGCTTGTCGGCTGCCGCCGGCGGGGTGATCGAGCGCCTGAACCGCCTGCTGAGCGACCAGAACATCGACAACGTCTCGCGCAGCCTGGATAGCCTGTCGCAGGCGAGCGCCTCGCTGCCGCAGACGGTGCGCAACGTCAACTCCCTGCTGGTCCAGCTTCGTGCCGCGACGGTGGAGTTGAGCGGCACGGCGCGAAGCGCGCACAACGTCATGGATACGGCCGGCCCGCAGATCGTCTCGACCATGCGGCGCCTGAACGCAGTGGCCAACAACCTGTCGCAGGCCACGGATCAGCTCGACAGGATGGTTGCGGAGAATCGCGGTGACGTCCGCGCCTTCACGCGCGCGAGCCTGCCGGAGATCGAAAGCTTCGTGCGCGAGGGCCGGGCAGCCGCCGCGGATATCCGCCAGCTCTCCGAGAGTCTGCGCCAGAATCCGTCGCAGCTCCTCTACCAACCGGCCCCGGCGGGCGTGGAGATTCCGCGGTGAAGACTCCCTGTTGGCTTCTGCGATACCTCGCGCCGGCCCTGCTGGGCCTCGTCGCTGCCGGCTGCTCGAGCCTGCTGCACAGCAATGCTCGCCCCGTGCAGGTCTACGCACTGCGGGCCGCGGCCGCCTCGGCCACCGGTGCCGATCCGGCAGCGCCGGCGGCCGCAGCCTTGCGCGTCGCGCACCCCCTCGCCGGTCCCGGCCTCGGCACATCGCAGATCGTGCTGCTGCAGCCCGACCACCGCTTGAACGTATACGCTGCCAGCGCGTGGGCGGCCGACACACCGGCCGTTCTCGAGTCGCTGGCCGTCGAGACGTTGCGCGGCTCCGGGCACTGGCGCTCGGTCGAGGATGCCGAGAGCCCGTTCCCTTCCGACTATCTGCTGCAGATTTCCATCCGCCGATTCGACGCCGACTACTCTGCCGGCACGGATGCCCCTCCCACCGTGCGAGTGACGCTCGATTGCGCACTGGGTAGGGAAGAGGGCCGTGAGATCGTCGCCACGTTCGTGGCGAGCGGTTCGGCCGTTGCGGGTGCCAACCGCCTGGGCGATGTCGTCACGGCATTCCAACAGGCCACTGACGCCGCCTTGGCGTCGCTGTCGCAACAGGCGTCGGCGGCCGCGCGGCCGCGCGGGTAAGCGCGCCACCAGACTTGAAGTACCGTCACGAGTACCACGCCGGGAACTTCGCGGACGTCCACAAACATGTGACGCTGCTGGCGCTGCTTGCCGCTTTGCGGCGCAAGGACAAGGGGTTCCTGTATCTCGAGACGCATGCCGGCCGCGGCGCCTACGATTTAGCGGCACCGTCGAGTGAATCAGCTTCCGGTATCGGGCGGCTGGAAGCGCGCTATCGCTCCCCGGCCGCGGAGCCGCCGGCTGAGGAGATTCGCCGCTACCTGGAGCGGGTCGAGCTGCTGCGCCGCGAGCGCGGCGAGCTGCGGCTGTATCCCGGTTCGCCCTTGCTGGCCGCGAGCGAGCTACGCCCAGTGGACCGCGCCGTATTCGTCGAGCAGCAACCCGCCGAAGCGCGTGCCCTCGAGCGGGCTCTCGCCGCTCAGGCACAGGGAAGTGCCGGACCCGGCAGGCGCCCGGATCCAGCGCATATAAAAATCGAAGCGGGCGATGGCTTCGAGCGCCTGCGCGCCTGGCTGCCGCCACGTGAGCGCCGCGGGCTGACGTTCATCGACCCGCCTTACGAGGAGAGCCGCCAGGACTTCGAGCGGACCCGGCATACGGCCGCCGAGGCGCTGCGGCGCTTCCAAACCGGCGTGCTGGCGGTCTGGTACCCGATCAAGGACGAGCGTGACACCGCGGCCTGGCATGCGGCTCTTGCCGCCGAGCTCGATTGCAGCCTGCTGGCGGCGGAACTCGCGCTCTACCCGCGCGACTCACGCGTCGCGCTTAACGGGTCCGGGATGCTCATCCTCAACCCCCCCTACCAGCTCGCCGAGCGGCTGACGATCTGGCTGCCGCAGCTGCACTCCGCCCTCGATCTGGGGCATGGCGGCGGCGCGAGCGTCCGGCAGCTCAAGCTCTGAGCACGACCGGGACCGTGACGGCGCCGCGCCGCGGGAGCATCATCTAGCCAATGAGCGGACCCGATCAGTACGGGGTCGTGGGCCACC